>JBBRFO010000001.1:0-88969 GCA_038224135.1 Solirubrobacterales bacterium
CTTCGACGCCGGTGACGGGAGCCCAGATAACGAGAAAACCCGCCGTTACCAGCGGGTTCCCGATGCGCCCGAGAGGATTCGAACCTCTGACCTTCGGTTCCGTAGACCGACGCTCTATCCAGCTGAGCTACGGGCGCAGCGCGCGCCATGCTAGCGCGCGCTCCCGCACGCTTACGGCGACGCGCAGACCGCGTAGGCGGTGAGCGTCCCTGTGGACGGGGGACTTGCGGCGCCGCCCGCGACCGCCCAACTGGTCGGTGTGCCGTTCGTCGTGATCGGCTGCGATTCGAAGAGCAGCTGATTTCCCACCACGATCCCGCCGCCTCCGGTCGCGCGAGCTCCGGCCGGGCAGGCCGCCGTGGCGCTCGTGCAAGGAGCCGGACCGCACGTCTGAGCGACGACGGAAAGGTTCGTCGCCCCGGCGTCGCCCTTGGGGCCTGGAGCTCCGCGGAGCTGCTTGACCGCCGCGGGGCTGAGCGCGCTCAGCGGGATCGAGTGCGGCTTGATCGACGATCCGCTCAGCGTCTTGGCCACGATGGCGACCGGACTGGCTCCTGCGGAACTGCTGAGCGCAACGAGCAGCGCGAGCAGCGCGACCACGAGGGCGGGCGAGGGCCTGCGAGACCGGGCCATGATGTTCCCTTCCGAGAGGTGCGGTTCCGGCGGAGCCGCAGGTGTCAGGACCCTACGGGATGACCTGACACAGCTTCGCGCGGACGGAGAGGGCGGGATTCGAACCCGCGAACGAGGTTAACCCCCGTTACTCGCTTAGCAGGCGAGTGCCTTCAGCCACTCGGCCACCTCTCCGGGGAAGGACGGCAGTGTACCCACGGGTTTCGCGGGTGCGGCGCGCCGCGGCGCTATTGGTCGAGCTTCAGCGTTGTGGCGATTCGCCGGCGCGGGTCGCGGATCCCGGCCGCGCCGCTGACGGCTTCCTTGGAGGCGCTCGTGGCGCCCGCGACGTCGCCGTTGACGGCGGCCTCGGCGATCCGGTTGAGGCTGCCGGCCTCTTTGCGCAGCCCGCTCACGAGCAGCGCGTGATCGGCCGCAACCTCCTTCGGTGGCACGAGCTTGACGAGCTGGCCGGCGAGTGTGGCGGCCCGGTCCGACAGCCGCGCGAAGTCGACGCCGATGCGGGCGTTGGTCTTGGTGCTTGCCGTGGTGACCGCCTTGCCGACGTCCACGCCGGCGCCGATCAGCTCCTGGTTGATCCGCGTGAACGCCGCCGTGTAGGTGTCCTTGGTGCTCGGGCCGCTGGACCCGCAACCGGCCGCGAGCAGGGCGGCGGCGACGAGCGCGGCCAGGACTGGAAGGGGTCGGCGCATGGGCGGCGGACCCTACCGGCCGGCCCGCGGGGTTAGAGTCCTCGAACCCTGCACCGCCGGGGTCGCCAGCGAAGGAGCGCCCATGTCGTCGCGTCGTTGTGGTTCCCGTATCGCAGCCGCACTCGCAGTCTGCGTCCTGGCCGTGCTTGGCGGCGCTCCGGCCGCCGGCGCGACACAGACGATCGTCGTCGGCTCGATGGCCGACTCCGTCGACGCAAGTCCTGCGAACGGCATCTGCGAGGCGCCGTGCTCGCTCCGCGCGGCGATCCAGACGGCGAACTCGGCGGGATCGCCGGGCGCGGACGCGATCACGCTTCCGGCCGGCACCTACAACCTGGCGATCGCCGGCGCCGATGGCCCCGATCCCGCGGCGACCGGGGACCTCGACATCACCGACGCGCTGACGATCACGGGCGCCGGGCAGGCAACGACGACGATCGACGGCAAGAGCATCGATCGCGTCTTCGACACCGCCGGAACGACGGTGGCGATCTCGGGGATCACGGTCACCGGCGGGCTGGCCACCGACGGGGCGCCCACGACGGCCGGCGGCGCGATCCGCGTCGGCGTTCACCCGATGGCCGGCACGGATGTCGGCGGATCGCTGACGCTCACCGACGTCACGCTGCGCAACAACGTCGCGCAGGACGGAGCCGGCGTCGCAACCGACAGCACAACGGCGAACCTGACGCTCACGCGCGTGAACGTGCTCGACAACACAGCTCCGGTAGTCAATACCGAGGGCGGCGGCGTCAACGAGCGCTTCGGGGGAACGGTGACGATCGTCGGCTCGACGATCCGTGGTAACAGCGCCGCGTTCGCGGGCGGCGTCGTTGACGACGGGGGCGGTCAGATCACGATCACCGACTCGACGATCACGGAAAACCACGGCAGCACCGAGGCTGGCGGGGTCGGTGAGACGGGTACCGGGACGATCACGATCACGCGGTCGACCGTCAGCAGGAACACGTCGGCCTTCGGCGCCGGCGTCGTCGAGGACGGTGCCGGCATGGTCACGATCGTCGACTCGACGATCCGCGAGAACGCCGCTTCCGGCGGCCCGTTCCCCGACGCCGGCGGCGTGCTCCAAGACTCCGCTGGGAAGGTCAGCATCAGCGGCTCGACGATCGTGGGCAACACCGCGCGCTACGGCGCGGGTGTCCACGCGATCTCGGGCGGCGGGACGATCGCGATCGCCAACAGCACGATCAGCGGCAACCATGCGACCGGGCGAGGCGGCGGCATCCAAGGCAGCGGCTCCGGCACGATGACGCTCACAAACGTCACGCTGCGCGACAACATCGCGGACGTCACGGCGGCCGACCTCGACAGCTGCGTCACGCTCGCGGGCGCGTGCGGCCCCACCCCGATGGCGATCACGCTGCGCAACACGATCGTCGCCAGCGGGACGACGGCCTGTATCGGGCCGATCACGTCGGGTGGGCACAACATCGACGCCGGCACGAGCTGCGGATTCGCGGCCGCCGGCGACCTCGTGAGCACCGACCCGCTGCTCGGTGCACTCGCCGACAACGGTGGGCCGACGCTCACGCACCTGCCGCTCGCCGGCAGTCCGGCGGTCGATCGCGGCGATCCTTCGGCGTGCCCGGCTGCGGACCAGCGGGGCGTCGCGCGACCGGCCGGACCGGTCTGCGACGTCGGGGCCGTCGAAGCGCCGGTAGCCGTCGTCGTGCCGCCGGCTCCGGCGCCCGTCGTCCCGGCGCCGGTCGTGCCAAAGCCCAAGCCCGCCCCGAAGGCGAGCGACATCATCGTCTTCCCGTCGTCCAAGGCGTGCGTCAGCAGGCGCAACTTCAAGATCCGGCTGCGCAATCTCGCCGGCGTGACGATCGTCTCGGCGACGGTCAAGGTCACCGGCAAGCGCGTGCAGACCGTCCGCGGGAAACGTCTGACGGCGCCCGTCGACCTGCGCGGCCTGCCTCGCGGGCGGTTCACCGTGACGATCAGCCTGAAGACCTCCGCGGGCAAGACACTGACCGCCCAGCGGCGCTACCGGACCTGCGCCGTCAAGCGCAAGCGGTAGGCCGGGAACGACTACCGTTCCGCTGGTTCCAGGAGGGGTGCCGGAGCGGTTGAACGGGACGGTCTTGAAAACCGTTGACGGGGGTGACCTCGTCCGTGGGTTCGAATCCCACCCCCTCCGTGAAGACCGACCAAACCGCAGCAGTGCAGGGAGTTCTGTCTCGTTTACGTTGCTTGGGAAGGTTTTGGTGTCGTACTTCTTGACCCCCGATGGCGCTCTCGTCGAGGGTCCCGGAGATCGACCAGCGTGGCGGTCAGGGAGACCTGCACCGCTACCTGGTCACGCCAGCCCGGCCATCGCGTGCATCGATCGCTGGTCGCCGCGCAGGGTGCTCAGGGCGCGAGAATCGTCCCGTTGATCTGTGTGCTGCGTGCGCTGGGCACGGTGTTCGCGGCGACTGCTCGGGTGGCGTAGGCGTTGGATGCCAGGCGCCCGCGGCTGCGCACGCGCTGCTGGGCGCTGGCGCCGAGGAGAACGACGACCTTTGCTGATCGTCCGCCGCGGACCAGGAACGAGGCTTGGCCGAGCAGCGCGCCTTGGAGGCTGCTTCCCTGACGCAGGCGCAGCAGGCCCGAGCACGACTGTCCGCTCGCTGCTCCGCAGCGGACAGTGATCGTGACGACGCCGCGGGAGGACATCGGCGCGCCGCGTTGTGGGTAGCTGACGATGATCCTGCCGGTGGCAGTCGGGCCGGGCGGGCCCTGGGCCCCCTGCTGGCCGGCCGGGCCAGGCACACCGGTGGCGCCGGCTGGGCCTTGTGACCCGGGGACGCTCACGACGTCGAGCGTCGCGCCGACCGTGGCGACGTCGAGCGTTGCGCTGACGCTCGCCGCGCCCAGCGCGGCACCGGAGGAGAAGGTCGCGTGCGCCTCGCCTGCCTCGAGCGCCGCGCTCGGCGTCACGCTGCCGCCGGTCGCGGAGAACGCGACCGGCACGTGCGGAAACGGAGCCGCCGCCCCGAGGTCGGCGCCGTCGGAGTTGCGGCGCAAGCTCGCGGTGACGGCAGAGATCTGCCCGCCCGCCGCGATGGCGTGTGGGGCCGCCGTGATCGACAGCACGCGCCGCGGGCTGGCGTCGACCGCGCCGCCGGCGCCTGCCGTCGCGACGGTGTCGCAGCCGGCCGCGCCAGGCCCGTCGTTGCATCCCCACCAGTTGTCCTCGGCGTTCAGTGGGTCGTCGTCCTCGTTGAGGATCCCCGTCGGGTTGCCCGCGATCCGGTTGTCGCTGACGAGGAGGCTGCCGAGCAGCGAGTCGGGCAGCACGTGGATCGCGGTCTGCCCGGAGCCGGTGATCGAGTTGCCGGCGACGCGCACCCCGCGGTTTGGCCCACCGCCGAACGGGTTGCGCACGCGCACGCCGTCGCGGGCCTTGCCGCGGATCGTGTTGGCGCTGATCTCCACGTCGCTGCTGCCGCCGGAGACACTGACAGCGTCAAAGCCTCCGCCGTCGAACAGGTTGTCGGCGACGAGCACGTCGTCGGCGCCGACGAGCACCATCGAGTTGGTCCCGATGAAGTCGTTGCGCACGATCGCGAGCCGGTCCTGCACCACGTTCTGCAGCGAGCCGGCGGCGAAGTTCACGCTCGCGCCCGAGCTGGTCGTGAAGCGGTTTTCCTCGATCCTGAGGTTCTGAGCGCCCTGGTCGGAGTAGATCGCCGTGCCGCTCACGCCTCCGGGCCGGTCGTTGGCGTCAAAGCGGTCATGCCGCACGACAGTGTCCTCGCCAGCAGCGGTGTTGAGGTAGAGCCCGAAAACGTTGTCGGCGAAGATCGTGTTGCGGATCCGGTAGTGCGATCCCGAGGCGATCGTGTACATCCCAGCGCTCGAGGTGTTCCCCGTGACGGAGAAGCCGTCGACGATTGCTCCGGTTGCCGACAGGACGACCGCTGACCCGGGCTCGCCGCCGGTGAGCACTGACTCCTCGACGGCCGGCACATTGCGCGTGCGCGCGTCCACACCGAACTGCGCACCAGCGAGGATCACCTGCTTGTCGACGAGGACCGGCCCTGTGTAGACGCCCGCAGCGACGTCGATCCGGTCGCCCGGCGTCGCGACGCTCCCGATCGCGTACTGGATCGTCTGACACGCCGGGTTTGCGCCTGTCCCGCACGCCGGCGCGTCCGTTCCACCCCCTGCGTCGACCGCAATCGTGATCGCCGAAGCAGGCGCCGCCCCGAGCAGCAGCGCAGCCGCCGCCGCGAGCACGACCGTGAAACCGCCAGAACGACCCAAGCGTGAGCGCATCGCCCGAGCATGAAACCCTCAGCGGACAGAGGCTTTACGCGCGCAGTCGCAGCGCGAGATCGAGCCGAGCCCACGGCACGACCCACAGTGAGCGGCACGTCACGATCGCCCGCGCCCCCGCGAGGTATCCATCTGCTGGGTCGAGCACGCGAAGCAGGCGACGACCCGCGAACTCCGGATCCGCCGGACGCAGGAGGAGCTGGAGGGCGGGCAACGCCGGCCATGCTGTTGGCCCGGGTGCAAGCACCGCGAACGGACCGGCAGCTAGAGCAAGGCGGGCATTGCTCAGCCGGTGAGCGCCTGACGCAGATCCGCCACCAGATCCGCCGCGTCCTCAACCCCGCACGACAGCCGCACAAGGTCCGCCGGGACCGCGGCATCCGAGCCCTCGACCGACCCGTGCGTCATCGCCTGCGGCACCTCGATCAGCGACTCGACGCCGCCGAGCGACTCGGCGAGCGTGAAGATCCGTGTTCGTGAGCAGATCGCGTGGGCGTCGTCGTGGCGGAACGAGACCATGCCGGAGAAGCCGGGCCACGCGACCTCGCTCACGCCCGGCGCGTCGTGCAGGAACGCGACGACGGCCGCCGCGTTCTCCGCGCTCGCAGCCATTCGCAGGTGCAGCGTCCGCAGCCCGCGATGCACGAGGAAGCAGTCCAGCGGTCCGGGGATCGCGCCGGCGGCGTTCTGGATGAAGCGCAGTCGCTCCCCCCACTGCGGGTCGGCGGCGATCACGGCGCCGGCGACCGTGTCCGAATGCCCGCCGAGGTACTTCGTCAGCGAGTGCACGGAGAAGTCGGCGCCGAGCTCGATCGGCCGCTGGTTGACCGGTGTCGCAAACGTGTTGTCGACGGCGACGAGCGGCGATCCGTCAGCCGCGTTGCTCAGCGCGATGATCGCCGGCACGTCGACGACGTCCAGGCGTGGGTTGGTCGGCGACTCGACCCAGATCAGCGCCGTCTGCGGCCGGATCGCGGCGGCGACAGCGTCGAGGTCGGTCTGGTCGACGAGGTCGTACTCCAGGCCCCACGGCTTCAGCACCTTGTCGACCAGGCGGAAGGTCCCGCCGTACAGGTCGCGCGGGAGCAGGACGTGCGAGCCCGCGTGGCAGACCACGGTCAGCAGTGCGTTCTCGGCCGCAAGGCCCGAGGCGAACGCCGTCGCGTGGCCACCCTCGAGTTCACCCAGCGCGTCCTCGAGCGCCCGGCGCGTCGGGTTGGCCGTCCGCGCGTAGTCGAAGTCGCCGACGTAGTCCCCCGGCGCCGGCTGGACGAAGGTCGACGTCTGGTGGATCGCCGGGACGATCGAGCGGTAGTACGGATCGGGCCGCAGGCCGGCGTGCACAGCGCGCGTGGCGAAGCGCGCATCGTCGGGGAGGGCGTCGGAGCTCATCGGCGCATCATCGCGCGAGCGCCTCGAGCAGGTCCGTCCGCGTGACGACGCCGACCGGGCGGCTGTCGTCCGTCACGAGCAGCGCCTGGCGCTCGCCGCTGAGCAGCGCGACCGCATCGCGGATGTCGTCGGCGACCGACACCGCCGGAAACGGCGCGTCCATCACGCCCAGCACGTCGTGCTCCAGCAGTTCTGGATCGTCGATCGCGCGGCGCAGCAATCCGCGCTCGTCGACCGATCCGACGATGCTCGTCCCGTCGCTGCCGCTGACGACCGGCAGCTGCGACACGCGGTGCTCGTGCAGCAGCGCGATCGCGGCGGCGACGCGGTCGTTCGTGCTGACGCTGACGAGCGACGGCGTCTCGCCGCCCTCGCGCTTGTGGCGCACGACATCACCGACGGTCGTCGCCCCGGTCCGCTCCAGGAACCCGTGCTGCGTCATCCAGGCGTCGTTGAACACCTTCGACAGGTAGCTGCGCCCGCCGTCGGGCAGGATCACGGCGACCATCGCTTCGGGGTCGTCGATCTCGGCCGCCACGACGAGCGCGGCGTGCAGCGCGGTCCCGCAAGAGCCGCCGGCGAGGATGCCCTCCTCCAGCGCCAGGCGTCGCGTCGCGAGGAACGACTCCTTGTCGGTCACCATCACGTAGCGGTCGACGATCGAGGGGTCGAAGGTGGCCGGCCAGAAGTCCTCGCCGACGCCTTCGACGAGGTAGGGCCGCACGGCGTCCTCGCCGCCGGAGTAGATCGAGCCGGCGGGGTCGGCGCCGATCATCTGGATCGCGGGATTGCGCTCCTTCAGGTAGCGGCCGACGCCGGTGATCGTCCCGCCCGTCCCGACGCCGGCGACGAGGTGCGTGATCGCGCCGCCCGACTGCTCCCACAGTTCTGGCCCGGTCGAGGCGTAGTGCGACTGCGGGTTGGCCTGATTGAAGTACTGGTTGGGCTGGAACGCGCCCGGGATCTCCTCGGTCAGGCGATCGGCGACGCGGTAGTAGGACTCGGGCGAGTCGGGCGCGACGGCCGTCGGCGCGACGACGACCTCGGCGCCGTACGCGCGCAGCAGGTCGATCTTCTCGCGGCTCATCTTGTCCGGCATCACCGCGATCACGCGGTAACCCTTCAGGCGCGCGGCGATCGCCAGGCCGGTGCCGGTGTTGCCCGACGTCGGCTCGACGATCGTCCCGCCGGGCCGCAGCTTGCCCTCGCGCTCAGCCGCTTCGATCATCGCGACCGCCGGGCGATCCTTGATCGAGCCGCCGGGGTTCATGTACTCGACCTTGGCGACGAGTTGCGGCGTCAGGCCGGCCCCGATGTGCGGCAGGCGCACCAGCGGCGTGTCGCCGACGGCGTCGAGCAGCGAGTCCTTGATGTCGGCGGGCATGCGGTCCAGTGAACCACGTCGCCGGATCCTGGACGGCGGTGCGCAGGCGGTCAGGCCGCGACGCCCGACAGACGCTCGTGGACCAGCCGCACGACGAGCGCGCCTTCGCCGACGGCCGTCGCGCAGCGCTTCGTCGAGCCGGACCGCACGTCGCCAGCGGCGTAGACCCCGGGGACACTCGTCTCCAGCAGGTTGTCACTGCCGGCATCTGCGCCCGTGAGGATGAAGCCATGCTCGTCACGGGCGACGCTGTCGCCGAGCCAGTCCGTGCACGGCGTCGCGCCGAGGAACAGGAACAGGAACGAGAGCGACAGTCGCGTCCCGTCGCGCAGGGTCACGGCGGACAGCTGACCGTCGGAACCGTGCAGCTCCGCGATCTCGCTGCGGTTGCGCACGGCGACGCCGTAGCGCTCGAGCTCGAGGATCAGATAGTCCGACATCGTCTCGCTCAGGTTCTCGCGACGATGCAGCAACGTCACGAGTGCGCCACCGCGTGCGAGCCAGACAGCCGCCTGCGCCGCCGAGTTGCCACCGCCGACGACCCCGACGCGCATCGCGCCGCAGCGCTGGGCCTCCGCAGGACCGGCCGCGTAGAAGATGCTCAGTCCCTCGTACTGCTCCATCCCCTCGATCGGCAGCCGGCGATATTGGGCGCCGGTCGCCAGCACGACCGCGCGGGCGCTGATCTCGTTGCCGTCCTCGAGTCGCACGACGTGGCGCTCGGTGCCCGGCTCCAGCGAGCTTGCCCGATACGGGGTCGCCGTCCGCGCCTGGAACTTGCGAGCCTGGGTGATCGCGCGGCTGGTCAGCTCAGCGCCGCTGATGCCGGCGGGGAAGCCGAGGTAGTTCTCGATCCGGCGCGAGGTGCCGGCCTGACCGCCGAGTGCGGTGCCCTCGATCACCAGTGTCGACAGGCCCTCAGACGCGCCGTACACCGCGGCGCCCAGGCCGGCCGGGCCGCCACCGACGATGACGAGGTCGACCGCCTCGCGCGCGTCCAACTGCGCGCCGATGCCGAGGGCTCGCGAGAGCTCGCCGTTGCTCGGGTTGCGCAGATCAGCGCCGCCGGGGATGCGCACCAGCGGCAGCTGGTCGGGTGGCAGCTCGGCGATCAGGTCGCGCGACGCGCCATCGCCGAGCGCCTCGAGGTCGTGCCAGGTGAACGGCAGGCGCGAACGGCGGGCGTGCTCCACCGTCCGCAACGTGTCAGCCGATGAGCGCGGCCCGATGATCTCGATGCCGACGTCCTCGCGCTCCTGCAGCGCCTCGCGTCGCTGCATGAACGTCGACAGCAGCAGATCGGCGAGCGGTCCGTCCTCGAACAACAGGCCGCGCAGCTCGAGCCGATCGACGGCTATGTAGCGCATCGGTTCGGTCACGACCGCCGTCAGGAAGACCGTCTGCCCCGACAGCAGGTTCATCTCGCCGAGAAATCCGGACGCGCCGTGGCGTACGATCTCGTCGCCGTACTCGTTCTCGACGGCGACTTCGCCTTCGATGATCGCGATGAAGGGGTACTCCGCGTCACCGACCGTGAACAGCGTCTCGCCGACCGTCGCCGTGCGCTCCTCGCCGTGTTCGGTGAGCAGTTCGAGCTGCGCATCGGAGAGCACCGGGGTTGTCGATCGAGCCACGCGGAAAAGCGTACACAGGGGCTGATGGCGCCCCAGCAGGCGCCGCTCAGGCCCGAGCCGGCAGCTTCACGACCGGCAGTCCCCCGGGGAACGGTTCGCACAACGCCGCCGGCGCGCCCCCCCGAGCGAGGGTGCGACGCAGCTGGATGAACGCGATCGAGCCGAGGATCGCCGGGATGCCGAGCTGCATCGAGCGATAGGCGAGCACCGCCGCGGTCGACTCTGCCAGCGGGCTGCCGTACAGCGTCAGCGCGCCGATCAGGCCGCCGTCGGTGCCGCCGATTCCGCCGGGCAGCGGGATCAGCCCGCCGAGCTGCCCGATCACGTAGGCGAACAGGAACGCACCCACCGGCGGGACCGAGCCGAGCGCCGCAAAGGCCGCGGCGAGCGCCGCCACGTCGAATGCCATGTAGCCGACCGCGCCGAAGATGACGCCGCCCTGGCGGGTGCGCAGCAGCTCGCGGGCATCGCGGACGCCTTCGGCAGCCGAGAGGACGCCGCGCCGCAACAGGACAGCGGCGCGCTCGCGGCGGGTCGCGGGCACACCCGTCGTGCCGCCCATCACCCCGACCCGCTCAAGGATCCAGGGGAGCGTCGCGACCGTCAGGATCGCCGCACACGCGAGCAGCGCCAGCGGAAGCGTCAGCGCCAGCGGACCCGCGCCCGGCAGCACGCCACCGGCCAGCAGCAGCCCGGCGAAGGCCGCGCAGATGAAGTTCGGTGCACTGGTGATCACGAAGAAGGCGACGCTGCGATGGGCGATCCGCTCGGTCCCCATCCCGCCCTGCCTCAGGACCCACGCCCCGAGTGCGAGCCCGCCGACGCCGCCGGCCGGCACCAGCACGTTCGTCGCCTGCTCGGCCAGCCCGACCTGATAGCTGAATCGCCAGCTCAGGCGCGAGCAGAAGATGCTGCGGAAGGCGACGACGTACGACAGGCACGAGGCGACCTCGAGCAGCACCATCGCCACGAGCCAGCCGGGCTGTGCGTCGGCGAAGCGCTGGCGGACCTCGGACAGCCCGGGCAGCGTGCTGATCAGCAGCGCCGTGACGACCGCGAGCGCGGCGAGCATGGCGATCCGCCGCCGCGAGCCGCCGGCCTTGAGCTCGTCGGGCAGATCGTCCGGGACGCCGGTGCCGACGCCGGTCGCAGGCGGGCGTTCGGTCTGGGGGCTGACGGCGGCCATCAGGGGACCACGCTACACCGGCAGCGACGCCCTCCCCGCGCCTGTCATCGTTTTCTGACACGCCCTTGCGCGTCGCGGGTCGATTCGAGAGGGTGCCCGGCATGACCCGCCGACTGCTGCTCGCCGCCATCACCTGCGCCTCGACGCTCGCCCTCGCGCCCGTCGCCGTGGCCGACCGCGGTCCTTCGCCGCTGGAACGCTCGCTGCTGAGCGCCGTCCAGGGCGTCGGCTTCGGTCAGGTGGTCGACTTCGACTCAGGGGCGATCCCGGCGCCGCAGGTCGCGGCGACGCCGAACGTCGACGTTGCCGTGTTCGCGCTGAACAAGTCCGGCCGGGTGTCCGACGCCGCGGACGTGCTGCTCTCGCGGGACTACCCGAGCGGCGTGCTCGTGCCGATCAATCGCAACCTCGGGACGACGGCCGTGCGCTACCGCGCGTGGGACATCGATCGCTGGGACGGGGGCATCCCGTGGGACTCGCCGTTCGCGCCCGGAACCGACATCGTCCCGGGTCGCGAGTCCGCGCAGCTGCAGTTCATGGCGCCCTACCCGGCGTCGCTGTTCAAGGTGTTGGTCGCGTTCGGCGTGCTGCGACTGGCCGACAAGGAGGCGCTGACGCTGAGCCAGCCGTACACGTACACGCCGCCGCCGACCGGCGATCCCGCGACCGGGCTGTGCGGCGACGGCGCGCCGATCACGCGGACGATCAACGACTGGCTCGATCCGATGATCAGCGAATCGAGCAACCAGAGCACCTGCGCGATGCTGAAGCTGCTGCACGACCGGCCCGGCCGCGTTCCCGGCACCGACGGCGTCGACGACCTCAACGCGCAGCTTGCGGCGATCGGCCTCGGCACGCTGCAGGTCAACGGCACCAACCCGGCCAACGGCGGTCGCTGGAACCCGGGCGAGATTCACGTGACGGCGCTGGACATGGCGCGCTTCTTCCTGCTCGTCGACGGCGGCCAGGAGGTGCTCTGGAGGACCGACGCCGGCCGGCCGGTCAAGACCGACGTGCTGTCCGACGCCTCGCGCGCGACGTTCCAGCGCTACCTCGCCGACCAGGGCTTCCGCGAGGTTCTCTCGACGACGAACTTCTGCGGCCTCGCATACCCGGCTCCGGGCATTCCGGCACGCGTCGCCGAGCGCTGGATCCAGCCCGACGGCACGGTCACGGTCGACGGCGTCCCGTACCCCGCCGACGTGCGTCCGTGCAACGCGGCGGCGACGGTCGACTTCCTCGACAAGACCGGGCTGACCTACAACTACGGCTCAGATGCCGGCATCGTGCGCAACCTCCCGGGCAAGCCCCAGGTGCACTACATCGTCTCGATCCTGTCGAACCTGGGCTACCGCTACGGCGATCCGCAGTTCGCCAACCTGCTCGATCTGCCGTGCTTCTCGGCCGAGGCCAACTACGCCTGCTACACGGAGAAGTTCTCGCAGCTCGGCGCCAAGGTCCACGAGCTGCTGGCCGCGCGCCGGCCCGGCCGCGGATCGGGCGACGGCCCGCGGCGCGACATCAGCCGCGAGCGCCGACACGAGCGGATCGAGCGCTGAGCGTCAGCCCAGCACTGCGCGCACTCGTGCGCGGACGGCCGGCACGGTGTCGGCCTCGAACCACGGGTTGCGCGCCAGCCAGGCCCGGTTGCGCGGTGAGGGGTGGGGGATCACGATGCGCGCCGGCAACAGCTCGCGCCAGCGCCCGACGACCTCGGTGACCGCGGCACCGGCGTCGGCTGCGTAGCGTCGCTGCGCATAGGCGCCGACGATCACCGTCAGGCGATCGTCCGGGAGCTCTCCGAGCAGCCGCTCGTGCCACAGCGGCGCGCACTCCGGTCGCGGCGGAAGGTCGCCGGAGGGGCCGGTTCCGGGGTAACAGAAGCCCATCGGCACGAGCGCGGTGCGGGCGGGGTCGTAGAACTCCTCGGGGCTCAAGCCGAGCCAGTCGCGAAGGCGTGTCCCGGACGGGTCGTCCCATGCGATGCCGCTTTCGTGGACGCGGCGGCCTGGCGCCTGGCCGATGATCACCAGTCGTGCGGTCGGCCCGGCCTGGACGATCGGCCGCGGCCCTGCGGGCAACTCGGACGCGCAGACGACGCAGCTGCGGATCTCGCGCAGCAGCCCGTCAAGACGCACCGCTGCGGACGGCATCGCCGCGCCGCTCAGCTCTCCGGGTCGATGATGAACGCGACGTCGTCGACAAAGCAGAAGCTCCAGTCCTCGCCGCGCTCGAGCGATCGCATGACCGGATGCTGCGATTCGGCGAAGTGCGCGCTGGCGTGCTTGTTCGGCGAACTGTCGCAGCAGCCGACCTTGCCGCAGCTGTGGCACATCCGCAGGTGCATCCAGCGGCCGCCGATCTTCAGGCACTCCTCGCAGCCTGCGACCTCACCGTCGGGCTCGAGAACGGTGATCGTGTCCAGGTGCGTGCAGGTGGCCATGGCGTCAGGCTATCGGAGCAAAATGCGGGCTCCGCGACGTCGGGTGGCCGCGCCCAGGCTGCATCTCGGCGGCTCGCCGTAGGATGACGCCGCAGCGCCGCAGCGGCGCCTGACGAAAGGGAACGCGATGTCCACGCCATCGAAGGCCGTGCTCGTGACGGGCTGCTCGTCCGGGATCGGCCATGCCACCGCCAAGCGGCTCGCCGCAGCCGGCCACAGGGTCTACGCGACTGCGCGCAAGGCGGAGGCGATCGCGGATCTCGCAGCCGCCGGCTGCACGACGCTGGCGCTCGATGTGACCGACGAGGCATCGATGCAGGCCGCGGTCGACACGGTCGTCGCAGCCGAGGGCGCCGTCGGCGTGCTCGTCAACAACGCCGGCTACTCGCAGAGCGGCGCGATCGAGACCGTCGCGATGGACGACGTGCGACGCCAGTTCGAGACGAACGTCTTCGGCCTGATCCGGATGTCGCAGCTGGTGCTTCCCGGGATGCGCGATCAGCACTGGGGCCGGATCATCAATGTCAGCTCGATGGGCGCCAACTTCACCTTCCCGGGCGGCGGCGTCTACCACGCGACCAAGTACGCGGTCGAGGCGCTGTCCGACGCGCTGCGCTTCGAGGTCAAGGGCTTCGGCGTCGACGTGACGATCATCCAGCCGGGCATCATCCGCACGAACTTCGACAAGGCCGCCGTCGCCGGCATCACCGCGTCGGACAGCGGGCCGTACGCGGAGTTCAACGGCGCCGTTGCCAAGTCGACCTCAGACGTCTACGAGAAGGGGATGCTGGCCAAGCTCGGCGGCGACCCCGACGCTGTCGCCAAAGCGATCGAAGGCGCCATCGCCAAGCCGAAGATCCGCGTCACCGTGACGCCGTCGGCGAAGCTGCTGATCGGGCAGCGCAAGCTGATGACCGATGGCATCTGGGACCGCTTCCTTGCCGGCCAGTTCCCGCGGCCGGGCTGATGATTCGCAGAGCGTCGTAACGCTTGCCGTCATCGGGATACGGCCCTCGATGCATCAACTCAGCAGCATCCGCGCGGCGACGCCCGGCGACGCGACCGCGATCAAGGCGATCGCGGTCGATACCGGCATGTTCCAGGCCGACGAGCTGGACGGTTTCGGCGAACAGCTGTCCGGGTTCTTCGACGGTGGCCTTGCGGATCACGCCTGGATCGTTCTCGAGGGCGCTGACGACGCCGTCATCGGCGCCGCCTACTACGCCCCCGAGCCGTTTTCGGATCGGATGTGGAACCTCTACTTCATCGCTGTTCGCCCTGAGCATCAGGCGTCCGGAGCGGGCGGTGCGCTGATCGGTCACGTCGAGCAGGCGCTGAGCGACAAGGGCCAGGATGCCGCGAGGGTCCTGATCGTCGAGACCTCGAGCCTCGACGGCTTCGCGCTCGCCCGCCGCTTCTACACCAAACACGGATACGGGCAGGAGGCGCGAATCCGCGAGTTCTACGGCCCCGGCGATCACAAGATCGTGTTCTGGAAATTGCTTGCCGGCGCAGGCGAGCGCGCCGCGGCCGGCTGACGCGCAAAGCCGGGCACCGCGAGTCGTCATGCTTGCGGCATGACACCGAACGATCCCGACCAGTCGGTCGAAGACCAGATCAACGCGCTTGTCGAGCGCGAGCACCAGCTGCGCGAGCACGTCGACGGCCGCGGGCTGGACGATGCCGAGCAGGCCGAGCTTCAGGCGGCTGAGGTGAAGCTCGATCAGCTCTGGGACCTGCTGCGCCGGCGCCGTGCGACGCGCGACGCGGGCGGCGATCCGCAGGGGCAGACGCTGCGCCCCGCTGACACGGTCGAGGACTACCTGCAGTAGCCGCCCGGCTCAGCCGGTGGCGCCGGGCAGGACGACCTGTCGCACGCCCTCGCCATCGGCGAGCCGGTCCAGCGCGGCGTTGACGTCGTCCAGCGCGACGCGGTGCGTCAACAGCCGGTCGACCGGCAGCCGTCCCGCGCGGTGCAGTGCGATCAGCCGCGGGATGTCGCGGCCGGGGACGGCGGAGCCCATGTACGAGCCCTTCAGCGTGCGCTCCTCGGCGACCAGCGACAGCGCCTGGATGTCGAGCCGGCGATCGGGATGGGGGAGGCCGACGGTGACCGTCGTCCCGCCGCGGCGCGTCATCGCGTAGGCATCGGCCAGCACGCGCTCGTCGCCGACGGTCTCGATCACGTGGTCGGCGCCACCGCCGGTCAGCTCGCGGACCGCGGCGACCGTGTCGTCGCCGGCCGCCAGTGCGTGGTCAGCGCCGAGTTCGCGGGCGAGCTCCAGCTTGGCCGGCACGACGTCGAGTCCGACGACCGGGTGCGCGCCGGCGGCCAGCGCGCCGATCAGCGCCGCGAGGCCGACGCCGCCGAGGCCGGCGACGACGACGCTCTGCCCCGGCCGGACCGCCGCGGTGTTGACGACGGCGCCGACGCCCGTCAGTACGGCGCAGCCGAACAGCGCCGCGATCTGGGGCGGCAGGTCGGGATCGATCCGCACGACCGACCGCGCGCTGACGACGGCGGCCTCGGCCAGCGCCGAGACGCCGAGGTGATGATGCACGCGGCCGCCGGCGTCGTCGCTCAGCCGCTCGCCGCCGCCGAGCAGCGTGCCGGCGCCGTTGGCCAGGGCTCCGGGCTCACACAGCGCCGGGCGACCGTCGGCACACGGCCCGCAGTGGCCGCACGCCGGCATGAACGAACAGACGACGCGATCGCCGACGGCGAGGCCCTCGACGCCGGCGCCCAGCTCCAGCACCTCGCCCGCCGCTTCGTGCCCGAGCGCCATCGGCAGCGGCCGTGGGCGCGACCCATCGACGACCGACAGGTCCGAGTGGCACAGCCCGGCCGCGAGGATCCGCAGCAGCACCTCGCCGCGGCCGGGCGGCTCCAGCTCGATCTGCTCGATCCGCAGCGGGCGCGAGGTTGCGTACGGGCGAGGCAGGCCTGCCTCGTGCAGGACGGCGGCGCGGATCTTCACGCGGCTGGCTCCCCAACGACGAGCCGCTGGAGCGCGGCGCGCAGCGGCGGCGGGATCTCGGCCGGCCGCCGGCTGTCGCGATCGACGAACACGTGGACGAACGAGCCGGTCGCGGCGGGCGCCGCGTCGGCGTCGTCGAACAGCGCCAGGTCGTAGGTCGCGCTGGTCAGGCCGAGGCGGCTCACGCGCACGCCGCAGCGCACCTCGTCCGGAAACGTGAGTGAGCGATGAAACGTGCACGACGACGTCGCGCAGACGCCGATGACGGCGCTCGCGGCCGGATCCAGCCCGCCTTCGCGCACGAGCCAGGTGTTGATCGCCGTGTCGAAGAACGCGTAGTACTCGACATTGTTGACGTGCCCGTAGGCGTCGCTGTCGCGCCAGCGCGTCGTGATCAGGGCGACGTAGCCGTAGTCGGACTCGCGGGGCACGGCGGCAAGGATCGCAGGCTCGGCTGCTAGACAGGAAGCATGGACACCGCAATGGATCGGCGGGCGTGGCTGCTGTTCGCGGCGGTCTCGCTGATCTGGGGCCTGCCGTACTTCTTTATCCGGGTGGCGGTCGACGAAGGGTTGTCGCCAGCCGTCATCGCGTGCACGCGATGTGTGCTCGGCTTCGTCGTGCTGTTGCCGCTGGCTCGCCGTCGCGGCGCGCTCAGCGGCCTGCGTTCGCGGTGGCGCGCGGTGCTGGTCTACACGATCGTCGAGATCGCGCTGCCGTTCCCGCTGATCGCCTGGGGCGAGCAGCGGATCGCCTCGTCGCTGGCGGCGATCCTGATCGCCGCCGTGCCGCTGATCATCGCCGTGATTCTGGTGCGGCTGGAGCCGTCCGAGCGGCCGACAGGGCGGCGGCTCGTGGGCCTGTTCATCGGCTTCGCGGGCGTCGTCGCGCTACTCGGCCTGGACGTGGCCGGCCGCCCGCGCGAACTGGCCGGCGCCGGCGCGGTGCTGCTCGCCGCCGTCGGCTACGCGACCGGGCCGCTGCTCGTTCGGCGCCGGCTACAGGACCTCGATCCGCTCGGTCCGATCTGCGCATCGTTCGGCCTCGCCTCGCTGCTCCTCGCGCCGCTCGCTGTGGCTTCTGCGCCCGACGCAGTGCCGTCGCTCGCGGCGGTGTTCAGCATCGTCGTGCTCGGGCTGCTCTGCAGCGCGCTGGCGTTTGTCCTGTTCTTCGCACTGATCACGCGGATCGGGCCGAGCCGCGCGTCGGTCATCACGTACCTGAATCCGGTCGTGGCTGTGGCGCTCGGCGTCGCGCTGCTGGGCGAGCGACCAGGTGCCGCAGCGGTCGCCGGCTTGCTGTTGATCCTCGCCGGGTCGTGGCTGGCGACGGGGGGACGGCTGCCGCCCGGTGCCGTGGCCGCTTTGCGCCGCGGGCCGCGCGCGAGCACGCCCGTCGGCGGCGATGATGCGACGCGCGCGTTCTTCGTCGTCGACAACCTCAACCGGATCGAGCGCCGCCGACCATGACCGACCACGACCTCACCGACCGCGTCGCCGAACTCCTCCAGCAACCGCCGAGCGAGCTGCGCGATGCCGGCCTCACGACCGAGCTCAGATCGGCTGCGACCACACCGCCAGGTTGTCCGCTGCCGCTTCACCGCGCACTGCCGCGGCGTGCTCGTCACTACGCGTCGCACAGCCGCCGCCGACTCAGCCGAGTGACGCGGCACGAGCGGGCGACCGCTCGACCGTCGCCACCTGCTGCTCCAGCCGCTCGCTCCAGCCGACGATGAACTCGTGCAGCTCGCGGCCAAAGCCGGCGATCAGCTCCGGGAACTCGGCCCCAGATTCGCGGGTGCGGGCGGCCGCCGGCAGGATCTCGCGGTCGAACAGCTCGAGCGCGCGGACGGATCGCTCGCGGACGATCGCGACGCGGGCCAGCGCCTCGTCCGGCGTCAGCGCGTCGGCGAAGAACAGCCGCAGCAGCTCGCCGTCGCGCAGTTCCATCGTCGCCGGCTCGCCCGCCGTCAGCCAGGCGTGCAGCGCCGCGCGACCGTCATCGGTGACGGTGAAGACGCGGCGCGGCCGTCGGCCGCGTGCATCATCGCTCCCGGCGAGCAGCCCAGTCTGCTCGAGCCGCCGCAGCTCGCTGTAGATCTGAGGTGGGCCGAGCGCCCAGAAGAAGCGCAGCGAGCGCTCAGCAGCGCGGCGGACGTCGTAGCCCGACTGCGCCCCGAGCGCCACCATCCCGAGCACCGCGGCACCGCTGTTGCTGAGCGGGGCGTCGGCGCTCACGCGGCGACCTCCCTGCGCGGGAGCCGCTCGCTCTTGTCCTGCAGGCGCCGGCAGGCGGCCAGCGCGTCGAAGTCCGGGCCGCCGGCGGTCAGCCGGTCGACGTCGGCGAAGACGGCGCCGCGGGCGACCTCGCCGGCCAGGTCACGGCCGAGGATCTCGCCGGCCGCCGCGCGCCCGCCGGCCAGCGCGCCGACGATGCCATGGCCGCTGCGCGCGCTGACGCCGGCCAGGAACAGGCCGCCGATCGGCGTCGCCGGGGCCGGGCGCCGCGGGCCCATCTGGTCGGTCGCCAGCTCGATGCCGTAGCTCGATCCGTCCGTGGACAGCGTGTAGCGCTCCTGCGTCAGCGGCGTTGCCGTCTCCTGCCAGCGGATGTGCGGGCGCAGGTCGCCGACGACGCCCTCGGCGACGTCGATCATCCGATCGGCGAGCGCGGCCTTCGTCTGGCGGTAGCGCTCGTTGCGGCTGTATCCGGCGATCTCGCCGTCGACGCCCCAGGCACTGCGGGACGGCGTCGTCCACGTCATCAGCTCCAACGTCGAACAGCCGGGCGGCGCATGGTGCGTGCTCGTCGGATCCTTGACCGTCGCGGAGGTCATGTACACCGGCGGTGTGTCCGCGATCGCGCCGCCGACGGCTTCGGCGTAGCGGGCCTCGGGGTCGTAGTCGGGGTGGACCCAGTAGTTCGTGTTGCGCATCGTCTCGGCGAGGTCGCGGTCGACGCCGAGGTAGAGGCAGAACAGCGGCGTCGCCATCCGGAATCCGCTGACCCGCTCGCGGAAGCGCGGCGAGACGGCGGTGTCCGGCAGCAGCTGCAGGAACGTCTGCTTGATGTCGGCGGTCGAGACGACGATGTCGGAGCGGATCTCGCTGCCGTCGGCCAGGCGCACGCCGCGAACGCGGCCGTTGCTGACGGCGATCTGGTCGACGCGCGCATGCGTGCGCACGCGGCCGCCGTGCGTCTGGATCACGTCGAGCAGGTGCGCGGCGAGCGTCTGGCCGCCGCCCCCGAGGTAGTAGGCACCCTCGTCCAGGTAGTGATCGATCAGGCCGGCGTGCAGCGCGACCGGCGTGCGCGAGGGCGGGGTCGCGTAGTCGCCGGATTGCGCGACGATCACCGCGCGGAGCTGGTCGCTGAGCTTGCAGTGATCGAACAGGTCGCTGATCGGCCGCATGCCCCAGGCGACGACGGCCGGCGCCCGCAGCGGGTAGCGCAGGTAGTCGAGCTTCGTGCGGGGGACGCCGGCCTTGCGCAGCTGGCGCGCGACGCCCTCGAGCAGGCGCAGGAAGCGGCGCAGCCCGTCGGTCTCCTGCGGGAATGCGGCGTGGAGGCGCTCGCCATAGGCCGCCCAGCCCTTCGGCACGCGGATCTCGTGCTGGGGGAACAGCAGCGTGTCGAAGCCGTCCGGGTCGAGTTCGTGCCACTCCATCCGGCCCTCGAGGCCGACGCCGCGCAGCACAGAACCGATCTCGCCGGTGTGGACGCCGCCGACGTAGTGCAGGCCGACGTCGAACTGCCACTCGCGCTTGCGGCGGAAGACCTGGCTGCAGCCGCCGGCGACGTCGTACTGCTCGAGCACGAGCACGCGCTTGTCGTTGGCGGCGAGGTGCGCCGCCGTGCTCAGCCCGCCCAGGCCCGATCCGATCACCACTGCGTCCCAGTCCATCGTGCTGCCCTCCACCGGTCGTCGTTATAGGTACAGCATACCTATACGGCGAGGGTGGCGCGAGGTTTCACCAACCGCCGCGATCCGGCGGACCCGGAGGCGGTGCGGGCCGGCGTGCAGCTCGCAGCACGGCGATCAGGCCGCCGATCGCGACCACGCCGAGCGCGACGGCGAGCCCGGCGCCGTAGTCGCGTGGCAGCAGCGTGGGGTTGCCGGGGAGCTCGCCCCAGCGGCCGATCACCGGGATCGAGAGCAACACGACGCTGCCGGCGACGATCAGCGTCGCCTGAAAGGCCGGCCGCAGGCGTCGCGGCAGGACGAACCACCCGACCAGGCCGAGGCTGACGACGAGCGGTGCGAACAGGCCGTCGTGCAGCAGCAGGCCGCCGATCAGGAACGTCGCCCAATTGGTCAGCGAGCCTGCGCGCGGGTCGTTCAACAGGCCGATCAGCGCGAACGCGATCACGCCGAGGCCGACCGCGGCGGCGACCCAGAACAGCCGTCCGCCGACCTCGTCCTCGCCGAGTCGGGGCGCCGGTCGCTCGTCCATCACACGACCTCCAGTCGGCCGACCCACTTGGTCTGCTGCACGCCCGGCCGGTTCGGCGCGATCAGCCGCGCCGGGAAGCCGTGGTCGATGTGCAGCTCCTCGCCCCGCACGCGCAGCGCGAGCAACGTGTCGCCGTGCGCGGCGTGTGCCTCGTTGAGCCGCGAGGAGCGATACGAGCCCCGCGGCTGCAGCGAGTGCACGATCACTTCCGCGTTGGCGTCGGCGCCGGCCATCGCCAGCAGGTCGCGGACGCGTACGCCGGTCCAGGTCGCGCCGGCGCTCCAGCCCTCGACGCAGGCGATCGGCAGCGACGCGGTGTGCTGGGGCAGCGACTGCAGGTCGGCGAGCGTCAGCCGCAGCGGTGTGGCGACGCGGCCGTTGACGACCAGCGCGTACTGCGGGTCGCGGGCGATCGTCGTCACGCGCGCGCCGGCCGCCGTCTTGTTGATCGGCAGCCCCTGTGGCCCGACGCCAGGGTCGCGTGGCGCGAGCAGCGAGACGCGGCGCAGCGGGCGGAACGTCTGTCCGACGCTGAGCACGGTCACGGCGCCGACGGCCGTCGCGACGGCGCCGAAGAAGGCGCGCCGGCTGAGGCCGTCCCCGTCAGGCTCGGGCCGCGAGCGCCCCTCGCTGCCCAGCGCGCGCCGCGTCGTCACCCATTTGGCGCCGATGTGCACGATCAGGCCGCCGATGACCAGCCAGGCCGTCCAGTAGTGGGCGACCGGGAACGAGAACGACCAGACGTACCAGTGGGCGGTGTTCGCCAGGCCGGTGAACAGCTGGAACAGCCCGCCGGCGACGAGCGGGATCAGCGCGATCCGCTCGACCAGATGCGCCGGACTGCGGACCGGCGGCATCACGAACAGCAGCGGGTAGATCGTCCACAGCTTCGCGAGCAGCAGTGGGATCGCGGCGATGCCGGCGGCGACGTGCAGCCCCTGCGTGAAGCGGTACAGCCACGCCGGCGAGGCGGGCATCGAAAGGAACCCGAGGTCGAGCGGGTGCTGCGCGAAGTGGCTGTAGAGCCCGGTCAGGAAGCAGGTGATGAAGGTGATGCCGAGCGCGGCGCCGAGGACTGCGGCGACGCGCTCGTCGTGCAGCCGGCCGGGGAACCGCGCCGGATCGACGCGGCGGGCGGCGGCACGCTCAGCCGCGCGCTCGCCCAGGTGGTCGGCGAGGGCCGCGCTCGGCGCCTGCCCGGCCGCCAGGCGCTCGCCTACGCCGCGGCCACGAGTGCGACGAACCATCGTCCGTCAGCCTCCCAGGTGGCGTGGCCGCGCAGGCCCGCGGAGTGCGCCAGGGCGCCGACGTCGTCGACGCCGACCTGCGCCCACGGGAACCAGCCGCTGTGCGCCCCGGGAACCTCGAGCCGGATCCGCTCGCGACGCGTCGCCGTTCCGGGCCCTCCGACCTCGACGATCACGCGGCCGCCGGGCGCAAGCAGGTCGGCTGTGCGCGCCAGCAGCGACGCCGGATCGCCGCCGATGCCGATGTTGCCGTCGAGCAGCAGCGCGCTGCCCCAGGTGCCGGCCCGGGGCACGCCGGAGAAGACGCAGGCCTCGATGACGGGCGCACCACGCCGCCGGGCCTCGGCGACGGCCGCCGGCGAGATGTCGACGCCGAGCGCGTCGATCCCGTGCTGTGCACAGGCGAGGACGTGACGGCCCGGTCCGCAGCCGATGTCCAGGACGGGGCCGCGAACGCGGGCGATGACCGACTCGTCGGCGCCGTCGACGGCTCCGAGCCAGCGCTCGAGGTCGACCGGCTCGTCGCGCCCGTCGGTGAAGCGCACCCGCAGGCCGGATCGCGCGCCGCTCGCCAGGCCGAAGGCGTACAGGTCGCCGGCCGTGTGCAGGGCCGCGCTCATGCGGCGCGCTCGTCCAGGAGCTCTGGGGTGATCGCGGCGAGCGCCGCGGCGAAGCGTGTCAGCGGTGCCTGTTCGGCGACCGCGAACGCGTCAGCGATCGCGTCGACATCGCGCAGCTCCGGCAGCTGCGAGACGCGCAGGCCAAGCGCTTCCAGCCGCGCGAGCTGTGCCGCGCCGGTCCCATCTGCGCTCATCGGCACGCCGTCGAACGCACCGGGCTGGGGGCCGCGCAGGCCGATGCCCCAGTAGCCGCCGTCGGGCGCGAAGCCGAGCGACGCGTCGCAGCCGGCGAGCGCTCGCAGACCTGCCTCGAGATCGGCCGGCAGGATCTGCGGCGTGTCCATCCCGACGAGGAACGCCGGCCCGTCGACCTGCGCAAACGCCGCCGCCAAGCGCGCGCCGAGCCCGCCGGAGGCCTGCGGGACGACGTCGAAGCCTTCGGGAAGCCAGTCGCCGGGGGTGCCGTCGAGCACCAGCAGCCGCCGGCCCGCTTGGGCGACGGCGACGGCGTCAAGCGTGTCCCGCAACGCTGCGGCGGCCAGGTCGCAGGCCTGCTGCGGCGTGCATGGCGGGCACAGCCGCGTCTTGCTGCGGCCGGCTCGCGGTGCCTTGGCGATGACGATCAGCGTGCCGCTCACGCCAGAACCCGGCTCATGTCGCGGATGGTGCGCGCCGTCCCACGGGCGGTGCCGGTCACCTTTGAGCGCCCGGTTCGCGGGTGGTAGGGAATCTCGGCCTCGACGATCTGCCAGCCGGCGCCGCCGGCGCGCAGCACCGTCTCCAGCGGGTAGCCGAAGCGGCGATCGGTCATGCCGAGCCCGAGCAGTGCCTCTCGCGGCGCGGCGCGCATCGGCCCCAGGTCGGTCAGCTGCGCGCCAGTGCGACGGCGCAGCTCGCGGGCCAGCCCGCGATTGGCCAGGCGAGCATGCAGCGGCCAGGCGCCGCGCGTCGTCGGACGGCGTGCGCCGAGCGCCAGCGTCGGCGTGTGCGGGTCGAGCAGCGCGACGAGCTGCGGCAACTCGCGCGGGTCGAGCGACGCGTCGGCGTCCATGAAACAGACGACATCGGCGGTCGCGGCGAGCAGCCCGGCGTGACACGCCGATCCGAAACCGCGAACCGGAGCGTCGACCACGAGGGCCCCGAGCCGCGCGGCGAGCGCACCAGATCCGTCCGTCGACGCGTTGTCGGCCACGATCGCGCGGTACCCATCCGGGATGCGTTCCAACACCCAGGGGAGCGCGTCGCGCTCGTCCAGCACCGGCAGAATCACGTCGATCATCGCCCTCGAACCTACGACACAGCGCCGCTCGGCCGCGATTACGGAATGGAAAATCCAGGACCGAGCGACTGGGCGGCGACGACGGCGCGGCGTTAGCGTGCACGGTCCGTGGTGAGTCAGCCGATCAGCGCACCGCGCTCGCCGTGGGTCACCGGTCCCTGGTTCGCGTCGCTCCTCTGGGTATCGCTCGTCGTCGCGGGGTGGGCGATCGGCTCGCATCTCGACCAGGCCGATCCGAAGATCCACATCGGGGCCGCACCGCTCGTCGGGACGTACGACGTGCGGGTCGGCTGGCGGCTGCTCGTGCCACTCATCGTCGGCGTCGCCGGCGCGGCGTGGGGTCCGCCGCTGGCGGCGCGACTGTCGTTCGGACGCCTGCTCGCGCTGACCTGGGTCGGCGCGGCGGCGTGGGCGACGGCGCTCGCGGCGAGCGACGGAGTGGGTGCGATCACGCGGCCGCTGACGCGTCGCTACGAGTACCTCGCAGCCGTCGACCGCGTCGGCTCGCCAGGCAGCTTCCTCCGCGGCTTCCTCGATCAGCTGCCGTCGTACCCGACGCACGTACGCGGTCATCCGCCCGGCATGGTCCTGCTGCTCTGGTGCCTGGACCGCATCGGGCTCGGCGGCGCTCAGGTGGCGGCCGCGCTCGTCATCGGCGTCGGCGCGCTGGCGGCGCCCGCGGCGCTCGTCGTGCTGCGGGACGTCTCCGGGGACGGACAGGCGCGCGGCGCTGCGCCGTTCCTCGCGCTGCTTCCGGGAGCGGTCTGGGTGGCGACCTCGGCTGACGCGCTGTTCGCCGCCGTGCTCGCGATCGGGCTGGCGCTGCTGACCCTGGCCTGCGGCCGCCGTGGGCGCAGATCGGACGCGCTCGCGATCGCCGCAGGGCTGACGTTCGGCGCCGCGCTGATGCTGAGCTACGGAGCCGTCCCGTTCGGCGCGCTCGTCCTTGCGGTCGCCGCCTGGCTGCGGCGGCTGCGGCCACTGGTGCTCGCGGGCGCCGCGGTCCTCGCCGTACTGGGGCTGTTCTGGGCGCTGGGGTTCTTCTGGCCCGATGGGCTGCGCGCGACCCGTGAGCTAGCGCTCGCCGGCGTGCTGACGCGGCGGCCGTACGCGGCATTTCTGCTGATCTCGCTCGCCGCATTCGCGCTCGCCGTCGGGCCGGCCGCGGCGGCTGGCGCGGCGAACCTGCGCGACCGCGGAACGTGGGTACTCGCCGGGGCCGGACTCGTCGCGGTCGCCGCCGCCGATCTGTCGGGTCTGTCGCGCGGCGAGACGGAGCGCATCTGGCTGCCGTTCGCGCCCTGGGTCATGCTCGCCGCGACCGGCCTGGGCCGAGGCTGGCTCGGCGCGCAGGTGCTGCTCGGGCTCGCACTCCAGGCAGGGGTACGCTCGCCGTGGTGAGGCGGGGAACGGGACTGACGACGGCCGCCATGCTGCTGTCGATGACGCTGCTCGCGGGCTGCGGGGGCAACGCTGCGCAGACACCGGCTCGCAGCCAGGCGGGGGGTCGCACGCTGCCGCCGCCGGCGCACGATGTGATCGCCGCCCTTGCCGCGTTGCCGAACGGCGGGCTGCGCTACGGCGAGCTAGCGAGCGGCACGATTCGTGACCTCGGCTCGCGGCGCGTGCTCGCACGCGTCCCGGTTCGAGCGGGCGGCCAGCGCGGACTGCTCGGCCTCGCCGTCGACCGCCGCGGGCGAACCTTCGCCGCCTCGGTCGATCGCCGCGGGGACCTGGCGGTGGATCAGGTGCTGCCGGTGCCGCGACGGCGCGTCTGGACCGGTCCCAGCGCGGCGCTGCTGGGCAATGGCGGCCATCTTGCGATGCTGCCGGACGGGCGGCTCGTGCTCGGTATCGGCGACCTGCAGCGACCGTCGCGGACGAGTGATCCGCGCGCGCTCAACGGCAAGCTCATCGCACTCGCGCCCGGTGGGCCGGCCGGGCAGCGCCCGCAGATCCTCAGCAGCGGCTGGAACAACCCGTTCGCGTTCGCAACCACGGCCGGTGGGCGCATCTGGGTCGCCGACAACGCGCCCGGCCGCCGGCCCGAGCGGCTCGGGCCGGGCGCCGGCGCCGGCCCGCGGACGCCGCTGACGCGCCACACGGCGCCGTCGGGCCTTGCCGTCCTGTCCGCGAGCGATGTCGCGGTCTGCGGCGTCGGGTCGGGCCGGCTCGACCGCTATCGGCGCTCGGCGTCGGGCCGCTGGTCGTACGCCGGCCGCTTCTCCGCGCCGTGCCGGTTCGGTGTCGCGCGGCTGACCGGCGGCGACCTGATCGTCTCGGCCGACGACGGCCTCAGGCGGGTGCGGCGATGAGGGTGCTCGTCACCGGCGGCGCCGGGTTCATCGGCTCGCACGTCGTCGATGCGCTGCACGCGAGCGGTCACGAGGCGGTCGTGCTCGACCGCGACGACGCGCACCTGCCGGCCGCCGCCGAGTACCTGCGCGGTGACGTCCGCGACGCGGATGTCGTGGCTCGGGCGCTGCGCGGTGCCGACGCGGTCAGCCATCAGGCGGCGCGCGTCGGCCTCGGCACCGACCTGCTCGACATCGCCGACTACAGCGCCGACAACGATCTCGGAACGGCCGTCCTGATCCGCGAGCTGGCGCGAACCGGATTCGCCGGCAGGCTCGTGCTCGCCGGCAGCATGGTCGTCTATGGCGAGGGTCGCTATCGCTGCCCCGAGCATGGCATCGTCCGGCCCGGCCCGCGCTCGCGCGCCGACCTGGAGGCCGGCCGCTTCGAGCCGCCGTGCCCGGTCTGCGCGCGCCCGCTGACGCCCGAGGCGATCCCCGAGGACGCGCCGCTCGACCCGCGCAACGTCTACGCCGCGACAAAGCTGCATCAGGAACATCTGTGCGGTGCGCTCGCGCGGGAAGGCGCCGTGCATGTCACGGCCCTGCGCTACCACAACGTCTACGGGCCGCGGCTGCCGCGCGACACGCCGTATGCCGGGGTCGCGGCGCTGTTCCTCAGCGCGCTGCTCGGCGGCCGGCCGCCCTCGGTGTTCGAGGACGGCGGCCAGCTGCGCGACTTCGTCCACGTTCGCGATGTCGCGCGCGCCAACGTGCTGGCGCTGACGGCGAGCGAGCCCGTAGACGGCGCGCTGAACATCTGCAGCGGCACCCCGCGGAGCGTCGGTGCGATGGCGCAGGCGCTTGCGGATGCCGTCGGCGGGTCCGGCCTGGCCCCGCGGACGACGGGCGAGTTCCGCCTCGGCGACGTGCGGCACGTGTTCGCCGCCGCCGATCGAGCGCGTTCGACGCTGGGGTTCGAAGCCCGCGAGGACTTTGCCGCGGGAATGCGCGAGCTTCATGAACAGTCGGTGAACTCCGGTCCGAACGCCTCGTAACGGCGCCGGGCGCCTGCCAGACTCGGCGCTATGCCACGGGCTGATCCCGTCCGCGTATCTATCCGCGTCGTCGACGCCGAGCCGACGATCGCCGATGTCGTCTCCCGCTATCTGATCGCCGCCGGCTACGAGACCCGCACGGCCGGCGATGGCCCCGGCGCGCTCGCCGAGATCACTGCCCGCAAGCCCGACCTCGTCGTGCTCGACCTGATGCTGCCCGGGATGGACGGGCTCGAGGTGATGCGGCGGATCCGAGACGAGCCCGCCGGCCGCGACCGCGTCGCCGTGATCCTGCTGACGGCCAAGGGCGAGGAGTCCGACCGCGTGATCGGCCTGCGTCTGGGCGCCGACGACTACGTCGTCAAGCCGTTCTCGCCGGCCGAGCTCGTCGCGCGCGTCGACGCCGTCCTGCGCCGGATCGACCTGACGCCGGCCGACGAGGCGCCGCTCGAATTCGACGGGCTGACGATCGACCCGGTCGGCCGCCGCGCGATCGCCCACGGCGCCGAGCTGGCGCTGACCCAGCGCGAGTTCGACCTGCTGCTGTTCCTCGCGCGGCACCCGGGCCGCGCGTTCACGCGCGACGAGCTGATGGACCGCGTCTGGCAGTACTCGTTCTACACCGACACGGCGACCGTCACCGTCCACGTGCGCCGCCTGCGCGCCAAGGTCGAGCTGAACCCCGCGACGCCGCGGCACATCGAGACGGTGTGGGGCGTCGGCTACCGGTTCGCCGCATGAGGCAGGCCTGGCTGCTGGCCTGGTCGCTTGCCGGCGCGCTGGTCCTGGCGCTGCTCGCGGCGCTCGTCGCGGGCGCCGTCTACGGCGCGGAGGCAGCGCGGCAGACGGCGATCGTGCTGGCACCGCTGGGCGTCGTCACGACGCTCATCGCCGGCGGGCTCGTCGCCGGCCGCGCGCGGATCGGCGGCCTGCGGCGCCAGTTCGCGGTCGCCGCGATCGTCGCCGTCGCGACGTTGCTGGCGGCGACCGGGTTGTTCACCGCGCGGATGTTCGTCAGCAACCACGACGCGCTGTTCACGGCGATCCTCGCCGTCTACGCCGGCGTCATCGGCTGGTGGGCGGGGGCGCTGCTGGCCGGTCGCGCGCTGGCCGACGTCGACGTCGTCCGCGACGGTCTGCGCGCCGTCGGTGAGGGCGAGCGCGATGTCGCCTTCCCGACCACCGGGCGCGACGAGATCGCGGATCTCGCGGTCGCGGCGGCGGCGATGTCGCACAAGCTCGCCGGCGAGGAGCGGGCCCGGCGGGAGCTCGTCGCCGCGGTGTCGCACGACCTGCGCACCCCGCTGACGAACCTGCGCCTGGTCGCCGACGCGGTCGGGGACGGCGTGCTGCCCGACGCCGATCGCGACGCCTACCTGAGCCAGCTCAGCGTCCACGTCCGTCAGCTCGGCGCGCTGATCGACGACCTGTTCGAGCTCTCGCGGCTGGAGGCCGGCGACATCCGCTGGAGCGTCGAGCACGTCGACCTGACCGGCCTCGTGCAGGAGACCGTCGACTCGATGCGCTCTCAGGCGGCGCTCAGCTCGGTCGAGGTGCGGACCGAGCTCGCCGGCGACCGCGTGCGCGCGCAGGCCAACCCTGAGCAGCTCCAGCGGGTCCTGTTCAACCTGATCCAGAACGCCGTCCGGCACACGCCGGCCGACGGCAGCGTCGTCGTGCGCGCGGCCGTGCGCGGCAACGACATCCAGGTCGAGGTTGCCGACACCGGCGCCGGCATCCCGCCGGACAGCCGCGAGCGGATCTTCGACGCGTTCGTCCGCGGCGACGACGCACGCACGACCGACGGCGCAGGGCTGGGCCTGGCGATCGCGCGCGCGATCGTCGAAGCGCACGGCGGCCGGATCTGGCTCGCCGACGCGGACGTCGGGACGCGTGTGCGCTTCACGGTTCCGGCCGCCGCGTAGCCGCGCATGCGTGCGCTGGGCGGACTCGCCGCGCTCGGGCTGACGCTCGCCGGCTGCGGCTCGACCGCGATGCCGCGGACGGCGGCGATCCGCGATCAGCGGGCAGTCGTCCCGCTGGACGCCGCGGGCGTCGCCGGCCGACCGGCGGTCCGGGGCGGTGCCCAGCCCTGGCCGGGCTTTGGCCGCGACGCGACGCACTCAGGGTCCGCTCCCGTCGTCGGCCCGCAGCGCGGCCACGTCCGCTGGCGCCGGCGGCTGGAGGGGCCCGTCGTACCCGGCCCGGTCATCGGCTCCGGCCGCGTCGTCCTTGCCGCCAGCAACGCGGGCGTCCTTCACGCGATCGACCTCACGACCGGGCGCGACCGATGGCGCGCGAACGGCGGCGGCGCCTACGGGAGCGACCTGTCGACCAGCCCGGCGCTGCTCACCGACGGGACGATCCTGTGGCCCGGTCCGCGCGACGCCGTGATCGCCCTCGACCAGCACGGCCGCGAGCGCTGGCGCCTGTCGTTCGACGGGACGCCGCTGTCGCCGGTGCTCGCGCCGGACGGCATGCTGATCGTCGGCGACGCCCGCGGAGGCCTGTCGGCGTTCGACCCGCCGACCAGCGGTGTTGCCCCGAGACGACGCTGGCACATCGACCTCGGCGAGGTCTCCTACGGCAGCCCGGCGATCGCCCGCGACGGGACCGTGTACACGACAGCCGATGCCGGGCTCGTCGCCGTCCGCGACGGCCGTGTGCGCTGGCGGGTCCACGCGCGCGACCTGTCGGAGACGTCCCCCGCGATCGCGCCGGACGGCACCGTCGTCTTCACCGCCAACGACCACACGGCCTACGGGGTCCGGCCGGACGGCCGGGTGCGCTGGCGCTTCGACATCGGCGCGCTGACGTACTCGTCACCGTCGGCGACCGCAGACGGGCTCGTCTACCTCGGCGACCACCTGGGGCGCGTGACCGCGATCGATGCCCGGACCGGCCGCCTGCGCGCCCGCGTGCGCGGGCTCTCGCGCACGCCGGCGCTGCGCTCGGTCGGCGTCTGGACTCAGCCGGTCATCGATGCCCGCCACGACGTCTACTTCGGCACGCGGCCGGGCCACGTGTACGGCTTCGACGCGCGCGGTCGGCGGCTGCTCGACATCGACACCGGCGCGACGGTCGACTCCTATCCGGCCCTGGCCTCCGACGGGACGCTCGTCGTCGGCAGCGAGTCCGGCGACCTGCTGGCGGTCCGATGAGTCACCGCCGCGCAGCCAGCAGCTCAGAAACGCTGACCACGCGCATGCCACGCGCGTGCAGCGCCGGCAGCAGCCGCGCCACGGCGGCGACGGTGCGCGCGCGGTCCAGCCGGCCGTCATGGGCGAGCACGATCGACCCCGGCCGCAGCGACGCCGCCAGCACGGCTGCAGCCTGGGCAGGAGTGCGCTCTCGCAGTTCGCGTTCAACGACCGCGTTCCAGCCGATCGTGCGCAGGCCCAGACGTGCCCCAGCAAGACTGACGCGGGGATCGAAGAATCCATGCGGCGGGCGGAAGTACCGCGCCGCCGGCAGCCCGGCGCGGCGCGCAGCGGCCAGGCCGCCGGCGATCTGGCGGCGAATGCCCGCGTCGGGCAGCGGCGGCAGCAGAACATGGTCGAGCGTGTGGTCGCCGACCTCGTTGCCCGCGGCGACGATTGCCCGCGCCAATGCGGGATGCGCCGCGATCCGGCGCCCGATGACGAAGAACGTCGCGTGGGCGTGCGCCAAACGCAGAAGTCGCAGGATCTGCGGCGTGAAGTGCGGGTCCGGTCCGTCGTCGAATGTCAGCGCAACGATCGGCCGGCGGGTACGGACCGCGATGATGGCGTCATGCGGATCGCGGAGATGATCAGGCGCCCGGATCAGTCCGTCGGCGGTGACGGCCCCGTGCGGCATGCCGCGCGGGAGGCTCGGGGTGACAGCGACGGTCAGGCAGGCGGCGGCGCTCAGCGCCGCGACGCCCGCGAGGACGGCGCGCGGGCGCCGGGTCGTTCCCATCGCGCAACCGTAGGACGCAGACGCCGCTCAGGTGTGACAGGTCGCGAACATCGCGGTCGGGCGCCGGCGTTGCTCGTCGTCGTGGCCGTGGCGCTCGCAGGCTGCGGCGGCGGGTCCAAGCCACAGCGCCCGAGGTCGCCCGAGGCTGTCGTGCGCGCCTGGGCCGACGCGCTCCGCGCCGGCCACGTCGACCAGGCGACCAGGTTCTTCGCGATCCCGGCATTCGTCGCCAACGCCTCGCCACCGATCGAGCTCACCACGCGCTCCGAGGTCCGCGCCTTCAACGAGTCGCTGCCGTGCGGAGCCCGCGTCGCCTCGACCAAACGCGGCCCGCGCGGCTTCACGATCGTCACCTTCGTACTCACCGAGCGGCCCGGCCCCGGGGTCTGCGGCCGCGCCGTCGGGCAGACCGCGCGGACGGCGTTTCGCGTGCGCAACGGGCGGATCACCGACTGGCTGCGGCTCGAGGACATCCCGTCGGCGCCCGCGACGCAGGTCTGACCGTCATGTGTAACGGATCGGCGCCCGGGAATACCACCGGGCATGAGCGACGCGACCTACGATGTGGTGATCATCGGGGCCGGGCCGGGCGGTGAGGTCTGCGCCGGCCGCCTGGCCGACGGCGGCCTTGCGGTCGCGATCGTCGAGCAGCACCTGGTCGGCGGTGAGTGCTCGTTCTATGGCTGCATGCCGTCCAAGGCGCTGCTGCGGCCTGAGCAGGCGGTCGCCGAGACGCAGCGCGTCCCCGGCGCGCACGAGGCCGTGACAGGCCCGCTCGATGTCGCCGCCGTCCTCGCGCGGCGCGACGAGGTGATCCACGACCTCGACGACAGCGCGCAGCTGCCGTGGCTCGAGCAGCGCGGCATCGTCCTGTACCGCGGCAGCGGCGAGCTCACCGGCGAACGTCGCGTCAAGGTCGGCGACGACGTCCTGCACGCGCGACGCGCGGTGATCATCGCGACCGGCAGTTCAGCAGCGCTGCTGCCGGTCGACGGCCTTGCCGACGCCAAGCCGTGGACCAACCGCGAGGCGACGACGGCCGGGGCGGTTCCCGGCCGGCTGCTCGTGCTCGGCGGCGGCGTCGTCGGCGTCGAGCTGACGCAGGCCTACCGATCGCTCGGCAGCGCCGTCACGCTCGTCGAGTTCGGCCCGCGCCTGATCGGCCGCGAGGAGCCCTTCGCCTCCGAGCAGGTCGAGGCGGCGCTGCGTGAGGACGGCGTCGACGTGCGCCTGTCGACCAGCGCCGACGCCGTCAGCCGGACGGACGGCGAGGTTCACGCGACGCTGTCCGACGGGACGCAGGTCGTCGCCGACGAGATCCTCGTGGCGGCCGGCCGCAAGCCCAACACCGACGGGCTCGGGCTCGATGCGGTCGGCGTGCGGTCGGGCGGCTCGATCGAGACCGATCTGCAGCTGCGCGTCGTCGGTGCCGAGGAGTGGCTGTACGCCATCGGCGACGTCAACGGCCGCGCGCTGCTGACCCACCAGGGCAAGTACCAGGGCCGGATCGCCGCCGATCACATCCTCGGGGGCGCAGGCACCTCGCTCGTCTACGGCGGTCCGCTGTCGCCGCGCGTCGTCTTCACCGAGCCGCAGGTCGCGGCGGTCGGCCACACGCTGGCCTCGGCGCTCGAGGCCGGCATCGACGCCCGCGCGGTCGACGCGGACATGAACAGCACCGCGGGCGCGTCGTTCGTCGGCCGCAACGAGCCCGGCCGCGCCCGGATCGTCGTCGACGAGAACCGCCGCGTCCTGGTGGGCGCGACGTTCACCGGCGCGGACGTCGCCGAGTTCGTCCACGCGGCGACGATCGCGATCGTCGGCGACGTCCCGATCGACCGCCTCTGGCACGCCGTGCCGAGCTTCCCGACGCGCAGCGAAGTCTGGCTGAAGCTGCTGGAGGAGTACGGGCTCTAGGCCTCCGAGGGCGCGATGGCGCAGCCACGGCCGAGGTCGCGTGCGGCCATCAGGCCGGAGACCAGCAACAGCCCGATCGACACCATGCTCAGCGGCAGGAACCAGCGGTGCGCCGTCAGATTGACGTTCAGCGCCGTCGTGCCGCTCGCACCGAGGACGCCGGCCAGCGCCGGGACCAGCAGCGGCGAGCAGCAGGACACGGCGGCGAGGCCTGTGAACGAGCTGACCGCGACGCCCGCTCCAGCGCGCATCCGGGCGCTCGCGCGCGCCTGACGCAGCGCCGCGACCTGGAGCGGGACGACGAGCCCGAAGCCGATGCTCATCAGTCCAATCGCGATCAGGCGTGAGGGCTGAAGGTCCCAGAACAGCCCGCCGACCGGCGAGCGCACGGCAATCTGCCCGGCCCAGCCGAGGACGACCGCGCTCGTCAGCGCGACGACCACCGCGAGCGCGACGTTGAACGGATCACCGAACACCGTGCGGACGGCCAGCCGCATCGCGCTCATTCGAGCTGGCTGCCGAGCGCGGCGATCGGCTTCGCCGTGCACACCGACGCCGGGTGCTCGCCACCGAGGCGGCAGATCAGCGCCGTGATCGCATCCGCCTCGTCGTCGATCGCCCGCACGACCGGCGTGTCATCACCGGCGGCGATCGCTTGGCGCAATCCATCGAACGACTGCCCCTTCAGCAGCGCCGGCGAGTACGGGAGTTCGACCGTGTACTGCCCGCCGGTCGACCCCGCGGCGATGAACGGGATGCTGCCGCGCGGGTTGTAGGCGTTCACCAGCGACGACTCGAGCTTGTCGAGGTGCTGGAGCGGCTTGCCGTTCACGTCCGCCACCTCCTTGTGGCGCAGGCTGAACACGCTGCTGCGATAGGTCGCGTGGACGAAGTCGTAGGTCGCCAGCCGCCCGAAGCCGTCGCCGTCGGCGCTCTTCAGCGGGCGCAGCCCGCGCCAGGTGCCGAATCGCGACGTCGCCTTGACGAACGCCCAGCGCTCCGAGGCGCAGAACGGGCAGAAGTGAGCGCCCATGAAAAACAGGACCGGCTTGCCGGCATCCTGCAGCGGGGTGGTCGAGACGCGCCGGATCAGCTTGATCCCGGCGCTCGACGGCCGGCCGTCAGTGCCCGCTGGTGCGGCGGCGGCAGCCGTCGCGGCAGCGGGAGTCGTCGAGTCGCCGCCGCCGGTCAGCGCCCCGACCGCGACCCCGGCGACGGCGACGACGGTGAGCGCCAGCGCGGCCCAGGCCCAGCGGCTGTGTCGGACGGGCTGCTCAGGATCGCTCATCCCTGCATGATGCGGCCTTGGGCCGGGTCGAAGTCAAGCACTCGCGGCACGCGTTTCGCAGCTCGAAAGGACTTGCCGGGATGGCTACTGTGCGCCCGCACGATGCTCAAGAGCCTGTTCAGCTTCCCGAATCCCGTCAACGAGGTGTCCGCTCGGCTGGTCGCCGGCGGAGTGGTGCTGCTCGCGCTCGCGACGATCCTGCTCGACCAGCCCTGGCTGACGCTCGTGATCGCCTATGGCTTCCTCGCACGGGCGCTGACGGGACCGACGCTGAGCCCGCTCGGTCAGCTCGTCACGCGCCTCATCACGCCTCGCCTGGGCGTCGCCGAGCGCCCGGTGCCCGGTCCGCCGAAGCGCTTCGCGCAGGCGATCGGCGTCGCGTTCTCGGTCACCGCGGCGGTGTTCGCGGTCGGGCTGGACCGGACGGGGGCGGGATACATCACGCTCGGCGTCCTGGCCGCCTTCGCGACGCTCGAATCGGTCTTCGGGATCTGCGTCGGCTGCAGGCTGTTCGCGCTGCTGATGCGCGCCGGCGTGATCCCGCAGACCGTCTGCGAAGCGTGCAACGACCTCTCGCTGCGCCCGGCGAGCGCCGCCGGCCGAGCCTGAAACGGGTGCCTAGCCGGCGACGCGCACCGCGGCCTGGGCTGCGGCGACCCGCGCGACCGGGACGCGGAACGGCGAGCAGCTGACGTAGTCCAGGCCGATCGCGTGGAAGAACGCGATCGAGTCCGGGTCGCCGCCGTGCTCGCCGCAGATCCCGAGGGCGAGGCCGGGTCGCGTCCGGCGGCCCAGCTCTGCGCCCATCCGCACGAGCGCGCCGACACCGGGCGTGTCGATCGTCTCGAACGGCGAGCGGTCGAACACGTCGTCCGCGAGGTACGTCTCCAGGATCTTGCCCTCGATGTCGTCGCGGCTGAAGCCGAGCGTCGTCTGCGTGAGGTCGTTGGTCCCGAAGCTGAAGAAGTCCGCCATCCGCGCGATGCGGTCTGCGATGACGCAGGCTCGCGGCAGCTCGATCATCGTCCCGACGCTGAAGTCCGCGCGGGCGTAACCCTCGTCCTCGGCGGTCCGCTCGACCAGTTCGCGCAGCGTGGCCAGCTCGCGCTCGTATGCGACCAGCGGGATCATCACCTCCAGATGCGGGGCCGCACCGCTGCGGTCGCGCACCGCCGCCGCCGCGCGGAAGATCGCGCGGCCCTGCATCGCGTAGATCTCCGGGTGCAGCAGCCCCAGCCGGGCACCCCGCGTGCCGAGCATCGGGTTGGTCTCGGCGAGGTCCTTGACGCGTTCCAGGACGCTCTCGACCTCGCTTCGCCGCGCGTCGCCCGCGGCCATCCCCGCCAGCTCCAGCTCCAGCTCCACCCGGGCGGGGAGGAACTCGTGCAGCGGCGGATCGAGCAGGCGGATCGTCACCGGCAGCCCGCGCATCTCCTCGAACAGGCCTTCGAAGTCGGCCTGCTGCAGCGGCAGCAGCGCGTCGAGCGCCGCGCTGCGGGCAGAAGGCTCGTCGGCCAGGATCATCGCCTGCATCTTCGGCACGCGGTCCGCCGCCATGAACATGTGCTCAGTGCGGCACAGCCCGATTCCCTGTGCGCCGAACGCGCGTGCCGCGGCCGCATCGCGCGGGGTGTCGGCGTTGGCGCGCACCTCCAGGCGCCGCAGCGCGTCGGACCACTCGAGCACGGTCTGGAACCAGGCATTCGGCGGCGGGTCGATCAGCGGCACCTCGTCGGTCGTGACCGCGCCGGTGGAGCCGTTGATCGCCAGGTGATCGCCGGCGCGGGCGAGCAGCTCGCCCGTCGCCTTGAGGCGGATCTCGCCGGCCTTGTCGTCGATGTCCAGCGAGCTTGCGCCCGCCACGCACGGCCGGCCCATCCCGCGGGCCACGAGCGCCGCGTGCGAGGCCTTGCCACCCTGCGCGGTGAGGATGCCGACGGCGGCGTGGAAGCCGGCGACGTCGTCGGCCTCGGTGAACGGGCGGCAGAGGACGACCTTGCGCCCGTCGGCCGCGGCCTCGACGGCGGCGTGCGCGCTGAAGACGACGGCGCCGCTCGCCGCGCCCGGCGACGCCGGCACGCCGGTGGCGAGCACCGTGAACGGCGCCGCCGGATCGAACAGCGGGTGCAGCAGCTCGTCGAGTTTGCCCGCCTCCACCGTCAGCAGCGCCTGCTCGCGGGTCAGCAGGCCCTCGTCGACGGCATCGACGGCGAAGCGCACCGCGGCCTGCGCCGGCCGCTTGGCGGTGCGCGTCTGCAGCAGGTACAGCTGCCCTTCCTCGATCGTGAACTCCGTGTCCTGCATGTCGCCGTAGTGGCGCTCCAGCGCGCGCAGGATGCCCAGCAGTTCGGCGTGGGCCGCCGGCATCGCGGTCGCCAGCTCGCTGAGCGGGCTCGCGTTGCGAGCACCGCTCACGACGTCCTCGCCCTGCGCGTCGATCAGGAAGTCGCCCGATGGTTCGGGCTCGCCGGTCACCTCGTCGCGGCTGAAGGCGACGCCGGAGCTGGAGCTCTCGCCGAGGTTGCCGAAGACCATGCGCTGGACGTTGACTGCGGTGCCCATGTCGTCGGACAGGCCGTGGATGCGGCGGTACTGGATCGCGCGAGCGCCGTTCCAGGACGCGAAGACCGCGCGGATCGCACCGTCGAGCTGGTCGCGTGGATCCTGCGGAAAGTCCGCGCCGGTGTGCTCACGGAAGATCGCCTGGAACCGGGCAGTCAGCTCGCGCAGCGCTTCGGCGTCGAGGTCGGTGTCCAGGTCCGCGCCGTGCTCGGCCTTCAGCGTCGCGATCGCGTCTTCGAGCACCTCGCTGCTCACGCCGCGCACGACGTTGGCGTACATCTGGACCAGGCGCCGGTAGGAGTCCCAGGCGAAGCGCTCGTTCCCGGTCTTCGCCGCCAGGCCCAGCACGCTCGCATCGTTGAGCCCGAGATTCAGGACGGTGTCCATCATCCCCGGCATCGACTCCGGCGAGCCGGAGCGCACGGAGACGAGCAGCGGATGGTCGGCGGCGCCGAGCCCGCGGCCCGCATCCGCCTCCAGGCGCGCAACCGCCGCGCCGATCTGCTCGGCCAGCCCGTCCGGAAAGGCATTCGGCTCAGCCTGCAGGTAGGCGATGCAGGCGCGCGTCGTGATCGTGAAGCCCGCCGGCACGCGCCCGCGGTCCAGCACGTGGGTCATCTCGGCGAGGTTGGCGCCCTTGCCGCCCAGCAGCATGCGCTCGTCGCGCGAGCCCTCTGTGAAGTCCTGGACCCATCGGGCCGCCGTATCCGCGCTCATCCGCAAGTCATACCGCGCCGGCGCGCTCACCGAATCGGGGTTTTGCCGACGCCGGCGGCGTTACGAGGCCACCGGGGTGCCGGCCGGCTCGGGATCCGCGAACTCCCCGGGCTGCCCGGTCATGCCCGCGGTGACGGCGGCGATCTGGTTCGGCGAGCCGATCAGTGCGCGCTGCAGGTCGGTCTCCAGCAGCAGCCCGTCCTCGACCGGCAGGTGCCATGCGCTGTCGTACAGCCGCTTGGCAGCCCGCACCGCATCCGGCGAGCGGGTGGCGATCTCGTGCGCCAGCGCCAGCGCAGCCGCCAGCGGATCATCCGCGGTTCGGGTGACCAGCCCCAGCGCCGCGGCTTCCTCGCCGGACACCACGCGACCGGTGTACGTCAGCTCCTTGGCGACATCCGCCGGCAGGATCCGTGGCAGCGACGAGGTGATCCCCATGTCCGGGACCAGACCCCATTTGACCTCCAGCACGCTGAGCTTGGCGTCTGGCGCGGCGATGCGGATGTCGGCGCCGAGCGCCAGCTGCAGCCCGCCGCCGAAGCAGTTGCCGTGGATCGCGGCGACCACCGGCATCGGCAGGTCGATCCAGTCGGTCGCCACGCGCTGAGCGGCGTTGGACTTCTGCCCGCCCTCGCGCTCGAGGATGTCGTCAAGCGACACCGGGCCGGTCATCAGCGACGCGATGTCGAGGCCCGAGCAGAAGCTCGGCCCGTCTCCGTGCAGCACGACCGCGCGCACACCGGGTGTCGCAGCGACCTGTGCCGCCGCCGCGATGATCCCCTCGAACATCGCCCCGTCGAGCGCGTTGTGCTTCTCCGCGCGGGTGAGGCTGACGACGGCGACGTGGCCGTCGTGCTCGATGCTGACGCGCTGCTCGCTCATGGCGCGAACCCTAACTCGTGATCGACGGCAGCGTCCCTCAGCGGGCGCGCAGCTCGGCAGGCCCGCCGAACGCCGCCAGCGGCGTCGGCAACTCGACCGACCCATCCTCGCGCTGGCCATTCTCGAGCAGCGCGATGATCGTCCGGCCGACGGCACACGCCGTGCCGTTGAGCGTCGCCAGCGTCTCCGGCTTGCCACCGGCCGGCCGCACGCGGACGTCCAGGCGCCGCGCCTGGTAGTCGGTCGTGTTCGAGCACGACGTCAGCTCGCGGTAGCGCTCCTGGCTCGGCAGCCACGCCTCGCAGTCGAACTTCCGCGCCGCGGACGCGCCGAGGTCGTTGACGGCGATGTCGACGACGCGATACGGGAGGCCCAGCGCCGTCAGGATCTCCTCCTCGATCGCCAGGATCCGCTGGTGCTCGGACGCGGCCTGATCGGGCTCGACGAAGCAGAACATCTCGACCTTGTCGAACTGATGCACGCGGAAGATGCCGCGCGTGTCGCGGCCCGCGGCGCCGGCCTCGCGCCGGAAGCAGGGCGAGAACCCGGCATAGCGCAGCGGCAGGTCGGCCGCGTCGATGATCTCACCGGCATGCAGCGACGCCAGCGCGACCTCGCTCGTGCCGACCAGGTACAGGTCGTCCTGCGGCAGGTGGTAGATCTGCTGCTCGGTGTCGGGCAGGAACCCGGTCCCGAACAGCGCCTCTTCGCGGACCAGAACCGGCGGGATCACCGGCTCGAAGCCGTGCCCGCCGAGCACCTCGAGCACCCAGCGGACGAGCGCCAGCTCGAGCAGCACGAGGTCGCCGCGCAGGTAGGCGAAGCGCGCACCCGACAGGCTCGCGCCGCGCTCCATGTCGATCATCGCGCCGGCCAGGTCGAGGTGGTCGCGCGCCGGGTAGTCGCGCGCGGCCGGCTCGCCGACGCTGCGCAGCGGCGTGTCCTGTGCCGGCGCACCCGGCTCGGCGAGGTTCGGAAGCTGGGCCAGCGCGGCCTTCAGCGCCACGTCGATGCCGGCGAGTTCCTCGTCGAGCGCCTTCGCCCGGGCGGCCACCTCGCGCATCGCCGCGATCGCCTCGTCGGCGCCACCGCCCTCGCGTTTGGCGGCGGCGATCGCGTCGTTGGCCGCGTTCTGTTCACCGCGCAGCCCCTCCAGCGCCGGCAGCCGCTCGCGGCGGCCGGCGTCGAGCTCCAGCACGCGATCGAGCAGCGCGGCGTCGTCGCCGCGGCGTACCAGCGATGCGCGCACCGCGTCGGGATCGCGGCGCAGCAGCTTCAGGTCGAGCATCGGGTCGCCCCGCGGGCTACTGACCGACGCCGGCGGGCAGTGCCGGGCAGGTCACGGCCGGGCCGGTCGGCGAGGCGATCTTCGGGGCGAGCTTGCCGGAGTAGGTCGCGACGAACGCGGCAACCTGCTCGGCCTCTTTGCCGACGACGATGTTGCCGGGCATGATCGCCCCGGAGTAGCCGCCGTTCTGCAGCGCGTAGATGACGCTGTCGTAACAGACCTTGCGCACGTTGAGGTTCGGGCCGTCGACCTTCTCGCGGTCGGAGACCTTCGTCGCCGAGCCCTGGGCACCGGCGACATCGAACGAATGGCAGCCGGAGCAGCGCTGGGAGAACAGCTTGGCGCCTGACTGGACGGCCGCGCTCTGCTTGCCGACCGACGACGAGATGCCCTGCGAGCCGCACGCTGACAGCAGCGTGGCGGCAGCGACGGCAAGGACGATGACGGCGGCGAGACGGCGGATCATGCGCGTCGGATCATACGAGACGTGCCACTGGCACGGCCCGCCGCCCGCACGCGCGTGCGGGAGGAGCCGCGCCTCCCGTGCCGAACTTCAGGCCAGGCAACCCGGCGTCGGCACGTACGACATCGCTTCGTTGACAGGCGCGATCGTCGCATGACACGGCGGCAACCGGCCGACGCCGGGACGCCGGTACTGCGTACTTTGGGGGCACGATGGCCGACGCCGCACAACAGCAGTTCCGCGAGGTCGTCGGCCACTTCGCGACCGGCGTCGCGGTCGTCACGTGCACCGGGCCCGACGGCCCGGCCGGCCTGACCACGAACGCCGTCACGTCGCTGTCGCTCGATCCGCTGCTGATGCTGGTCTGCTTCGACAACGACTCGCGGACGCTGCCCGCCGTCCGCGCGAGCCGACGTTTCGCCGTCAACGTCCTGGCGGAGGGCGGCGAGGAGCTGGCACGCACGTTCGCCTCCAAGCAGCTGCTCGGGCACGAGAAGTTCGACGCCGTCACCCACACCGTCGACCACGGGGTGCCGGTGCTCGACGACGCGCTCGCCTGGGTCGTCTGCGATACGCGAGAGCTGCTGCCCGGCGGCGACCACACGATCGCGATCGGCGCGGTGGCCCAGATGGGGGTCGGGACCGATCCGTCCGCCCGCCCGCTGCTGTGGTTCCAGGGCGCCTACGCGGCGCTCGGTCGGTGACGGGCGGCGCGGACGGCGCCTCACACGGTCCCCAGCACCCGCAGCGCGAGGAACGCCATCACGCCGGCCGCCAGCGCCAGGATCCCGATCTCGCGGCCGACGATCGCCAGCACGATCGAGCGCTGGTCAGTCTCAGCCAGCCCCTCCATGTCCCGCGCCGACTCCAGGCCGCGCTGATCGAGAATCGTCTGCGCGGAGGCCAGCCGCAGTTGCTCGGCGATCACGGAGATGACGATCGGCAGCACGAGGTAGAGGTAGAGCAGCCCGTTGCTCGCGTGGTACCCGCTGATGATCGCCACGGCCGCGACCAGCGCCAGCACGATCGCGCCGATCTGCCCCGCGCGGCACAGCGGCCAGAAGGCACGCCCAGCAGCGCCGCTGGTCCCGCGCCACCATGCCCAGCCGCCGACGAGCGCGGCGGCGAGGTTCACCGCCGCGGCGACACTGGCCGCGATCTGCGCCACGTGCGTCATTTCGAGCCCTTTGTCACGAAGTAGGTCGACCCCCCTGATGGTGATACAACGTCGGCGTGCTCAGCACGTACATCCCCGCGATCGTCTTCGTTCTCCTCGGCGCAGTCATCGGTATCGCATTCACCCTGCTCAACGGCGTCCTCGGCACGGATCGCCCGAGCGAGCACAAGCTCGACCCGTACGAGTCGGGCATGGCGTCGGAGATCAAGCAGGGGTTCCGCTTCGGCATCAGCTTCTACCTGATCGCGATGCTGTTCCTCCTGTTCGACATCGAGGTCCTGTTCCTCTATCCGATCGCGGTCCAGCTGCGCGCCTACGGCACGTTCGCGCTCGGCGAGACGATCGTCTTCATCGCGCTGCTGCTCGTCGCGTTCGGCTACGTCTGGCGCCGAGGTGCGCTCACATGGAAGTGATCCGCCAGGGCGCCGGAGCGCCCGACGAGTTCCGCACGCGCCAGCTGCGCGCCCGCGACATGCTGCGCGGCGACCTCGCCGGCGACGACCTCGAGGCCTACGTCCAGGAGCGCGTCATGACGACGACGCTCGACAAGGCCGTCGACTGGGCGCGCGGCAACTCGCTGTTCCCGCTGACCTTCGGCCTGGCCTGCTGCGCGATCGAGATGATGTCGATCGTCGGCGCCCGCCTGGACATCGCCCGCTTCGGCTTCGAGGCCTTCCGCGCCTCGCCGCGCCAGGCCGACCTGATGATCCTGTCGGGCCGGGTGTCGATCAAGATGGCGCCCGTCATCCGCCGCATCTACGACCAGATGCTGGAGCCGAAGTACGCGATCGCGATGGGCGCCTGCTCCAGCTCGATGGGCGTGTTCAACAACTACGCGATCGTCCCGGCCGACAAGTTCCTTCCGGTCGACGTCCACGTGCCCGGCTGCCCGCCGCGGCCCGAGGCGCTGATGCACGGGATCATCAAGCTCCGCGCGATGGTCCAGGAGGATCCGAGCATGGGCTGGCGCCAGCGCTACGGGGGCGGCGGGACCGAGGAGATCGTGCCCGAACTGCTCGCCCCGGCAGCCCCGCCGACGGAGACGCCGGATGCCTGACGCCGGCGGCCTGGAGCTGCTGGCCGATGACCTGCGCGCCCGTGACTCGGGCTGCGTCCTGGCGACCGGCCACTTCCGCGACAAGGCACACATCGATGTCGAGCCGGCCGCGATCGGCGACGTGCTCGAGGCGCTGCGCGCGGAGGGCTTCGACTTCCTCGTCAGCGTCCACGGGCTCGACTACTACCCGCACGAACCGCGCCTGGGCGTGCAGTACGAGCTGCTGAACATGCGCGCGCTCGACCGCCTGACCGTGCGCCTGCGCGTCAGCATCGATCAGCCGAACGTCCCGTCGGTGACGCCGCACTGGCCGACCGCCGACCACCAGGAGCGCGAGGTCTACGACATGTTCGGGGTCGTCTTCGACGGCCACCCGGACCTGCGCCGGATCCTGATGCCGGAGGACTACGAAGGGCACCCGCAGCGCCGCGACTTCCCGATCGGCGGCGAACCGATCCTCTTCACGCACAACGAGACGACGACGCCGCGGTGGTTCCAGTGACCGACCTGGGCTACCGCGAGATCGAGGAGAGCGTCACGTTCTCGGAGCTGCCGGCCGTCGACGCCGACGGCCGCGAGCTGCTGACGCTGAACATCGGCCCGCACCATCCGGCGACCCACGGCGTGCTGCGCCTGCTGGTCACGCTCGACGGCGAGATCCTGCGCGACGTCAAGCCGATCATCGGCTACGTCCACACCGGCATCGAGAAGACCGCCGAGGACAAGAGCTACTGGAAGGTCATCCCCGTCGTCGAGCGGATGGACTACCTGTCCTACTACTTCAACGCGTACGCGTTCTGCGGCGCCGTCGAGACGCTGCTCGAGATCGAGGTCCCCAAGCGCGCGCAGTACCTGCGCGTGATCCACATGGAGCTCAACCGAATCATGAGCCACCTCGTGTGGCTCGGCACCAGCGCCCTGGACCTCGGCGCGATCTCGGTCTGGTGGTACTGCTTCCGCGAGCGCGAGCAGCTGCTCGACCTGTTCGAGATGTCCAGCGGTCAGCGCATGCACACGCGCTACTTCCAGGTCGGCGGCGTGATCGAGGACATCCCCGACGGCTGGGTCGAGATGGTGCGCAAGTTCTGCGCGGTCATGCCGGGAGCCGCCGACGTCTACGGCGACCTGCTCAACCGCAACGAGATCTTCGTGCAGCGCCTGCGCGGTGTCTGCGCGCTGGACGAGGCGACGACGCTCGGCCTCGGCGTGACCGGCCCGCTGCTGCGCGCGACCGGCAACCCGTGGGACCTGCGCAAGGCGATGCCGTACTGCTCCTACGAGGACTTCGACTTCAAGATCCCGGTCGGCAGCAACGGCGACAACTACGACCGCTACGCGGTCCGCCTGGCCGAGATCAAGGAGTCGGTGAAGATCATCGAGCAGGCGCTCGACGGCCTGCCCGAGGGGCCGCACATCACCGATGACCGCAAGGTCGCACTGCCGCCACGGCACGAGCTGGCGACCTCGATGGAGGCGCTGATCCACCACTTCAAGCTCGTCACCGAGGGCTTTCGCGTGCCCGAGGGCGAGGTCTACTTCCCGATCGAGGGGCCGCGCGGCGAGCTCGGCTGCTTCGTTCGCGCCGACGGCTCCAGCAAGCCGGCGCGCGTGCACATGCGCGACCCGAGCTTCGTCAACCTGCAGGCCGCCGCGCCGGCGGTCGAAGGCTCGCTGCTGGCCGACATGATCGCCACGCTGGCGATGCTCGATCCGGTCCTCGGAGGCGTCGACCGATGACCATCGACCCGACCGACATCCCGCGCTACGCGGGCGGCTCACGCGTTCCCGGCTGGGACGACGCCGCGGATCTGAGCAAGGACCCAGCCGGCATTCCGGACCCGGCGCAGACGCCGGTCCCCGACGATCTGCGCGCCGAGATCGAGGAGCTGATGACCCGCTACCCCGAGCGGCGCTCGGCGGCGATCCCGGCGCTCTACGCCGTCCAGAATCGCTACGGCTGGTGCACGCCGCAGGGCGTTGAGCAGGCCGCATGCGTCATGCGCCTGACGCCGGGGTACCTGACCGCGGTCGCCACGTTCTACGACATGCTCGAGACGAAGCCCGTCGGCCGCAACAACGTCTACGTCTGCACGAACATCTCGTGCTCGCTGTGCGGCGCCGACGAGCTGCTCGCCGCGCTGCGCGAGGAACTCGGCGAGGACCCGGACGTCAACCTGCGCGGCTTCGAGTGCCTCGGCGCATGCGATATCGCGCCGATGGCCTCGGTCAACGGCGAGTATGTCGGGCCGATCACGCTCGACGAGGTGCCCGAGCTGGCGCGGCAGATCCGTGCCGGCCAGGAGCCACTTCCCGCCAAACAGCTGCGGCTGCGGCCGAGCGCCGATCCGAAGGTCAACGCCGGATGACCGACATCCTCCTGTTCAAGGACATCGACGAGCCGGACCTGCACACGCTGCCGGTCTACGAGCGCCGCGGCGGCTATCACCAGCTGCGCGCCGCGCTCGGGACGCCGCGCGACCAGCTGATCGCGTCGCTGAAGGGCTCCGGCCTGCGCGGCCGCGGCGGTGCCGGCTTCTCGATGGGCATGAAGGCCTCGTTCCTGCCCCAGGGCACGATGCAGAAGTACGTCGTGGTCAACGCCGACGAGTCCGAGCCGGGCACGTTCAAGGACCGCGAGCTGATGCAGAAGAACCCGCACCAGCTGATCGAGGGGATCGTCATCGCCGCCTACGCGGTCGACGCGACCAAGAGCTTCATCTACATCCGCGGCGAGTACGTCCACCAGGCCGACGTGCTCGACGCCGCGATCGCCGAGGCCTACGCCGCCGGCCACCTCGGGGAGAACGTCCACGGCTCGGGCTTCGACTGCTCGCTGGTCCTGCACCGCGGCGCCGGCGCCTACATCTGCGGCGAGGAGACGGGCCTGCTCGACTCGCTGGAGGGCAAGCGCGGCAACCCGCGGCTGAAACCCCCGTTCCCTGCCAACCAGGGCCTGTTCCAGGGGCCGACGCTGATCAACAACGTCGAGACGCTGTCGACGATCCCGCACATCCTCGAGCTCGGCTTCGAGACCTACGCGGCGATCGGCGTCAAGAACTCCTCGGGCACGAAGCTCGTCTCGGTCAGCGGCAACGTCCGGCACCCCGGCAACTTCGAGATCGAGCTCGGGATGAAGAGCCGCGACATCATCTACGGCCTCGCCGGCGGTCCGCCGGAGGGTCGCGAGGTCAAGTTCTGGTTCCCGGGCGGGTCCTCGTCGCCGGTCCTGACCCCCGACGACCTCGACCTGCCCTACGACTTCGACTCGCTCGCGCAGTCAGGGTCGATGCTCGGCTCGGGCGCGATCATCGTCGTCGACGACAGCCAGTCGGTCGTCGATGTCTGCCTGAAGCTCGCGAAGTTCTATGCCCACGAGTCGTGCGGCAAGTGCACGCCGTGCCGCGAGGGCACGAACTGGACCGTGAAGATGCTGCGCCGCGTGCAGGACGGCACGGCGACGCCGATGGACCTCGACATCATGGCCTCGGTCCAGGAGCGGATCATCGGCAACTGCCTGTGTGTGCTCGGCGACGCGATGGCGATGCCGGTCGGCTCGATGATCGCCAAGTTCCGCGGCGAGTTCGAGCAGCACATCGAGACCGCGCGCGCCGCCAACGAGGCCCAGGCGCTCAGCGGGGCGCTGGCCTGATGCCGCGGCCGGTCGTCAAGGAGATCACCTTCACGCTCAACGGGCGCGAGGTGCAGGCTCCGGAGAACATGATCCTCGCCGACGCCGCGCTGCAGTTCGGCGACGTCGAGATCCCGGTCTTCTGTTACGAGCCGAAGATCGGCTCGCCGGTCGGCGCCTGCCGGATGTGCCTGGTCGAGGTCGAGGGCCTCCCGAAGCTGCAGGCCGGGTGCGCGACGCCGATCAAGGACGGCATGGTCGTCCACACGGACACGCCGCGGGTCAAGGAGGCTCAGGAGGCGATCCTCGAGTTCATCCTGATCAACCACCCGCTCGACTGCCCGGTCTGCGACAAGGGCGGCGAGTGCCCGCTGCAGGACAAGTCGTTCGGCTGGGGCGGCGGCATCTCGCGGATGATCGAGCCCAAGCGCCACTTCGAGAAGCCGCTCGCGCTGTCGCCGCTGATCGCGATCGACCGCGAGCGCTGCATCCTCTGCTACCGCTGCGTGCGCTTCAGCCAGGAGGTCAGCGAGGACGACCAGCTGATCCTCCAGGAGCGCGGCGCCGACACCTACGTCGCGACCTTCGACGGCCATCCGTACGTCGCGCCGTTCAGCGGCAACATCATCGAGCTGTGCCCCGTCGGCGCGCTGACCTCGCGGCCGTACCGCTTCCGCGCGCGGCCGTGGGACATCGAGCAGTCGGGCTCGGTCTGCACGCTCTGCCCGGCGCAGTGCAACGTCAGCTTCACCGTCCGCGACGATCGCGTCCTGCGCGTGCTCCAGCGCGACAACGACGAGGTCGACGACGGCTGGCTCTGCGACAAGGGCCGCTTCGCCTACCAGGCGATGCACGTCGACGAGCGCGTCACGCAGCCGCTGCTGCGCGACGGTGGCGAGCTGCGCCCTGTGTCGTGGGAGCTGGCGCTCGACACGGCAGCCAAGGCGCTCGGTCGCGCCGGGACCAAGGTCGCCGCGCTGGCCGGCGGCGAGAGCACCAACGAGGAGGGCTGGCTGCTCCAGCGCCTGATGCGCGAGGCGATCGGCTCGCCGGACATCGATTCGCGCGCCGGCGGGACGCTGGACATCGGCCTGCACCGGGCGCTCAGCGACCCACGCGCGCAGGCGTCCGTCGTCGACCTCGAGTTCGCGCACGCCGTGCTGGTGCTCGACACCGAGCCGGTCGACGATGCGCCGATCCTCGACCTGCGCCTGCGCAAGGGCGCGCGGCGCAACGCCGTCAAGCTGTTCGTCGCGACCAGCCGGCCATCGTCGCTCGACGGCCGCGCGACCGCGATCACGCGCTTCGCACCCGGCGCGGGCGAGGCGCTCGTCGCCGCGCTCGACGCCGCGATCGCCGGCCGCGACATCGACGCGCTCGCACGGGCCGCAGGCAGCACCGCCGCCGACGTGCGCGCGCTTGCCGACGGGCTCAAGGCCGCCGGCGAGGACGTCGTGATCCTCTGGGGCGAGCGCCTGACCCACGGCCCGCGCGGCGACCACGCCGCACGCGCGCTGCTGAACCTGTCGGCGACGCTCGGCCTGCCGGGCCGCGATGGCGCCGGCCTGCTGCAGATCCCCGCCGCCGCCAACGGCCGCGGCCTGCGCGAGGTCGGCGTGCTGCCGAACGCGGGGCCCGGCCTCAGCGAGACGCCCGCCGGCCGCGACGCCGACGCGATCGCCGACGCCGCGGCAGCGGGCGAGATCGCGGCGCTGTATCTGCTGCACACCGACCCGCTGCTCGACCAGCGGCGCCGCCAGGTCTGGGACGCCGCGCTGGAGAAGGCCTCGACGGTCATCGCCCACGCGAGCTTCCTGACGCCCGGCATCCGCGAGCACGCGACGGTCGTCTTCCCGGGCGAGTCGCACGCCGAGAAGGAGGGCACAGTCGTCCATCCCGACGGCCGCCTGCAGCGCCTGCGCCGCGCGATCGGCCGCCCGCACGAGACGCGCGGCGAGTGGCAGGTCCTCGCGGACCTCAGCAAGCGGCTGGGGACCGACCTCGGCGTGCTGACCTCGTCGATGGCGACGGCCAAGCTCGTCGCGCAGATCCCGTTCTACGCCGGGATGACGCTGGATGCGATCGGCGGCCGTGGTCTGCGCTGGCCGGCCGCTGACGGCGCCGCGGCCTTCCCCAGCGGCGCTGCGGCGCCGTTCGCGCTCGAGTCGCCGCCCGTCGCGGCGGAGCCCAACGGCAGGCTGCGCCTGGGCACGTTCCGCTCGGTCTGGGCCGCGCCCGAGGTCGAGGCTTCGCCGGCGCTGCACTTCCTGCACCCGCGCCAGCGCGTCGAGCTGTCGCCGGCCGACGCCGAGCGCCTCGGCATCGGCCAGGGCACCAAGGTCGTCGTCGGATCCAACGGCCACAGCGTCAGCGGCGTCGCCGAACTGCGTGCCGCGACGCCCGAAGGCTCTGTCTTCCTGGAGTCCGCGCTCGACGCCGACAGCGCCGGCGTCCTCGACGGCCCGCTGGTGGAGGTTCGTAAAGCGTGAGCACGCCGCTCGCAGAGGTCGGTTTCCACGAGGCGCTGTGGATCCAGGTCGTCAAGGCGCTGGTGATCTTCGCCGTCGGCCTCCAGCTGGTTCCGCTGGTGCTGATGATGGAGCGCAAGATCCTCGGCCGCTTCCAGCAGCGCTATGGCCCCAACCGCGTCGGCCCGTTCGGCGCGCTGACGCCGGTCGCCGACATCATCAAGCTGCTGACGAAGGAGTCGTTCCGCCCGCGGACGTCGATCGGCTGGCTGTTCCGCCTGGCGCCGATCCTCTCGATCACCGCCGCCGTGGCGTCGCTCGCGCTGGTGCCGTTCGGCGACACGCAGGACATCTTCGGCAGCAAGGTCGGGCTCTACGGCGTCGACCTGAGCATCGGCCCGCTGTACGTCTTCGCGTTCGGCGCCGTCGCGTTCTACGGCGTGATGCTCGGCGGCTGGTCGTCGGGCTCCAAGTACTCGTTCCTGGGCTCGATGCGCGCCGCCGCGCAGCTGATCTCCTACGAGGTCGCGCAGGGCATGGCGCTCGTCGGCGTCGTCATCACCGCGCAGACGCTGTCGCTGACGGAGATCGTCACCGCCCAGAAGGGCATGTGGTACGTGATCCCGCAGTTCATGGGGTTCCTGATCTTCATGGTCGCGAGCTTCGCGGAGACCAACCGCCCGCCGTTCGACCTCGTCGAGGCCGACGCCGAGCTCGTCGGCGGCTACATGACCGAGTACGGCGGCGGCGGCTTCGCGCTGTACTTCTTCGCCGAGTACCTCAACGTCATCGTCGTCTCCGGCATCGCAACCGCGGTCTTCCTCGGCGGCTGGCTGCTGCCCTTCGGCATCCACCCGCCCGGCTGGGTCGATCCGATCATCGTCCTGAGCAAGATGATGGTCTTCATCGTCTTCTTCATCTGGGTCCGCGCGACATTGCCGCGCCTGCGCTACGACCAGCTGATGAGCTTCGGCTGGAAGGTCCTGCTGCCGCTGTCCACCCTCAACGTCCTCGTGACGGCGATCATCGTCGTCGCCTGACCACCGTGACCCCATGACCGATCGCGCCTGGACACCCGACCCCGACGACGTCCTCGTCGTGCAGAGCGCCCCATCGGCGGGCGCCGCCGGCGGCCTCTACCGCGCCTTCGGCGAGACCCTGCGCGGCCTGAAGACGACGTTCAGTCAGCTGCGCGAAGGCGTGACGACGGTCCAGTACCCGGAGGAGAAGATCCCCGTGTACCCGCGGTTCCGCGGCCGCCATCGCCTGCACACGTTCGACGACGGCCTGGAGAAGTGCGTCGGCTGCTCGCTCTGTGCAGCGGCCTGCCCGTCGGACTGCATCCGCGTCGTCGCCGCGGAGAACACGCCGGAGAACCGCGTGTCGGCCGGCGAGCGCTACGCCGCCGTCTACGAGATCAACCTCTCGCGCTGCATCTTCTGTGGCTACTGCGAGGTCGCGTGCCCGTTCGACGCGATCACGATGGGCAACGACTTCGAGCTGTCCGACTACAACCGCTCCGACCTCATCTTCACCAAGGAGATGCTGCTCGCCGAGCCGCTGGAGCGCACGCCGCTGCGCGCCGAGGGGGAGTAGCCGAGCCACATGTGGTTCTTCTTCTTCCTGTTCTCGATCGTCGCCCTCGCGGGGGCGGTCGGCGTCGTCGCGCTGCGCAACCCGTTCTACTCGGTGCTGGCGCTCGTCACGCACCTGATCGCGCTGGCGCTGTTGTTCCTGTTACTCGAGGCGCAGTTCGTCGCCGTCGCGCAGATCGTCGTCTACGCCGGCGCCGTGATGGTGCTCTACGTGTTCGTCGTCGCCTATGTCGGCGGCGGTGACCAGCCCGAGCTCCTGAGCCGCGTCAGCGCCAAGCAGCGCACGCTGGCCGTCGTCTTCGGCCTGGCGATCTTCGTCGAGCTGGCGATCGCGCTGCTCGGCACGGCGCTGAAGGCCGTCGACACGCATGGCGCGAAGCTCGCCACCGACTACGGCTCACCGGCGCAGATCGGCGACCTGCTGCTCACGCGCTTCCTGCTGCCGTTCGAGCTCGCCTCGTTCCTGCTGCTGGTCGCCGCGGTCGGCGCCGTCGGGCTGGCCGGCCGTCGCGGCGGCGTCGGGCCTGACCATGAGGTCTTCACCGACACCGTCCGCCCGCAGGGCACCGGAACGATGGCCGAGGGCGTCGGGCGCCGCCGGGACGGTCACCCGTGAACATCGCCTGGTTCCTGATCGTCTCGGCGCTGATGTTCTGCCTCGGCGCCGTCGGCGTACTCGTGCGCCGCAACCCGCTGGTGATCCTGCTGTGCCTCGAGCTGATGCTCAACGCCGGCAACCTCGCGCTGCTCGGCTTCTCGCGCATGTGGGGCGACGGCGACGGCCAGATCTTCGCCCTCATCGTGATGGTCGTCGCCGCCTGCGAGGTCGCGATCGGCCTCGGCATCATCGTCGCGCTGTACCGCCGCCGGCTGCCCGTCGACGTCGACGAACTGCGGGAGCTGCACGGATGAGCATCCAGACCGCCGCCTGGCTCGTCCTGGCCCTGCCGCTCGCCGGCTCGCTGAAGCTCGCGCTCGGCTTCCGCTTCTGGAGGGGCGCGATGGCGGGCTGGATCGGCACGGCCGCCGTCGGGCTCGCGTTCGTCTTCGCGCTGGTGACGCTGGTCAAGCTGCTCGACCTGCCCGCTGAGCAGCGCCACGTCGCCAGCTCACTCTGGGACCTGGCCAACGTCGGCGGCGTCCACATCCGCCTGGGCATCTACATCGATCCGCTGTCGACGCTGATGATCCTCGTCGTCAGCGGCGTCTCGACGCTGATCCACCTCTACAGCGTCGGCTACATGCGCTCGGACGAGGGCTACACGCGGTTCTTCTCCTACCTCAACTTCTTCGTCTTCTCGATGCTGCTGCTGGTGCTCGCCGGCAACCTGGCGCTGCTGATCGTCGGCTGGGCGTTCGTCGGCGCGGCCAGCTACTTCCTGATCTCGTTCTGGTACCGCCGCTCGACGGCGACCAACGCCGGCATCAAGGCGTTCGTCATCAACGTCATCGGTGACGTCGGGCTGGTGCTCGGGACGTTCTTCATCTTCCGCCGGATGGGCGTGCTCGACTACGGCCCGCTGTTCCACGGTGTGCAGCACGCGTTCGACAAGAACGAGGCCAGCCTCGTCGCCGGGATGATCCTGATCCTCGTCGGCGCCTTCGCGAAGTCGGCGCAGATCCCGTTCCACACCTGGCTCCCGGACGCGATGGAGGGGCCGACGCCGGTCAGCTCGCTGATCCACGCGGCGACGATGGTGACCGCCGGCGTGTACCTGATCGGCCGCCTGCACCCGTTGTTCGAGTGGGCGCCGACGGCGGCCGACGTCGGCGCGGTCGTCGGGGCGCTGACGCTGCTCGTCGCCGGCACGATCGGCCTGGCCGTGACCGACCTCAAGCGCGTCATCGCCTACTCGACGATGTCCCAGATCGGCTACATGATCATGGGCGTCTCGGCCGCGGCCTACACCGGCGGCTTCTTCCACCTGACGACACACGCGTTCTTCAAGGCGCTGCTGTTCATGTCCGCCGGCTCGGTCATCGCCGCGATGGGCAACGAGCAGTCGCTCGACAAGATCAGCGGATTCCGCAAGGCGATGCCGTTCACCTTCCGCTGCTTCCTCGTCGGCGGCCTGGCGCTGTCGGCGTTCCCGCTGATGTCGGGCTTCTTCTCCAAGGACGACCTGCTGTACGAGGTCGGCCAGCGCGGTGGCTGGTACTACGGCCTCTACGCCGCGGGCTACATCGGTTCGCTGTTCACCGTCATCTACACGTGGCGGATGATCTTCCGCACCTTCTGGGGTGAGCCGTGCGAGCAGGCGCTCGCACTCGAACACGGCCACCTGTACCACGCGCCGCACCCGTTCAACCCGGCCAACGGCGAGGTCGAGGACACCGGCGTCGGGTTCCCCGGACCGGACCATCACATCGCCGAGCAGACCTGGCAGATGAAGGCGGCGATGTCGGCCTTGGCGCTTCTGTCGATCGCCGGCGGCCTGCTGCTGCTGCCGTTCGAATCGCTCGAGCCGCTGAGGAAGTTCCTCGAGCCGACGTTCGCCGACTCGATCGTCGCCCACCCCAAGAACACGGGCCTGGAGACCGTCGGCCTGGTCCTCAGCTCGGTCATCGCCGTCGCCGGCATCGCCTTCGCCTACGCGACCTGGGTCACCAACGCCGGCGGCGCCGCGCGCTGGCAGCAGCGGTTCGCTCCGCTGCACAACCTGTTCGTCAACAAGTGGTACTTCGACGAGCTGATCGACCTGGCGGTCGTCCGCCCGCTGGCCGCGTTCGGCCGCTGGGGACGTGACACGTTCGAGCGGATCGTCGTCTCCGGCGCGCTCGTCGGCGGCACGTCGGGCATCGTCAAGAGCGGCTCGGCAGCCGTCCGCGGCCTGCAGACCGGCCTGCTGCGCGGCTACGCCGGGCTCGTCGTCGGCGGCATGTTCGCCGTCGTCCTCTACTTCCTGCTCCGAGCGGCATGACGATCTCGCTCTCGATCGTCCTCTGGCTCCCGCTCGCCGCGGGCATCATCGCGCTGGCACTCCCCGGCGCCCTCGCCCGCTGGGTCTCGCTGCTCGGCGCCGCGATGGTCCTGGCGTATGCGGCCGTCATCGCGATCGACTACGACACGGGCGCCGGCGGCCTGCAATACGTCACCGACGAGACGTGGATCCGCTCACTCGGGGTCCACTACACGCTGGCCGTCAGCGGGCTCAACGTCTTCCTGATCCTGCTGACGGCGATCACGTTCTTCGCCGCCGCGCTGTGGGTGGCGCTGAAGGACACCGACCTGCCCAAGCCCGGTCTCTACGCATTCCTGATGGGCCTCGCGCAGAGCGGCGTGCTCGGCGCCTTCCTGGCCCAGGACCTGGCGTTGTTCGTCGTCTTCTTCGACCTGATGCTGGTGCCGTTCTTCTTCCTGACGCTGGTCTGGGGTGGTCCCGATCGAGGCCCGGCGGTGCTGAAGCTCTTCATCTACACGCTCGTCGGCTCGCTGCTGATGCTGGTCGGCGCGATCGCGACCGGCGTCCTGGCCAAGGCCGGCGCCGGGCACCACGTCAGCTTCCTGTTCAGCGACCTGCAGCGTGCGCCGCTGGGCAAGGGCTCGCAGGAGTGGATCTTCCTCGTCTTCGCGCTGGCGTTCCTGATCAAGATGCCGGCCTTCCCGTTCCACGGCTGGATGCCCGACGGGTATCTGCAGATGCCGATCCCGGTGCTCGCCGTGTTCTCGGCCGTGCTCAGCAAGGTCGCCGCCTACGGCTTCCTGCAGGTCGCGCTGCCACTGTTCCCGCGCGGCGCGGTCCAGTATCAGGAGCTGCTGATGCTGCTGTCGCTGGCGTCGATCCTCTACGGCTCGGCGATGGCGTTCAGCACCAGCCAGGTGCGGCTGATCCTCGGCTACTCGTCGGTCGCGCAGCTCGGCTTCATCACGCTCGGCATCTTCGCGCTCAACCAGCAGGGCGTGGACGGCGCGCTGATCCAGGCCGTCAACCACGGCCTCGTCGCCGCGCCGCTGATCTTCATCGTCGCGCTGCTCGCCGCGCGCTCCGGCGGCAGCGAGGACCTGCGCGACATGGGCGGGATCGCCTTCCGCGCGCCGATCCTCGCGGCGGTCTTCCTCGTGCTCACGCTGGCGCTGCTGGCGATGCCGGGTTCGTCCAACTTCATCGGCGAGTTCCTCATCCTGCTCGGTGCGTTCAAGAGCAAGCTCGCGATCGCGCTCATCGCCTCGACCGGTGTCGGGATGGCGGCGGTCTACGCGCTGCGGCTGTACATCCGCTCGATGCACAACCGCGTCGGGCCGAAGGTCGAATCGCGCGAGCTGAGCCGCGCCGACGGCTTCGTCCTGGTGCCGCTGACGATCGCGATCGTCGCCTTCGCGCTCTACCCGCAGGCCGCGCTGCACGCCGGCGAGCGTGACGTGCGTGCGCGGTTGGCGCCGGTCGCCGCCGTCCAGCACGGCGGCGCGGCCGACCTCGCGGCCGCCGTCCGCCGGGGAGCGTCCCGATGACCTCGGTGCTCGCAACGGCCAAGGGCCCGTACGTCGACTGGGCCGCGCTGTCGCCGCTGCTGGCGCTGCTCGGCGCGTCGCTGATCGTCCTGGTGGCCGGGCTGCTCGGCGCGCGCGGGGCGCGCGAGCAGGGCGTGCCGCTGCTGACGCTCGTCGGCTTCGGCGTTGCAATCGGCTGCACGATCTGGCAGTGGGACACGCAGAAGAACGTGATCTCGCGCGGGATGAGCATCGATCGCCTGTCGCTGCTCGCCGTGCTGCTCGTGTCGGTCGCAGGGATCGTCGGAACGCTGCTCGCCTGGCGCTCGCGCGCGGCGAAGGAGATCGCCCACGGCGAGTTCTTCTCGCTGCTGCTGGTGAGCGCCGCCGGGATGGTCGTGCTCGCGGCCGCCGAGAACCTGATCACGACGTTCGTCGGCCTCGAACTGCTGTCGCTGCCGCTGTACATCCTCTGCGCCTCGCGGATGCGCAGCGAGCGTTCGCTCGAGGCCGGCCTGAAGTACCTGATCATCGGCTCGGTCGGTTCGGCGACGATGCTCTACGGCTTCGCGCTGATCTACGGCGCGACCGGCGCGACCGACTACGCCGGCATCGCGAGCGCGGCCGCGAAGGCCGGGTTCAACGACGACGTGATGTTCCTGACCGGCGTCGGCCTCAGCATCGTCGGCCTGGCGTTCAAGAGCTCGCTGGCGCCGTTCCACCAGTGGACGCCGGACGTCTACGAGGGCGCCCCGACGCCCGTCACGGCCTACATGTCGGTGGCGACGAAGGTCGCCGCATTCGCCGCCACGATCCGCCTGCTCGACGTCGCGCTCGGCGGCGCGTTCGCCGACTGGAAGCCGCTCTGGGAGGCGATCGCCGTCGCGTCGATCCTCGTCGGCAACGTCGGCGCGCTGGGGCAGACGTCGCTCAAGCGGATGCTTGCGTACTCGTCGATCGCCCAGGCGGGGTATCTGCTCGTCGGCTTCATCGTCGGTACCGCCGGCGGCGTCGAGGCGGTCATGTACTACCTCGCCGTGTACCTGTTCGCCAACCTTGCCGCCTTCTCCGTCGTCATCGCGCGCGAGCGCGAGACAGACCGGGAGGACGACATCGCCGCGCTGCGCGGGCTCGGAACGAGCAGCCCCGTCCTGGCCGGCGTCATGACCCTGGCGATGCTGAGCCTCGCCGGGATTCCGGCGACCGCCGGCTTCATCGGCAAGTTCAACCTGATCTCCTCCGCCGTCGACGGCGGCGAGACGTGGCTGGGCATCGTGATCGTGATCGGCTCGATGATCTCGCTGGCGTACTACCTCCCGGTGATCGCGACGATGTGGGCCGGCGGCGATCCGGCACCCGCGCGCTCGCGCGAGGATCCGCGCACCGGTTTGCCGGTACTCGCCGGCGCCTCGCCTGAGGCCGACGAGCTCTCGATCGAGGAGCCGCTCGACGGGATCCGCGCGGCCGGCATCGAGGTCACCGTCATCGCCGCCATCCTCGGCGTCGCGACGCTCGTCTTCGGCATCGTGCCGCAGCCGCTGTTCGACCTCGTCGACGGCGCCGCCCGTAGCCTCGGCCTCTCCTAGTTCTTCCAGCGGCACACTAGGATTCGCGGCGCCATGCGCGTCTCCGCCAAAGCCGACTACGCCGTCCGCGCCGCGGTCGAGCTCGCCGCCGCCGGCGAGGGCCCGGTCAAGGGCGAGCAGATCGCCACCACCCAAGGCATCTCACTGAAGTTCCTGGAGAACATCCTCAGCGAGCTGCGCGTGTCGGGCATCGTCTGCAGCCGCCGCGGCGCCGACGGCGGCTACTGGCTGGCGCGGCCGGCGGCGGAGATCTCGATCGCCGACGTGATGCGCGCAGTCGAGGGCCCGCTGGCGTCCGTGCGCGGCGAGCGTCCGGAATCGCTCGAGTACGCCGGCGCCGCCGAAGGTCTCGGGCGGGCCTGGATCGCGCTGCGCACCAATCTGCGGTCGGTGCTGGAGAGCGTCACGCTCGCCGATCTCGCGTCGAACAAGCTCCCCGCCCGCATCGAGAAGCTCGCAGCCGAGCCGGAGTCCTGGCGCACGCGGTAGGGCTCCCGCGTTGGTACGAGCGCTCCGGAAGCCGGCGCTGGGCATCCGATCCACGACGGGCCGCGTCTGGTATACAGCGCCGCAGCGCGTCAAATCGATGCGTCCGACGAACGGAAGGTAGAGGGTGGAGACACCGCGCCGGCGGGAACTGCTCGTTTCAAAAACCTGGGTTCAGGCCGTCGCGCTGGTGATGCTCGTCGGGTTCTTCATCATGGGCCTGCTGGCCTACCGCACCTACATGGCACATCCCCCGGTGCCCAAGCGGATCGTCGACCAGCAGGGACGGGTCGTCTACACGGGCAAGGACATCAGTAAGGGCCAGCAGGTCTTCCTGCACAACGGCCTGATGGAATACGGGTCGGCGTTCGGCCACGGCGCGTACCTCGGACCGGACTTCACCGCTGACTACCTGCGGCGGTCGTCGGACATCGTCAAGCAGTCCTACGGCGGCGACGCCTCGGACACCGCGAGAAGCAAGACGATCGTGGACTTCCGCACCAACCGCTTCGACAAGAAGACCGGCACGCTCACGCTGAGTCCCGCGCAGCTCGACGCATTCAACAAGCTCGTCCCCCACTACACCCGGTTCTTCGCAGACCCCACCACCGAGCACGGCCTGCGGCGCAGCGCGATCACAGATCCCACCCAGCTTCGACAACTCACCGCGTTCTTTGCCTGGACGGCTTGGGCGGCCGCTGCTGACCGGCCGGGCCACAACTACTCGTACACCAACAACTGGCCCGCCGAGACCCGCGTCGACAACAAGCCGACCGCAAACGTCCTCGTCTGGTCGGTCCTGTCGCTGATTGCGCTGCTCGGCGGCATCGGGCTGCTGTTCGGCGCCTTTGGCCGCTGGGGCCGCAACCTGGGCTGGCACGGGCGCGAACAGGCGACGCTGTCCTTCCGCAAGCCGGGCGACGTCGCGCTGACGCCGGCACAGCGCGCCACGGCCTGGTTCTTCTTCGTCATGGCAGCGCTCTTCCTGCTGCAAACCCTGGTCGGCGCCGCCTCCCAGCACTACCGGGCGGAGATCGACAGCTTCTTCGGCTTCGATCTCGCGCGGTGGTTCCCCTACAACCTGATGCGCACCTGGCACGTGCAACTCGCACTGTTCTGGGTGTCGGTGTCCTTCGTGGCCGCGGGCATCTTCCTCGCACCGATGATCGCCAAGCGCGAGCCCAAGCACCAGGGCAAGCTCGCCTACGGCCTGCTCGGCGCGCTGACCGTCGTGGTGCTGGGCACGCTCATCGGCTCATATCTGGGCATCCACCATGTGCTCCAGGATGCTGCCTCCAATTGGTTTGGCCTGCAGGGCTTCGAGTACCTCGACCTCGCCCGGTTGTGGCAGATCCTGCTCACCCTTGGCCTCGTCGCGTGGGTCTTCATGCTCTGGCGCGTGCTGCGAAAGCGGCTCGCGGCCGAGCACCCGGGCAACATGCCCTGGCTGTTTTTCTTGGCGGCCTGCGCGATCCCGGCGTTCTACGCAGTAGGTCTGATCGCAAGGACCGGTGACAACTTCACCACCACTGAATTCTGGCGCTTCTGGGTCGTACACCTCTGGGTCGAGGACTTCCTCGAGCTCTTCACCACGGTGATGGTCGCCTACATGTTCGTCCTGCTCGGCGTTGTGCGTGAGAAGACGGCGCTCACCGTCGTCTTCCTGGACATCATTCTGTACTCGGTCGGTGGCGTCGTCGGAACGATGCATCACCTGTACTTCTCGGGCGAGCCGGCTGAGCACATGGCGCTCGGCGCGTTCTTCTCGGCCGCGGAAGTGATCCCGCTCACCTTCCTCACCGTGGAGGCGTGGTCGTTCCTGCAGCTGGGGGCGGCGCAGCAGTCGCGCTCCGCGACGCCGTTCCCCCACCGCTGGGCCGTGATGTTCCTCGTCGCGGTCGGCTTCTGGAACTTCGTCGGCGCCGGCATCTTCGGCTTCCTCATCAATCTCCCGATCGTCTCGTACTACGAGATCGGTACGGCACTGACGGCCAACCACGGTCACGCGGCGATGATGGGTGTCTACGGCATGCTCGCGCTGGGCTTGGCGATGTTCTGCCTGCGCTATCTCATACCGGCCGACCGATGGCCGGAGAAGTGGGCGCGGATCTGCTTCTGGTCGACGAACATCGGCCTGGCGTGGATGTGCTTCGCCACGCTCCTGCCGCTCGGCATTCTGCAGCTCTACCAGTCGGTCAACTCGGGCTACTACGAGGCCCGTGAGCTGAAGTTCCTCACGAACGGGACCAACTCGTTCATCGAGTGGCTGCGCCTGCCGGGCGACGTGATCTTCATCACCGGCGGCGCAGTTCCGGCGCTCTACATCGCCTACCTCGGCGTCCGCCACACCGTCAAGCGGACCACGCTCGACGAGCCTGAGGACATCCTCTTCACCGAGGTCTCGCAACCGGACGGAGCGCCGACGGCCGGACAAGGCGAAGCCACCGCCGCGCGGCTCACATGAGGCCGGAGGTCGTCCTTGCGGCGGGCTATGCGGTGCTGCTCGTGGCCGGCGCATTCGTCCTCGAGTGGCTGTCGGCGCACACCCACCGGCGCTCGCTGCGCTACCGGACCGCCGGGTTCACCTACGACGAGGCGCACGACCACTGGCAGTGCCCCGAGGGCCAGCACCTCTGGCCGCACGAGTTCGACCATGAACGCCGGCTGGTGCGCTACCGCGCCAAGGCGCACATCTGCAACGGCTGCCCGCGCAAGGACGCCTGCACGGACTCCGACCGCGGTCGCGAGATCGTGCGGCCTCTGGACCCGTGGCCGCACTCCGAGGCGGGGCGCTTTCACCGCGGCCTGGCGCTGCTGATGGTCGTGGTCGCGATCTTCGTCACCGTGGTCGAGGCGGCACGACACCACCGGCCGGCCGAACTCGGCCTGCTGCTGGTCGTCCTCGGGTCCTGCGCGCTCGCCGCCCGCTGGCTGGCACGCGACCTGCGCGCCCACCCGGCCGCGTTCCCCGAGGCCGCGCCGGCGCAGGGGTTGCGGATGGTGGTGACGGGCGCCGACGGGAACCGGCAGCCAAGCAGGTGGGCCTCGCAGAACCGGCCGGATGGCTCGTCATGAACGCCGCCGCCGTCATCCTCGCTGTCCTTGCCGTCATGGTTCTCGCGACACTGACCAGTGTGCGGATCCTGCGCGAGTACGAGCGCGCCGTCGTGTTCCGCCTGGGGCGCCTGCGCCCCATCGCCGGCCCCGGCCCCGTGATCCTGTTGCCCCTGGTCGATCGCTTGGTCCGGGTAGACCTCCGCACGATCACGCTGACGATCCCGCCGCAGGAGGTCATCACGCGCGACAACGTGCCCGCCCGCGTCGCCGCCGTCTGCTACTTCCGCGTCGTGGACCCCGTTGCCGCGGTCACCGAGATCGAGGCGTTCGAGCCCGCCACCTCGCAGATTGCACAAACCACTCTGCGCTCCGTGCTCGGAGGGGCCGACCTGGATCAGCTGCTGGCCGAGCGCGACCGGCTCAACGAGGATCTGCAGAAGATCATCGACGAGCAGACCGAGCCGTGGGGCATCAAGGTCTCGACCGTCGAGATCAAGGACGTTGAGATCCCCGAAGCGATGCAACGAGCGATGGCCCGTCAGGCCGAGGCGGAGCGCGAGCGTCGTGCGAAGATCATCAACGCTGAGGGCGAGTTCCAGGCGGCGCAGAAGCTCGCCGACGCGGCGGCGATCCTTGCGCGCGAGCCGTCGGCCCTGCAGCTGCGCTACCTGCAGACCCTGCTCGAGATCGGCGTCGACCAGAACTCCACGATCGTCTTCCCCCTGCCAATGGACCTGCTCGGGCCGTTCCTCGAACGCCAGGATCATCGATGACCGGCCGCCGGTACGACCTGAAGGAGTGGATGTGAAACGTTGGGACATCAAGTCGCTCGCGCTGCACCCCCACCGCCCCGAGATCCTCTCCACCAGCGATGACGGCCGAGCGATCGTGCTGGAGATTCCAGCCGGTGAGAGCTTGGAAGACCATCAGGTGCACGAACGGGCATGGGTCATCGTCATCGATGGCGACGTCGACATCACCGCAGCCGATGGGCAGACCGTCTCCGGCGGTAGCGGGTTGATGGTTGAATTCGCTCCCGCCGAGCGCCACGCGGTTCACGCCCGTTCGACGACACGGCTCTTGCTGCTGCTGACTCCATGGCCGGGGCGAGGACACCCCGGGACGATGACGCTGGAAGACAAGGCGAACGCCAGGCAGCGAGCCGCCGAACACTCGACTGATTCGTAGTCGGGCGTTCGCCCAGCGAGCAGCGCCCAGCGACGCGCCTACGCGCCAGTCTCCTGCGAGCCCACGGCCACAGGCCGATCCGGTGCCACCCAGACGATGTCGCCCTGATGCACGCCGAGCGCCTCGGCCTCCCCGCGCGAGACCTGCACCGTCACGTCGTCGTCCGACTCCGCGAGCGACAGATCGAGGCGCACCTCGAACCCCAGATGCGTCACGCGGGTGATCATCGCCTCGAGCGCGCCGTCGCGCCGCTCGTGGGTGACGAAGACGTCGTGTGGCCGAACCAGCCGACCGCCGAGCCGCGAGACCGGCCCGAGAAAGCCCATGACGAAGTCGTTCGCCGGCCGTTCGTAGAGGTCGCGCGGCGCGCCGGTCTGCTCGATCCGCCCGTGGTTCATGACGGCGATCGTGTCGGTGATCTCCATCGCCTCCTCCTGGTCGTGCGTGACGAACACCGTCGTCACGTGGACCTCGTCGTGCAGCCGTCGCAGCCAGGCCCGCAGCTCGGCGCGGACATTGGCGTCCAACGCGCCGAACGGCTCGTCGAGCAGTAGTACCTGGGGCTCGACGGCGAGCGCCCGCGCGAGCGCCATCCGCTGACGCTGGCCGCCCGACAGCTGCGAGGGGTAGCGCTCGTGGTAGCCCGCCAGGCCGACGATGCCGAGCAGCTCGTCGACCTTCGCGGCGATCTCGGCCTTCGGCCGCTTGCGGATCGTCAGACCGAAGGCGACGTTGTCGCGGACGTTCATGTGCTTGAACGCCGCGTAGTGCTGGAAGACGAAGCCGATGCCGCGCTGCTGCGTCGGGACGCCGGTCTGATCGGCGCCGCCGAGCTCGATCGTCCCGCTGTCGGGAACCTCCAGCCCGGCGATGATCCGCAGCAGCGTCGACTTGCCCGACCCGGACGGGCCGAGCAGCGCCGTCAGCGACCCGTCGGCGATCGTCAGCGACACGTCGTCCAGCGCCTGGAAGTCGCCGAAGCGCTTCGACACGCCGCTCACCGTGATCATGCCTGCTCCGTGCGGGGGCTCAGCAGCGTCATCCCGAGCAGCGTCACCAGGGCGATCACCGCCAGCAGCGCGGACGCGGTGTACGCGCCGGCGAGGTTGAAATTCTGAAAGCGCTTCTCCACGAGCAGCGTGAGTGTCTCCGTCTCGCCGGAGATCCTGCCACTGACGACGCTGACCGCGCCGAACTCTCCGATCGCGCGGGCCATCGACAGCACGACCCCGTACGCGACGCCCCAGCGGATCGCCGGCAGCGTGATCCGGCGGAACGTCTGCCAGCGCCCGGCGCCGAGCGTCGCGGCCGCCTGTTCCTGCTCGTCCCCGACCTCGCGCAGCACCGGCACGACCTCGCGGACGACGAACGGGAGCGTGACGAAGATCGTCGCGAGGACGATGCCGGGCAGCGAGAAGATCACGCGGATCCCGGCGTTGGCGAGCGCGTCGCCGAACCAGCCCGTCCGGCCGTACAGCAGGATCAGCGAGAGCCCGACGACGACGGGGGAGACCGCGAACGGCAGGTCGATCAGCGCATCGAGCAGCGCCTTGCCGCGGAAGTTGCCGCGCGCGATGACCAGCGCCGCGAGCACGCCGAAGATCGTGTTCAGCGGTACCGCGATCAGCGCGACGAGCAGCGTCAGATAGAAGGCGTGGATCGCCGCCGGTGTCGTCACCGACTGCCAGACGTACTCCAGCCCGGGCTCGAACGTGCGGTAGAGGACGATCCCGATCGGCACGAACAGCAGCGCCGCGAGATACCCGAGCGCGAACGTACGCAGGCCGTAGCGGTTCAGGCGCTCACGTCGCATGACGCCAGCCTCGCCCGATTGCGCGGATACCGATCAGCACGGCCAGGGACAGCAGCAGCAGCACCACCGACACGGCGGCCGCGGCCGCGGGAGCATCGCTCTCGATCTGCTTGAAGACGAACACCGAGGCGACCTGTGTGTGGAAGGGGATGTTGCCGGAGATCAGCACGACCGATCCGAACTCGCCGACCGCGCGCGCGAACGCCAGCGCGCAGCCGCTGAGGATTGCCGGGACGAGGTTCGGCAGGATGATCCGGCGGAACGTCGTCGCCGGTCGCGCGCCGAGCGCGGCCGCGGCCTCCTCCATCTCGCGGTCCAGCTCCAGCAGCACCGGCTGCACCGCGCGGATCACGAACGGCAGCGTCACGAACAGCAGCGCCATGCCGACCGCAGCGCGCGTGAAGGCGAGGTCGACGCCGACCGGGCTGTCGTGCCCGTACAGCGCCAGCAGCGTGATGCTGGCGACGATCGTCGGCAGCGCGAACGGCAGGTCGATCAGCGCGTTGACGAGCCGCTTGCCGGGGAACTCGTCGCGGACGAGGACCCAGGCGATGACCGTGCCGCTGACGGCGTTGATCAGAGTGACCACCAGCGACACGGCGATCGTGAACCGCAGCGCCGAGACCGCCTGGCGCGAGCTGACCGCGTCCCAGAACGCGCCGGGGCCACCGTCGAGCGACTTCGCCACGACGGCGGCCAGCGGCAGCAGGACGATCAGGCTGAGCCAGAGCGCGACGACGCCGAACGCCAGCGGCCCCGGACCGCTCGTCGCCGACCGCGCGACGCGCGAGCGACGGCGAGCGCTGACGGGGACGCTGCGTGGTGCGTCGGTCACTTCGCCGTCGACACTCCTGCGTCGTCCTCGATCTTCGCGATCGAGCCCTTGGCGACGTCGAACAGCTCGTCGTTGACCTTCGCCCAGCCGCCGAGGTCAGCGATCGTGAACAGCCCGCGGGGGACCGGGAACTCGGAGGCGTGCTCCTTGAGCACGTCCTCGTTGACCGGCCGGTAGCCCCAGGCCGCGAAGACCTCCTGCGCGGGTTTGGACAGCACGTAGTCGACGAATGCCTGGGCCTGCTCGGCGTTCTTCGTCGTCGCGGCGATCGCGATCGGGATCTCGATCTTGATCGTGTCCTGCGGCGTGACGTAGTCGACCTTCTGGCCCTTCTTCTGCGCCGTCGTCGCCTCGTACTCGTAGGACAGCAGCACGTCGCCGTTGCCCGAGGTGAAGTCCTGCAGCGCCTCACGGCCCGACTTGTCCTGGACCTTCACGTGCTTGGTGATCAGTTCGCGGATGTAGTCCAGGCCGGCCTGCGGGTTCTTGCCGGCCCGCGACGCCTGGCCGTACGCCGCGAGCAGGTTCCACTTCGCCGCGCCGGAGGTGAACGGGTTCGGCGTCAGCACCTGCACGCCGGGCTTCAGCAGGTCGGCCCAGGTGCGGATGTTCTTCGGGTTGCCCCTGCGGACGATGAACGAGACGACCGACGTCGTGACGAGGCCGTCGTGCGGCTTGGTGTTCCAGTCCGGTGCGACCAGGCCGGCCTTGACCAGGCGCGTGACGTCCGGCTCGATCGAGAACGACACGACATCTGCCGGCAGGCCGGCCTCGACCGCGCGGCTCTGGTCTCCCGAAGCGCCGTACGACGTCTTGAACGACACGCCGGCGCCGGGAACGGTCCGTGCGAAGGCGGGAAGGACCTCGTCGTAGACGACCTGCGGGGTCGAGTAGGCGACGAGCGACAGCGAGCTCTTGGCCGCGGACGAGGACGCCGCGGTCGCGTTCGAGCCGCCGATCTCGTCGCTGGCGCCGCCGCAGCCGGCGAGGACGACGCCGGCGAGGGCCAAGGCGAGCGCGGCAGCGGGGCGGATGTGGGGTCGATGCGGCACGGCTGAAGCCTGCTCAGAGGAAAGGGTATAAAACCGATCAGATTTATGTAGTTCCCAAACAATAGCAAGGCGGTAGGAAAACTGCGGTTGGGTACTCCGACGACCGCCGCCGAGCGCGCTACCGTTCTGCGCCCCGTGAGGTACCCCGTCGAGACGTTCACCGCCGCCGAGCGCGACCGCCTGGCCTCGCACGTCACGAACCTCGACCAGCCCGTCTTCGGCCTGGTCAACCTGCCGGAGACCGTCAAGGGCGCGCTGTTCGCGCGCTACTCGCGCTATCAGGGGACGCTGCGGCGGCTGTTCCTCGACGAGTTCGCCGAGTCGCTGCCGGACATCGCCGCGCCGTGGAGTCCCGACGAGGGTGAGCGCGCAGCGCAGCTCTACGAGCGGATCTTCGTCGGCTACGGCGACGACTCGGTCGCCCAGCTCGGCGGCGCCCACATCGCCTGCGAGTGGGTCTCCAACGTGCTGACCAAGATCCTCCAGCGCCCGCGCCTGGGTGCCTATCTGGAGCAGTCGACGCGCTACATCGCCTACGACGCGCCGATCGACGCCACCGGGCCGGCGCGGTACCGCTACTACCGCGACGAGCAGCTCGGGCCGCAGTACGAGCAGGCGATGGACGCCGTCTTCGATGTCTACGCGGCGGCGCTGCCCAAAGTCAGCGCCTGGGTGCAGTCCGAGTTCCCGCCCGCTGGAGGCCAATCACCGATCGCCCACGCGCGCGCCTGCCAGGCCAAGGCGCTCGACCTGCTGCGCGGCCTGTTGCCCGCCGCGTCGCTGTCGCACATGGGGATCTTCGCGACGGGGCAGACCTACGAGCAGCTCGTCCTGCACCTGCTGGCCCACCCGCTGCCCGAGGCCCGCGACTGCGGGCGCATGCTGCTGAGCGCGCTGCAGGCGACGATCCCGAGCTTCGTCTCCCGCGTCGAGCGTCCCGATCGCGGCGGCGAATGGGTGTCGTTCCTGGCCGAGCGCGAGGACGGTGCCCGCCGCGCCGTCGCCCGGCTCGGGCTGGACCGTCCTGCCGGCGACGACGGTCACGGCGGGCCGTCCGTCCGGCTGCTGCACGTCGACGGCGACGAGCAGTCGCTGGTCGCCGCGTTGCTGTTCGAGGCCGCGGGCGTCAGCGAGGAGGCGACGCGGGCACAACTTGCGGCGCTGGGCCACGACGAGCTCGGACGGCTGCTCGCCGACCTGATCGGCGAGCGCCGCAACCGCCGCCACCGGCCCGGCCGCGGGTTCGAGGCCGTCCGCTACCGCTTCGAGATCGTCAGCGACTATGGCGCTTTCCGCGATCTGCAGCGCCACCGGATGCTGACCGTGCAATGGCAGACGCTCGGACCCCACCTCGGCGCCGGCCTGCCGGGCGAGCTGACGGCGGCCGGCGTCGCCGACGACTACCAGCGCGCGCTGGAGATCTCGCAGACCGAATGGCAGCGCCTTGCGGACGACGGGCGCGAAGGCGAGGCGCTGTACTCGCTGTGCCTCGGCTACCGGATCCGCTATGTGCTCGACTGCAACGCGCGCGAGGCGATGCAGCTGATCGAGCTTCGTTCCGGGCGCGAGGGGCACCCCAGTTACCGCGCCGTCGCGCACGAGATGCACCGGCTGATCGAGCAGGTCCATCCGGCCGTCGCGGCGGCGATGACGCACGTCGACCGCGAGACCGAGCCGCGCCTGGAACGCATCCTCAGCGAGATGCGCACCGAGGGTCGGCTCAGCGCGGCCGGCCGCCCACGCGCATAGCTGGTTAGGCTTGCGCATCCGAGGGCCGGAGTTGCCCTCGCTCGTCTCCGACTCCCGAGAGGTCCTCGCCGTGCTGTCACGCCGTCTGCTGCTGCCGCTGGTGCTGTTGTCGCTGACCGTCGCCGTCTCGGCGTGCGGCTCGAGTAACAACTCGTCGTCCGGCTCGTCCACCACGTCGACCGCGACGACGGCGGCCTCGTGCTCGAAGGCCGACCTCGCGCTCGTCAGGTCCGGCACGCTCAGCGTCGGCACCGACAAGCCGGGTTACCCGCCGTACATCGTTGACGACAAGCCGACCAACGGCAAAGGCTTCGAGAGCGCCGTCTCCTACGCGATCGCCAAGCAGCTCGGGTTCACCAAGGACCAGGTCACGTGGGTCGTCGTGCCGTTCAACTCGTCGTACGCGCCCGGCCCGAAGAAGTTCGACTTCGACATCAATCAGATCTCGATCAGCCCGGCCCGCGCGCGCGCGGTCGACTTCTCGGCGCCGTACTACACCGCTCCGCAGGCGGTCCTGGCGCTCAAGGGCACGCCGGCAGCCGCCGCGACCGACGTCGCCGGCCTGAAGGACGCCAAGATCGGCGTCCAGATCGGCACGACGAGCCTCAAGGCCGTCACCGACACGATCCAGCCGAGCAAGCAGCCGTCGGTCTTCAACGACAGCAACGACACGGTCCGCGCGCTGAAGAACAAGACGGTCGACGCGATCGTCGTCGACGTCCCGACCGCCGTCTACCTGCGCGACTTCGAGGTCAAGAAGTCGGTCGTGACCGGCACCTTCGGCGGCGCCGGCACGCCGTGGGGTGTCGTCCTGGGCAAGGGCTCAAAGCTGACCGCGTGTGTCGATCAGGCGATCAGCAAGCTGCAGGCCTCCGGCGAGCTTGCCGCGATCACCAAGCAGTGGATGGGTCCGTACACCAAGGCGCCGCAGCTCGGCTGATGCCCGGGGCGCCCGCCCCGGCCGCGTGATGACCGATGCGGTGACCGACATCGCCAGCGACCGGCGTGCGGCGCGCGCGGCCGCACGCCGCAGCCGCGAGCGTCGCGGCGCGCTGATCGCGGCCGTCTCGACCGTCGTCGTCCTCGGACTGCTGACTCTGCTGATCACGCAGAGCAGCGGCTGGCCGACCGTCCGCGAGACGTTCTTCTCGTGGCAGGCGTTCAAGACGTCGTTCCCCGACATCCTGCGCGGGTTCTGGCTCGACGTGAAGCTGTTCGTCAGCGTCGAGGCGGTCGTGCTGGTGGCCGGGCTGGGCATCGCGCTGTGCCGGATCACGACCGCGCCGGCGCTGTTCCCGGTGCGCCTGCTGGCCGTCGTGTTCACCGATCTGCTGCGCGGCATCCCGACGATCCTGATCGTCTACCTCGTCGGCTTCGGCATCCCGGCGCTGCAGATCTCGGGCCTGCCGAACGACCCGATCATCCTCGGCGGCCTGGCGCTGGCGATGTCCTACTCGGCCTACGTCGCCGAGGTCTACCGCTCCGGCATCGAGTCGGTCCATCCGAGTCAGCGCTCGGCGTCGCTGGCGCTCGGCCTCAGTTCGGCGCAGGCGCTGCGATTCGTGATCCTCCCGCAGGCCGTGCGCCGCGTCGCCCCGCCGCTGCTGAACGACTTCATCGCGCTGCAGAAGGACGTCGCGCTGGTGTCGATCCTCGGGCCGCTCGAGGCGTTCCGCGTCGCCCAGATCTACGCCGCCGAGAACTTCAACTACACGCCGCTGCTGGCCGCCGCGCTGCTGTACGTCGCCGTGACGATCCCGCTGGCGCGACTCGTCGACCGGATGCAGCGCGGCAGCCGCCCGCCGGTCAGCGGAGTGGTCCGATGAGCACGGTTCCGGTCGTCGAACTGCGCGGCGTCACCAAGGCCTACGGTGAGCTCGAGGTGCTGCGCGGGATCGACGTCGCCGTCCGCGAGCACGAGGCCGTCGTGCTGATCGGAGCGTCAGGTTCCGGCAAGTCGACGCTGCTGCGCTGTGTCGATCTGCTGGACGAGATCGACGACGGCGACATCTTCCTCGACGGCGAGGTGATCACCGACCCGGCCTGCGACGTCGTCGCGACGCGCCGCCACCTGGGGATGGTGTTCCAGGCGTTCAACCTGTTCCCGCACCTCAGCGTGCTGCAGAACGTGATGCTGGCGCCGCTGCGGGCGCACGGGATGCATCGCCGCGAGGCGACCGATCACGGGCGCGAGCTGCTGACGCGGTTCGGCCTTGGCGGCCGTGAGGACGACCATCCCGACCAGCTCTCCGGCGGCCAGCAGCAGCGCGTCGCGATCGTCCGCGCGCTCGCCACACGCCCGCGCGCGCTGTTGCTCGACGAGGTGACCAGTGCCCTCGATCCGGAGCTCGTGGGGGAGGTGCTCGAGCTGATCCGCGAGCTCAAGGCCGACGGCATGACGATGCTGATTGCGACCCACGAGATGGGCTTTGCGCGCGACGTCGCCGACGAGGTCTGCTTCCTGCACCAGGGGCGGATCCTCGAGCGCGGCGCGCCGGCGTCGATCTTCACCGCGCCCGAGCAGCCCGAGACGCGGCGGTTCCTCGGCCGGGTGCTCGGCCTGTCGGAGTAGCCCCGGTGCCTACTCCTCGTCGCCGCGCTGGCTGATCTTCTGCTGCAGCTCGGCCATCACGCCGGGGTCGCGCAGCGTCGTGACGTCGCCCAGCTCGTGGCCCTCGGCGATGTCGCGGAGCAGCCGGCGCATGATCTTGCCTGAGCGGGTCTTGGGCAACTCGCCGGCCCAGACGATCCGCCGCGGCCGAGCGAGCTTGCCGATCCGCTGCGCCACGTGCTCGAGCAGTTCGGCCTTCAGCGCGTCGTCCTCGGCGACCTCGCCGCGGACGGTGACGAAGGCACAGATCGCCTGCCCGGTCTGCTCGTCGTTCTGCCCGATGACCGCCGCCTCAGCGACCTTCGGGTGGCTGACGATCGCCGACTCGACCTCGGCCGTCGACATCCGGTGACCGGAGACGTTGATGACGTCATCGACGCGGCCGATCACCCAGAAGTAGTCGTTGTCGTCCTTGCGGGCCGCGTCGCCGACGAAGTAGACCGGCGCCCCGAACCGCTCCCAGTAACCGGACAGGTAGCGCTCGCGCTCGTGGTACAGCGTGCGCAGCATCCCTGGCCACGGCCGGCGCAGCGTCAGCAGGCCCTGCTCGTCGCCATCGACCTCGATGCCGTCGTTGTCGACGACCGACGCCAGCACGCCCGGCAGCGGGGTCCCGGCCGAGCCCGGCTTCATCGGCTGCGCGCCCGGGAGCGTCGTGATCATGATCTGCCCGGTCTCGGTCTGCCACCACGTGTCGACGACCGGGCAGTTCCCGCCGCCGACGACCCGCCAGTACCAGACCCACGCCTTGGGGTTGATCGGCTCGCCGACTGTCCCGATCAGCCGCAGCCTGCTGAGGTCGTGGCGCTGCACCTCCTGCGCCCCCCACTTGATGCACGTGCGGATCGCCGTCGGCGCGGTGTAGAAGATCGTCACGCCGCGCTCGGCGCAGAGCTTCCACCAGACGTCGGTCGAGGGATAGTCGGGCGCGCCCTCGTACATCACCGACGTCGCGGCGTTCGCCATCGGTCCGTAGATCATGTAGCTGTGGCCGGTGATCCAGCCGACGTCGGCCGTGCAGAAGAAGACGTCGCGCTCGGGCTTGAGGTCGAAGACGTGCTTGAACGACCACGCCACGCCGGTCAGATAGCCGCCGGTGGTGTGCAGGATCCCCTTGGGCTTGGCCGTCGACCCGCTCGAGTAGAGGATGAACAGCGGGTGCTCGGCCTCCAGGGGCTCGGGCGGGCAGACCGGGTCGGCCGCCGCGGTGATCTCGTCGTAGAAGACATCGCGGCCGTCGGTCATCGCGCAGTCGATGCCGGTGTGCCGCACGACGATGACGGTCTCGATGCTCGCGTCGGCGCCGAGCACGGCGTCGACCTCGGCTTTGACCGGCGCCGTCTTGCCCTTGCGCCGCGCGCCGTCGACCGTGATCAGCGCCTTGGCGTGCGAGAACGCCATCCGCTCGGCGACCGACTCGGCGCTGAAGCCGCCGAAGACGACGTTGTGCGGCGCGCCGATCCGCGCACACGCCAGCATCGCGACGATCACCTCGGGGATCATCGGCAGGTAGATCCCGACGACATCGCCCGGTGCGACGCCGCGCTCCTTGAGCGCACTGGCCAGCTTCTGCGTCTCGGCCAGCAGCCATGCGTACGTCAGCTCACGGTGCTCGCCCTCCTCACCGTGCCAGTGGAACGCGACGCGGTCGCCGAGGCCCGCGGCGACGTGGCGGTCCAGGCAGTTGTGCGACGCGTTGATCCGGCCGTCCGCGAACCAGCGGTAGAACGGCGCGTCGCTGTCGTCGAGCGCCTGCGTCGGCTCCGTCGCCCAGTCCAGCGCCCGCGCCTGCTCCGCCCACCACCCGACCGGATCGCGCTCAGCGGCCTCGTGAACCGACAGGTCGGTGATCAGCGCGTCGTCGACAAAGTTCTGCGGCGGCATGAACCACTCGCGGTCGAGCAGTTCGGCGAGCTCCTGGTCCAGCTGGGCGTCGTCGGCCATCGGGTGGCACTCCTGAGTCCGGGGAACGTTCCCTTCGACCCTAGTCCACCACGGCGTCCAGCTACTTGCGCTTGCGCTTCTTCTTCGACGCGTTCGGGCTCGGTGCGCGCGGTGCCGGCGCTGGCGTCGCAGGAGCGAGCGTTCCGCCGCCCTCGCGCCGCTCGCGCTGCTGCTGCGCCGTCGGCCACGGGACGGCGCGGCCGGTGTCCCAGGCGGGCAGCGCGCTCGGCCAGCGCCCGGCGATCAGCGAGCCCAGCGCGCCGAGCCAGAACGAGCGCAGGATGCCCTGCTGGTCCAGCGGCAGGACGAACGTCGCGCCCGTGATCACGCCGAGAATGCCCATGAACCGGGTCAGCAGACCGACGCGCATCGCGTTCAGGCCGAGCATCACGAACGTGAAGCCGAGCAGGAACCCGCCGAGCTGCTGGATCGCGGCCGCGACCAGCACCCCGGCGCCCTGCAGGGCGTCGACGGCGTCGGCGTTCGTCGCGTCGGCGGCCAGGCCGGTCGCCGCGGTGTAGCGGGCGATGCCGCTCGCCGCGGTGCCGATGCCGTACATCGCCGCTCCGGCGGCGGCGGCGATCAGCGTCAGTCGCAGCAGCGTCGGGTTGCGCGCCTTCGTCGCCGAGTACAGGTAGGCGGCCGGGAAGAACAGCAGCAGGCCGCCGATCCCCTGGACGATCGCCCCGCCGACGGGGACTGCCGCATGGTCGGCCAGATACAGCACCTGCAGCGCGCCGCGACCCTGTGGGATCGCTGTACCGGCGGCGAGGTGGCCGAGCGTGTCAATCGGCGTGACGACCGCCGAGGCGTAGCTCGGGATGCCGTTGAACCCGACCGTGGTCAGAACGCTGCCGAGCAACGTCAGGACGGCCGCGGCGATGCTCGCGGCGGCGGCGCGGGTGCGATGGGCAGCCTCCCAGGCGAGGGCCTGCTCGGGAGTCGTGGCCTGGGGAGCGGGGGTCGACATCGGCGCGGGCGCAGCCCGAGGGCCGCGGCCGCTCAGTCTACGAGGAGCGTTCGAGTCGCAGCAGCCACGTCACCATCGGGCACGCGCCGCCCGTCCGCGAGCAGCGCGACCAGCGCGTCGGCGGCGGCGACGAGATGCGCTCGGGTGGTCGGCCCGGTGACGACCGCCGTCGGAAGGCCGATCGCCCGCAGCTCGGCGCGCGTCGCCGCGAACGTCGAACTGCCGGCGTAGTCGGCGAAGAAGGCGCCGGGCACTGCCAGCGCGCGCTCGCGGCCTTCGCGCCCGGGCCGCGCATCCAGCCACGCGGCGACGCCGGCGGGCGGACCGCCGCCCGCGACCGCCGCCTCGATCCGCGCGCGCTCGTCGGACAGCACGCGCGCCGCGTCGGGCACGAACGCCAGCAGCGGCGGCTCGTGCAGGACGGCGGCGGCGAGCAGGCCCGGATGCCGGCGCGCCACGTCGAGCACGATCAACGCGCCGAACCCGTCGCCGACGGCCAGCGCGCCGGTGATCTCGAGGGCGCCCAGCAGCGCGGCAAGATCCTCGCCCTGCTCCATGACGGTCGTCCCGGCGTAGGGCTCGGGCGCACTGCTGGCGCCATATCCACGGCGGGCGTAACGGATCACGCGGGCCTCTCGCGACAGCTCGGATACCAGCGGCCCCATCGCCAGATCGTCTCCGCCGAGGTCGTGGACGAGCACCACCGCAGCGCCCGTGCCGTCCTCGCGGTAGGCGAGATCGACGCCGGCTCCGGGGGCAAGTGGTGTCATGGCCTACGATTGAACCATGGAAGGTTTCGGAGGCATGTTCGGTGACCCTGAGGAGCTCCAGCGGCGGATGGCGGAGTTCGCGGAGCAGATGCAGAGCCAGCAGTCGCTCGCGTGGGCCGACAACGCGATCAAGCTCGCGGTCGACATGACCGTCGCGGCGATCAACCGCGTCAACGTGCAGGGCACGACGACCGAGCAGGCCGAGCAGATCCGCGCCGTGATGGCGGTCGTCTTCCCCGAGGCGGTCACGCTCGTGCGAGAAGCCCGCACCGGGCTCACCTAGACCGGCGGTGTCCGCTCCGCCGCGCGGTGCTCGCGGCCGGCGTCGATGACGTCGCGGAACGAGCGGAACCCGAAGACGAGTGCGAGCGCGGCGAAGCCGACGCCGAGCGAGACGGTCGCGATCGCGATCTGCTGGCCGACCGAGTACGCCGCGACGGTCGACGCCGCCGCCGTCCCGGCGAACACCTTCACCAGCAGTGCCTGCTGGACGCCGGCGCCGCCGGGGGTGAACGGCACCACGGCCGCGACGGCGTTGACGCCGAGCACGAGCAGCACGTTGCGCACCGATCCGCCGATCCCGAACGCCTCCAGGAGGAACCAGAACGCCGCGCAGCGCAGCAGCCAGCCGGCGAACTGCACGAGCCAGACCTCGTTGCGGTAGCGCCTGCGATCCCGCAGGATCGACAGGCCCTGGCGCACCTCTTCCCAGAACGCCGCCACGCGTCGCGAGAGCAGCGCGAACAGCGCCAGCAGCAGGACCGCGAGTGCTGTGAGCACGAACAGCGTGAAGCGCGGATGCCCGGCGAAGAACGACAGGTCGAACGCCTCCAGCTTCGAGAAGTCCGGCGGCTTGGGGAAGACCCCCTGCGTGAAGGCGAACAGCAGCACCGGGACGGCCATCGTCAGGTCGAACACGCTCTCGACCAGGAACGATGCCGCAACCGCCGGGTAGTGCGAGGCCGGGATCGACGTCTTGACGAGGAACAGCTTGATCACGTCGCCACCGCGCGCGGGCACGACGTTGTTGAACCCGTAGGCGGCGATGTACGCGCCCCAGATGCGCCGGAAGTCGAAGCGCTCGCCCGGATAGGCGGCGCGCAGGATGTTGTTCAGCGCCAGGGCGCGCAGCGACAGGTAGGCGACGAACACGATCATGCCGGCCAGCAGCGGCAGGATCCGGACGTGGGCGAGACTGTCGAAGAAGCTCCCGACGGCGTCGAAGAAGTTGGCGGCGCCGTCGAGGATCGATGCCTGGACCACGCGGCAAGCCTAGATGGGCGCCCACCGCTCATCGCGTAGGGTCCGGGGCCGATGCCGAGCGCGCAGGGAACGCCGAACACCGCCGGGGCCACGCGGCTCGTGCTCCTGGGATCCGGCGAACTCGGCCGCGAGGTGGCGATCGAGGCCAAGCGCCTCGGCTGCGAGGTGGTCGCGGTCGATCGCTACGCCGGCGCGCCGGCGATGCAGGTTGCCGACCGCTCCGCGGTGATCGACATGACCGATGCCGACGAGCTGCGCGCCCTGCTCCAGGCCGAGCGCGCCCGCCCGCACGGCCGGCTGCTGGTCGTGCCGGAGCTCGAGGCGATCGCCACCGCGGTGCTCGTGGAGCTGGAGGCCGACGGGCTGCACGTCGTCCCGACGGCGCGCGCCGCCCGCCTGACGATGGACCGCGAGGGCATTCGCCGCCTGGCTGCCGAGGAGCTGGGACTGCCGACGTCGCCGTACCGGTTCTGCGATTCGCTCGCCGAGGTCCGCGGCGCGGTCGCCGACCTCGGAGCACCGTGCGTGCTGAAGCCCGTCATGTCCTCGAGCGGCAAGGGCCAGTCGGTCGTGACCTCGCAGGAGGACGCCGATCGCGCGTGGGACCACGCACAGTCGGCGGGGCGAGTCGCCGGGTCGCGCGTGATCGCCGAGGGATTCGTCGAGTTCGACTACGAGATCACGTTGCTGACCGTCCGCCACGCGGGCGGAACGTCGTTCTGCGCGCCGATCGGCCACATCCAGGTCGACGGCGACTACCGCGAGAGCTGGCAGCCGCAGCCGATGAGCGACGCTGCTCGCGCGCACGCGATCGCGGTCGCGACGACCATCACCGGCGCCCTCGGCGGGACGGGCATCTTCGGCGTCGAGCTGTTCGTACGCGGCGACGACGTCCTCTTCAGTGAGGTCTCGCCGCGGCCGCACGACACCGGCATGGTCACGATGGCGACGCAGACCCTGTCGGAGTTCGCGCTTCACGCGCGGGCGATCCTCGGGCTTCCCGTTCCGACGGGGGAGGTCGAGCTGCTCGCTCCCGGGGCCAGCGCCGTCGTGCTGGCGACCGGCACCGGTGACGCGCCGCGGTACGCCGGCCTCGATGCGGCGCTCGCCACCTCGGACGCTGTCGACCTGCGGATCTTCGGCAAGCCCGACGCGCGGCCCGGGCGCCGGATGGGCGTGGCCCTGGCGACCGCGCAGGACGCCGATTCGGCGCGCGCGATGGCGCGTACGGCAGCCGCGGCGATCGACGTGCAGGTCGGGTAACGCGCCGGTGACGCCGCGGATCGCCAAGCCTCTGGAGCGCCCTCGCGATGCGGCCGAGCAGGCCGAGCTCGAGCGGATCGCGGGCGAGTGGATCGACGAGCGGATCGAGGCGGCGCCGGCGAGTACCCGGCGTCAGATCATCCGCTGGCTCGTCGTGCTGACGATTGCACTGGTCAGCTTCAACATCGTCGGTCCCAGCGTCGTCGAGACGCTGTCCTCGGCGCCGCGGCTGGCGACCTTGACCTGGTGGTGGTTTCCGATCATGGCGCTGCTCGAGGCTGCGAGCTTCGCGGCCGTCTGGGCCGTCGAGTGGATCGCGATCCGCCGCGCCGGGTGGTGGGAGATCGCGATGTCGCAGCTCGCCGCCAACGCGCTCGGGCGCATCGTCCCCGGCGGCGGCGCGGCTGCGGGGGCGCTGCAGTACCGGATGCTCGTCGATTCCGGGACACCGCGCGGCTCGGCCGCGACCGGCCTGACGGCGACGAACATCCTCACCTTCGGCGTGCTGCTCGGCCTGCCGTTCCTCGCGGTTCCGGCGATCCTGCTCGGCCTGCCGATCGATCGCGGCCTGCGCCAGTCGCTCGTCTGGGTCGGTGTGTTCCTGGTCGCACTCGGCGCCGGCGCGATCGTGCTCGTCGTCAGCGAAGGGCCGCTGCGGGTCGTCGGCGATCGCATCCAGCGAGTGCACAATCGCCTGCGCCCGCACGCGCCGCCGCTGACCGGCCTGCCCGATCGCCTGATCCACGAGCGCGATCTGATGCTCGGCATCGTCGGCGAGCGCTGGAAGCGTGCGCTGCTCGCGTCGGTCCTGAAGTGGCTGCTCGACCTCGGCGTGCTCGTCGCCGCGCTGGCGGCCGTCGGGTCGCACCCCGCACTCCCGCTGGTGCTGCTCGCCTATTGCATCGCCCAGTTGCTGGCGCAGATCCCGCTGACGCCGGGTGGGCTCGGCTTCGTCGAGGCCGGCCTGACCGGCACGCTCGCGCTGATCGGCGTCAACGGCGGCGATGCCGTGCTCGCGACGCTGGCGTGGCGCCTGTGGTCGTACTGGCTGCCGGTTCCGATCGGCGGGATCGCCTACTGGGTGTTCCGCCGGCGGTATCCGTCAGGCTCGATCGCGGGCGGCTGACGCCGGCGCCTCAAAGCCCCAGCGCAGCCCAGATGCCCGGCGACCGGAGCGACGCGTGAACCTCGTGCGCGACGTCGTCGAGCCGCACGCCGTCGACCGCCGGGACGCCGAGCACGCGCATCCCCGCAGCCCGCGCGCTTGCAGCGCCCGTCGGGGAATCCTCGAGCGCGACGCTGTCAGCCGGCGCCGCGCCGAGTGCCGCACACACCGCGAGATACGGCTCGGGTGCCGGCTTGGGATGGTCCACCTCGTCGCCGGCGAGCGTCACGTCGAACGCCGCCGCCAGGCCGCTGCCGCGCAGCGCCAGGTCGACGAACGCCCGCGGCGAATTCGAGCACAGGCCAAGCGGGATCCGGCGCTCACGCAGCGCCGTCAGGAGTTCGACGGCACCCGGCATCGGCTCGCAACCGCCGGCGAGTTCCGCCAGCACGAGCTCGCGCAGTTCGCCATAGATCGCGTCGCCGTCGGCCGGCGACGCGCCGAGCATCGCCGCCAGCTTTCCGGCCGCAACCGGCGCCGCGGTCCCGACGAGTTCGAGCTTGTCGGCGTGCGTGAACTCCAGCCCGCGACGCGCGAACAGCGCCACCTCGGCACGCGTCCAGACCGTCTCGGTGTCGAGCGTCAGCCCGTCGTTGTCGAACACCACGGCGGCTGGGGCGGGCACCGCGCGAGTGTAGGTCCCGCACGTCGCGACCGGTCCCAAGGATCTCAGCCGGTCGTCGCAGTGGCGCAGGACAGCGCGCTCAGCTGTGTCGACTCCGGCGTTTCGCTCAAGCCGACGCCGAGGATCGACGTGTCCCACGTGCGACCCTCGCCATCGGGCGTGGGAGTCCATTGGTAGACGACGATCGTGCGGGCGCCGGCATCGCATGCGCGAGCGAACAGCGTCCGCCAGATTGACGCGCGCACGCCGGCGTCACCGACAGAGCGATGGAGCACCCCGAACTCGGTGAGGTCGAGGGGCAGCGTCGCGCCGAACAGTTCGTGGATCAGAGCCGCGTACTCGCCGAGCCGGCTCGATCCGATCTCGCCGCTCGCGCACGCGACCTCCGTGCCCCCGGAGATGCAGGGATAGGGGTGATGCGCCCAGCGGTCGATCGGTGGGATGCCCTGGCGCGCGAGTTCGCGGATGAAGACGTCGACACCCGCGACCGGCGATGTCTCGCCGGCGCCGACTTCGACTCCAGGCGCCGTTCGCCGGACGGCGGGGATCGCAGCGGCGAGGAACGCCGCGGCACGGCGGGCGCGCTGGATCGAGAGGCAGCCCTGCCTCACCGTCAACCTCGAGACCTCGATCGTCGAGTCGACCGGCCGCAGGAAGGTCAGCGTCTTCCACACGTGCGACGTCCAGACGACGCGGGTCTTCCGCCCGCGGCGGTGGGTCCGATGTCGAGCCCGGTCCGGCCGGCGGCGAGTTCGCGCGGGGTGCCCGCCAGATCGCAAGACCCGCGAGCGCGCCACGAGCCTCGATCGACGCACGGCGACGCGAACCCGTCTCTTGGTCGGGATGTACCCGGCCGAGCGAACGACGTCGTTCACCGCTAGGGGATTGCAGTCGTCAGACGCCGCCAGGAGCAGGTCGGGTTCGTTGAGCACCGAGAGGCGCAGCGGCGCCCCGATCACGCTGAGCCGCTCCGCGAGCCGCGCCGCCCATGCCGCGAACTCCGAGGGCTCCACGCCTGCCTGCGCCGTCGACCAGGGAAGAGCCAGGACCACGTCGAGACCGAGTCCGTGAGCCGCCGCCCGCTCCGCGGCGTGGACGTAGCGGTCGTCGTCCGGATAACTCCCCATGTACGCGACCAGACGCACGAACCGCATCCCGCGGGCGGCGCCCGCCAACAGGACGGCGTCGGGGTTCACCGGATTCGTGACGAGCCCGCCGTCGTCGGCGAGACCCAGCACCGGATCCGCCGCCGCCGCTTCACGCGCGCGGGCACCGCCGATCGCGGCGCTGAGCGTCATCGTCACGATCCAGACGAGGCACGGCAGGCGTCGCAGCAGTGAGGTCGAACGGTCAGGCAACATTCCCCCGCTGTGAGCCCGGAGCATCGTGCCCGGGGTTCACGGCAGAGTCTCACTACCCGCAGCACACAAACCGAAACGACCCTTTCGAGAACTGCGAGAGCTTCAGGCGGGCGTGCTGAGATTCTCCAATGCGGCGAGCACCTGCTCGTCATGCGTCTTCGGCGAGACCTTCGGGATCACATGCCGCACGACGCCGTCACCATCAATGATGAACGTCGCCCGCAGCGCACCCCAGTAGGTCCTGCCGTACATCGACTTCTCGGCCCAGACGCCGTAGGCCTCGCACACCGCGTGGTCCTCGTCGGCCAGCAGCGTGAAGTTCAGCTGCTGGTCGTCGTGGAACTTCTTCACCTTCTTGACGGGGTCGGGGGAGATGCCGATGACGACCGCGCCGCTGTTCTCGTACTGCGGCAGGTGGTCGCGCACGCCACAGGCCTGCGTCGTGCAGCCGGGCGTGCCGGCCTTGGGGTAGAAATAGACGACGACCGGCCGCCCACGGAGCGTCCCGAGCGCGACGCTGTCGCCGTCGTGGTCAGGCAGCGTGAAGTCCGGGGCCTGCTCGCCGATCTCGATCATCGGTGCTCCTTGCGGTCGGGTGCGGGTTTCGTGACCTTACGACGCCGACCGACTGCGCTACTTCAGCAGCCGCGAGAGGCGGCGATCCTTCAGGACCCGCCCGCCCGTCTGGTCCTGGGGGCAATAACACAGCACGTAGCTCTCGTAGTGGACGGCGGCGATCGTCGTTCCGCAGCGCGGGCACGGCTCTCCCTCGTGCCGATGCACCTGGAGCGGCAGCGGCAGCTTGTCGGGAATCGGCAGCCGGACGACCCCCTCGTACAGCTCGATTGCGCCAGTGAGCCGTTCGATCACGGCGGCCCGCAGGGCGGCGCTCTGCTCGTCGCTCAGGTCGTTGGCGCGGTGGAACGGCGACAACCGCGCGGTCCAGAGGATCTCGTCGACCCATGAGCGACCGATCCCGGTGATGATCCGTTGATCGCGCAGCGCCGCATGCAGCGGGCGCGCGCCGTGGGGTGCCAGCAGGGACGCGAGATCGGGCGGGTCGGGCCACGCCTCGGGCCCGAGTTTGGCGATCGCGTCGTCCTGTTCGACGGCCTCTCGGGCGAGCAGCTTGACCCAGGCGGCCTGGCGCGTGCCGAACTCGCGCAGCCGCAGCTGACGCCCATCGTCGAGGTCGACCAGCAGCCGCGACGTGCGATCGCGCAGCGTCGCCGGCGTGTCGAACAGCTGCAGCCGGCCGGCCGACATCAGGTGAATCAGCAGCGACAGATCGCCCGACACGTCGACGACGAGGTGCTTGCCCCGGCGGCGCACCGCGTCGATCGTTCGTCCGCTCAATGCGCCGAGCGGCGGGTCGAACGTCTTCAGCGCGTTGATGCCCGGAGCGCTCGCCGCGGCGATCGGAGCCCCGCGCAGCGCGCTTTCCAGCCGTCGCGCCGTGATCTCTACCTCAGGCAGTTCCGGCACTCGGCAAGTGTTCCACTTGGAACGCCGGTCGTCCTTCCCTACGGTCGGCGACGATCGCGGACCGGGGGGAAACTGGCGCGGCGATCACCTAGGGGCAAGGACAGCCCCCTCCCCGCAGGAGGCGGGGGGACATCCGGAACAAGGGATTCGTACATGTCGGACCATGCGCCTCGCGCAACGCCCGCCGCCTTCGCACGCGCGGCATTCATCATCACCGTCGTCGGACTGGTTCTCCTGGGCTGCGCGAGTGTCCCCGCGCGCGCCGGCACCTACACCGTCAGCGTCTGCGACGCCAGTGGTGCCAATCGCGCCTTCGCGCCGTTTGGCGATGGCGTCTACGTCGCCGCCGAACCGGGCTGCCGCCCCCAGTTCACCGGCAGCGGCTACCAGTCCGGCGGGGTCCGCGTCCGCAACAGCGTCAATCCCCCCGGAGTCGGCGCGCTGGCGCCGCTGTTCGCCAGTGGCGGTCTGCGCGCGCAGGCGCCCGCCGGAACCTCGATCACGCGGGTGCGCGGATCGGCGACGGCGTTCGACGACATGGGCTCGACGTTCGCCGAAGGCTGGCGGTCGGGCATCGCCGACGACGTCGGCTCACTGTGGTGCGGGTTCCGCCAGCCGTGCTCGTGGGGCGGCCCGCCGATGCTCGGGATCGACCTGACGCCGAGCGCCGGTGCCACGCACATCGACCTCACGGTCACCTGCGCGGTCTGGACCGGCTGCAGTCGCGATCGCCTGCGCGGCGTCGTCGATCTCGACGACGCGACGCTTGACGTGTCCGATCCGGTCGCGCCGCAGGTCTCGACCGCCGGCAACGGCTGGTCGGCGGGCTGGGCGACGGGCGCGATCAGCGCGTCAGTCGGCGCGACCGACAGCGCCGGCGTGCGCCGGACGTGGTTCACGATCGATGGCTCGGGCGCGCAGCAGCAGCGGCAGTTCCCCTGCGATCCGTACGCGATGGCGCCGTGCCCGGCAGACACCGGCATCAACGCCGCGCCGCTCTCGATCGCCGGGTTCTCCGACGGCCGCCATACGGTCAACCTCCACGCCGAGGACGCGGGTTACAACCAGGCCTCGGCCGACGTGCCACTGCTGGTCGACAACAACGCCCCGGTCGTCTCCGCCGTTGACACGATCACGGCCTCGACCTGGCGCAGCAGCAACGGCTTCGACCTCCATGTGACCGAGGCCGATCCGGCGGGCGGCTCGGGCATCCAGCGCACCGGCTGGGAGGTCTGCCGCGAGGACGGCACGGCGTGCTCCGCCGGCTCCACCGCCGGCGCGATCACCGCCGCCAGCGTCGCGGCGCCGTCGGCGGGAACGTGGAAGGCGCGCTTCTGGGCGACCGACGCCCTACGCGCCGGCGTCAAGAGCGACTGGTCCGCGCCACTGCGCTTCGACGACATCGTTCCCGGGGCCACCGAGGTCAGCGGCGCCGCGGCCTGGACCCGCGAGGCCACACCGAGCATCGGGCTCGCACTGGCCGCCGGTCAGGCGCGCGGACCATCCGGCATCGGCGGTTTCGCCGTCGCCACCGGTGGCGGCACGCCGGGGCAGACCGCCACGGTCGACGGCGAACACCCGTCGGTCTCGCTCGGAGCGCTGCCGGAAGGCGCCACGACGATCCGCGCTCGCACGATCGGCGGATCGGGCGTCGCGTCGAGCGTCGTCACCACGGCGCAGGTTCGCGTCGATCGCACGCCGCCGCTGCTCGGCGTCGCCCGCGATCCCGACGGTGCGGACACCGACTGGGTCGGCCGCGAGACGAAGGTCGCGGTCCACGCCGCAGACGACCTGTCGGGCATGGCGCCGGCCGCTCCCGGCGAACCTGAAACCGCGGGCGCGCGCGTGGTCTACGCGGTCGACGGGGGCGAGTCGGTCGTCGTCCGCGGGGCCGACGCGACGATCGCACTGGCCGCCAACGGCGATCATGCGATCACCGTCCGCGCCTACGACACGGCCGGCAACGTGAGCCGCGAGCGCGTCCTGCGGGTCCGTGTCGATCGGACCGCGCCGACCGGCGAGATCCTGGCCCGCGACCCGGGCCGTCCGCGCCGGCTGCGCGCCGTGATCGACGATCTCTGCGTGCGCTCCGCGGTGGTTGAGCTGCGCCGGCGCGGCGACGTCGTCTGGCATCAGCAGGAGGCGACGCTCGAGGGCCGCGAAGCGTGGGCTGATCTCGACGACGACCATCTGCCGGCCGGCGCATATGACGTCCGCTTTCGCGTCGAGGACTGTGCCGGCAACGTCGGCAACATCGACCGCTTTGCGAGCCAGACCGCCGGCAGCGCCGGCGCGCAGCTGCGCTTCCCGTTGCGCGCGCAGCTGCACCTGCAGGTCGCGTTCGACGGCGACGACCCGCTCGACGGGGGCGCACGCAGGACGCTTGCGCTCAGTCGTCGCGTCCGCATCCAGGGCTGGCTCACCGATGCCGACGGAACGCCCACCGGTGGCCGCGTCGTCCTCGTCCAGCGCCGCATCACGGCCGGCGACTGGACCACGATCGCGACGGACGCGACCGGTGTCGACGGCGCCATCGACGTGACGCTTCCGGCCGGCCCCAGCCGCGAGCTGCGGCTCGTGACCGAGCCCGATGAACTCACCGTCGGCGCGATCAGCCGGACCCTGCGCGTCGCCGTCCCGGCACGCGCGACGATCCGCGTCGCTCGCCGCACGCTGCGCAACGGCGACGTCGCCCGCTTCTCGGGCCGCGTGCTGGGCGGCTTCCTCCCGGCTCGCGGCCGCGAGCTGGAGTTGCAGGGCTACAACCCGCTGCGCGGGCGCTGGCAGCCGGTCCGCACGAGTGGCCTGCGCAGCGACGGACGCGGGTACTGGCGCGCCGGGTACCGGTTCACGGCGACGCGCGGGACGGTGCGCTACCGCTTCCGTCTGCGCATTCCGCCGCGCCCGGATCATCCGTTTGCCAACGGCTACTCGCGCGCCGTGACGGTCATCGTCACCGGCTGAGAACGCTCCCGCCCATCCCGCAAACGCCGAGCGCCCGCCGGAATGGCGGGCGCTCGGTCAAGCGGGTGTGGGGTCGGGGTTTACGCGGCTTCGCGCAGCGCGGCGACGCTGTCGAGCTGGGCGAGGCGTGAGAGGGCCCGCTGCTCGAGGCGCTGGGCCTCGGCCGTGCTGACGCCCAGGCGCCGGCCGGTCTGGGCCGCGGTGTGCGGCTCCTCGCCGCTGCGACCGAAGCGCAGCTCGATGACCGACCGCTCGGCCTCGGGCAGCTCGGCCAGCGCGGCGTCGAGCTTCGTCGCGACTTCGTCAACCGCGACGACCTCTTCAGGCGTCGGAGCGTGGCTGTCGAGCAGCTCGCCGAGCGACGCGGAGTCGTCATCGCCCACGCGGGCGTCAAGACTCGCGGGACGCGAATCGAGCTTGCGCAGACGCTCGACCTCGTCGGGCTCGAAGCCCGTCTCGGCGGCGATCTCCTCGACCGTCGGGTCGCGCTCCAGCTTGGCTGCGAGGTCGGCGGCGATGCGGTCGACCTTGCGGGTCTGCTGCGCGACGTTCGCCGGCAGGCGGACGGTGCGGGCCGTGTTGTCGAGCCCGCGCTGGATCGCCTGACGGATCCACAACGTGGCGTACGTCGAGAAGCGGAAGCCCTTGCGGTAGTCGAACTTCTCCGCCGCGCGGATCAGTCCGATCATGCCCTCCTGGACCAGGTCGCCCATACCGAGGCCGAGGCCCTGGTAGCGGCGCGCGATCGAGACCACGAGGCGCAGGTTGGAGTTGATCAGCATGTCCTTCGCGTACAGGTCGCCGCGCTCGATGCCCTTGGCGAGCTCGAGCTCCTCATGCGGGCGCAGCAGGCGGTACTGCGATGCGCGGCGCAGCAGCTGATCGACGGGGTCGGCCACCGTGAGGGTCTCACGGGGCTCGTCGGTGGGGGCGGTGATGATGTTCAGCGTCATATCAATATCCGATTCGGGTGGTCGGATTTTAGCGCGAAATCGTTGTTCGCGCAACTGTCTCCGACGTGGGCGAGGCGGGGCGGCGCCAGACTGCAGCGGCCGTTTGGGGAGTGGGGACTGCGCCTGCGGTATACCCACAGTGCCGCGAAACGTCCCACGTCGCCGTAAAGGCGACCTCAACTATGCCGTATCGGGCCGCTTCGTGCACTGCTGCATTGAGGCATACACGGGACGCGCACCATGGTTTCGCGTCCGCGGAACTCGTGCACGCCGCCTTCGGGAGGCGTACGATCGCGCCGTGCGCCAGCTGACCAGTCTCGATGTGCAGTTCCTGGCGGTCGAGAACGACCGCACGCATGGGCACGTCGGCAGCATGGCGATCTACGACCCGTCGACCGCTCCGGGCGGACGCCTGACGGTCGAGAGCGTGCGGACACTGCTGCGTCAGCGGATGCACCTGCTTGCGCCGTTCACCTGGAAGCTCGTCCGCGTGCCGTTCGACCTCGACCACCCCTACTGGGGTGTGGATCCCGAGCCCGACCTGGACTACCACGTGCGCGAAGTCGGGCTCCCGGCTCCCGGCAATCTGCACCAGCTCGCCGACCAGACGGCGCGGATCTTCGAGCGGCGGCTGGATCGCGCGCGGCCGTTGTGGGAGCTCTACCTGATCCACGGCCTTGAGGGCGGGCGCGTCGGCGTGCTGACCAAGGTCCACCACGCGGCGCTGGACGGCTTGTCGGGGGCCGAGATCCTGCTCACGATGCTCGACCTTGCACCCAGCGGCCGCGAGATCCCGCCGCCCGCGGCGGTGCCCGCCGCCGACCCCGTTCCCGGCCGCGTCGAGCTGACGGCACGAGCGCTCACCGGCATGCCGCGGCACACCGCGCGGGCCCTGCGTCATGTCCCGCAGACGCTGCCGAATCTCGATCTGATCCCGACGTTCCGCAGCGTCCCCGGCGTCCGCGCCGTCGCGTCAGCAGCGCGCTACGTCGAGGGGCACTGGCCGGGGCGCGAGGCCGAGCCCGACGTCGAGGCACTCGCGGCCCCGCGGACGATCCTCAACACCCGCATCTCGGCGCATCGCTCGATCGCGTTCGAGACCGTCTCGCTGGACGGGATCAAGCAGATCAAGAACCACTTCGACGTGACGGTCAACGACGTCGTCATCGCGATCTGCGCCAGCGCGGTGCGCGAATGGCTGATCGAGCACGAGGACCTGCCGACCAAGCCGCTGCTTGCGATGGTGCCGGTGTCGGTGCGGTTGCCCGAGGAGTTCGGGACGTTCGGCAATCGCGTGTCGATGATGACCGTGCCGATCCCGACGACCGAGCACGAGCCCGCCAAGCGGGTGCGCAAGGCGCATCGGGCGATGAAGAAGGCCAAGGCGCGCCACGAGACGACGCCGCGGATGCTGATCAACGACGCCAACGAGGCGATCCCGCCCGTCCTGCTCGGGCGCACCGCCCGTCTGCTCCTCGGCATCGCCGCGTCGGGGCAGCTGAGCCCGCCGCTGAACCTCGTGATCTCCAACGTGCCGGGGTCGCCGGTGCCGATGTACCTGGCCGGCGCGCGGCTGGAGGCCAACTACCCGCTGTCGGTGATCACGGACGGGATGGGGCTGAACCTGACGATCATCAGTTACCTGGACCGCGTCGACTTCGGGATCGTCGGCTGTCGCGAGGCGGTCCCGGATCCGTGGTTCATCGCCGACGAACTCCAGCGGGCCTACGCCGAACTGCTGGAGCTGACGGTCGCCGATGAGCCCGTCGAAGCGATCCGCCCCAAGCACGCGGCGAAGGCCGGCAAGCCGGCGGCGTAACAGCGCCGCTGCGCCACGCCCGGCCCGCGCTCTGCCAAGCTGCAGGCATGAGTGAGATCGCGCACAGCGGCCTGACCCGGCGAGAAGCACTGGCCCGTGGGGCGGGCGGAGCTGGCGCGCTCGCGCTGGCCGGCGGCCTCGGCGCGACGCTCGGCGCCGCAGCCGACGCGCTCGCCGCGAGTGGGCCGCCGGCCTATGCCGCCGGTTTCAAGAGCCTTGAGCGCGAGGTCCGCCTTCCGCACCTGGCCATCGAGGGCGCGCTACCGCCGTGGCTCTCCGGTGTCTTGGTGCGCAACGGGCCGGCAAAGTTCGAGGTCGGCAAGCAGCCCTTCAACCACTGGTTCGACGGACTCGCGATGCTGCACGCGTTCGCCTTCGACAACGGGCGCGTCTCGTACGCCAACCGGTTCCTGCGCTCGGACCCGTACCTGGCATGGAAGCGCGACGGGAAGATCAAGTACTCCGAGTTCGCGACGGACCCGTGCCGCAAGATCTTCGCCGGCGTGGCCTCACCGCCCGTCGTCGGCCGGATCCCGAACGCCAACGTCAGCGTCACGCGGTTGGCCGACCACTTCGTCGCGCTGACCGAGATCTCACAGCCGGTGCGGTTCGATCCGCGGACGCTGAAGACGCTCGGCGTCAGCCCCGACCCGGCGGCGCTCGGGCGCATGGGCACGGCGCACCCGCACGCCGATCCGGCCACCGGCGAGGCGTTCACCTACGAGACCGAGCTCGCCCCGCCGCGGTTCGGGACGCGCGTCGTCGCGACGAAGGGCACGGTGCGCCGCGAGCTCGCGTTCCTCGACGCCGCCGAGCCGGGCTACATGCACTCGTTCGCGCTGACGCCACGCTACGTCGTGCTGTTCCAGCAGCCGTGGGTGATCAACCCGCTGGATCTGCTCAAGCCCGACCGCAAGTCGATCGCGCAGACGTTCCGCTGGGAGGGTTCGCGTCCGTCGCGGATCGTCGTCATCGACCGAGCGCAGGGTGGCGTCGTCGGGACGGCGGACGTCGATCCGTTCTTCGTCTTCCACCACATCAACGCCTTCGAACGCGGCGGGCGCATCGTGCTCGACGTCTGTGCGCACAAGGACAGCGGCATCGTCGACGCGCTGTACCTCAAGCGCCTGCGGTCCGGCAGGAGCGCGGCGCCACAAGGGATCGCCAAGCGCATCGAGGTCGATCCGGCCGCTTCGCGGGCGACGATCCGCCCGCTGAGCGACACCTACATCGAGCTGCCGCGCACCAACTACGGTCAGGTCAACCAGCACGGCTATCGCTACGCCTACGGCATCGGGACGCGCACCCGGCGCAGCACGTTCACCGACCAGCTCGTCAAGCTCGACGTGCAGAGCGGCAACGCGCGCCTCTGGCGTGAGCGCGACGCCTACCCGGGCGAGCCGGTCTTCACCCCGGCGCCGAACCCCAAGCGCGAGGACGACGGCGTCATCACGTCCGTCGTGCTCGACGCCGCGCACGCGACATCGTTCCTGCTCGTGCTGGACGCGCAGACCTTCGAGGAGCGTGCCCGGGCTCGCGTGCCCCACCACATCCCGTTCGGCTTCCACGGGATGCACTTCAAGGCCTAGCGGTCTTGTAGAACTCCGGCCATGTCCTCCCGCGCACGGCTGCTGACGGCGATCCTCGGAGTGGCGGTGGTGGTCGTCGCCTTCGTCGCGCTGCGCCCCAGCGACAAGCCGGCCGCGACGACGACCTCGGCGACCCCGACAGCCGCCGCGAGGACGACCAGCGCCGCCGCACCCACGGCGACGGCCCCGTCCGGTCCGGTGATCCGCGTCAAGGGCGGCCAGCCGGTCGGCGGCGTCAAGGAGGTCACGGTGCGGCAGGGCGGCGTCATCCGCCTGACGGTGACCGCCGACGCGCCCGAGGAGGTCCACATGCACGGCTACGACATCGCCAAGACCGTCGGTCCCGGCGCACCGGCACGGTTCACCGTGCCCGCCAAGATCAACGGGGTGTTCGAGGTCGAGCTCGAGCACTCGTCGGTGCCGATCGCGAAGCTGACCGTCAACCCCTGAGTCAGGGCGATCCGAATCCGGAAGCTCCCGTGCGCCATCAGGCCTGCTCGCGCCAAGCCGAACGCGGCGACGCCACCGGCGACTGCGACGAGCCGGCGATACCAGCGCTGCGGGAGCGTCGCGGGCGTGGCGTGGCGTGCGTTGGCCTCGATGGCCGCGATCGCGTGCGCGACACGTTGCGGCACTTCCGGCCCGGGCGCGCAAGGATGGAGCGATGAGCGCCGCTACGCATGACCGTGAGCACGACGTCGTCCTCTTCGGAGCGACCGGATTCGTCGGCCGGCTGACGGCCGACTACCTGGAAGGGGCCGCGCCGCCGGACGTGCGGATCGCGCTCGCGGGACGCTCGCGGGACAAGCTGGAGCGCACGCGCGCCGCGCTCGGCGCGCGTGCCGCCGACTGGCCGCTCGTGGTCGCCGACAGCGGTGACGCGGCGGCGCTGGCGCAGCTGGCCGCGTCGACGCGCGCCGTGGCGACGACCGTCGGCCCGTACCTGCGGTATGGCCTGCCGCTCGCCGGCGCCTGCGCCGGCGCCGGGACGCACTACGCCGACCTGACCGGCGAGGTGCTGTTCATGCGCCGCTCGATCGACCAGTTCGACGCGGCCGCGCGCGCGAGCGGGGCGCGCATCGTGCACACCTGTGGCTTCGATTCGATCCCGTCCGACCTCGGCGTGCTGGCGCTCCATCGCCACGCGCTCGAGAACGGCCTCGGCGACCTCGAGCAGACGACGCTGGTCGTCAAGAAGGTGCGCGGCGGCGTCAGCGGCGGGACCGTCGATTCGCTGCGCGGGCAGCTGGACGAGGCACGGCGCGACAGCTCCGCGCGCAAGCTGATGATGGACCCCTACGCGCTCAGCCCCGACCGCGCCGCCGAGCCGGACCTCGGGCCCGAGCGCGATCCGATGGCACCCGTCCACGACGGGTCGCTCGGCGGCTTCCTCGCCCCGTTCGTGATGGGGACGGTCAACACGCGCGTCGTGC
>JBBRFO010000002.1:0-54853 GCA_038224135.1 Solirubrobacterales bacterium
TTGGGGGTGGCGGGGGTGGCCGAGGTGGAGCAGGCCGAGGGGTCGTTCGCCGTCGGGAATGGCGAGGGCGGCGCGGCCGGCCGGTTCGCGCAGGACGGCGGGCGTGCGCCAGTAGCCGGCGAGGCCGCGGCCGTGGGCGGCGAGCAGGACGATGTAGGCCGCGACGGCGGTTGCGTCCCGGTCCTCGGCGTCCTGGATCGGATCCTCGGCGATCACCTGCGAGACGGCGACGAGCGTCGGCGCGCGGTCGAGCTTGTCGGCGCCTTCGGGGCCGGCGACGGCCTTCAGGCGGGCGAGCGCGGCTGGGCCGAGCACGCGAAAGCGCCACGGATTGGTCAGGTGGTGGCTCGGCGCCCAGCGGGCGAGATCGAACAGCGCATCGAGCGTCTCGCGGTCGACCGGGTCGGGCCGGTAGGCCTTGTGCGTGCGCCGCTCACGGATCGCCTGCTCGAGCTCCATCCTCAGTCGTCCGCGCCGTCGTCCGCGTACAGCGATTCGCGCGCCAGCTCGGCGCCGCGGTCGGAGAACAGCTTCACGTCGAGCGTGTCGCCGCGGTAGTCGTCGGGCGCCAGCAGCGTGAAGCGGCCGTCGACGAGCACGCACTGGTCGACCGCCAGGTCGGCCAGCTCGCCGGTGACGATCGCACCGCCGGCGAGCAGCGGGCGGCCCCAGACGAGCGTCATCGCCGCGACGTTGCCGTCGTCGCCGCGCCAGGCGCCGACCACCTCATCGCAGAGGTCGATCGTCCAGTTCGGGTTCGCGTCGGCGGTCTCGTCGGTCGCGTCGGCCTGCGCGTCGATGTCGGTCGGCTCGGCGTCGTCGCCATCGCGCGCCCAGCTCACGTGGCCGAAGACTTCGAGCCCGGTCGACGTTGTCGCGGTGGCCGGCAGGTACGTGCGCCCGTGCCAGGTCCGATCGGGGTACCACGTGATGTCACCGAGCTCCCCGAGTTCGCCCAGGTCCGCGGTGTCGATCCGCAGGCAGGCGCCGAGCAGTTCGCCGCGCAGCCGCTCGCCCCAGCGTCCGTAGGGATCGAGTTCCTGTGGTGGCTCGGCCGCAAAGCGCGGCACCTGACGTGACTCGGGCGGCATATGGCGCAGGCTAGTGCGTCGTCCCGCGTGGCTCAGAGCTCGACGATCAGGGTCACCGGACCGTCGTTGAGCAGCTCGACCTCCATCTGCGCCCCGAAGACGCCACGTTGCGCGCCGAGTCGCTCGCAGACGCGCTCGTAGAGCGGCTGCGCAAGCTCGGGCCGGGCGGCGGCGGTAAAGCCGGGCCGGTTGCCCTTGCGCGCATCGCCGTACAGCGTGAACTGACTCACGCACAGCACCTCGCGGTCCCCGAGCGCGTCGTTCATCCGCCCGTCGGCGTCCTCGAAGATCCGCAGCGCGCGGAGCTTGTCCGCCATGCGATCGGCGACGTCCGCGGTGTCCTCGTGCGTGACGCCGAGCAGGACCAGAAGACCAGGGCCGATCTGCGAGACGGTCGCCCCGTCGACGCTGACGGCGGCGCGGGTGACTCGCTGCACCAGTGCGCGCACGACGCGGAATCTACAGTCGCTTCTCCATCCAGACGTGCTCGATGTCCGCATCGAGGAAGACGTCGCTCGTCACCGCGTACCCCGCCTGCTCGTACAGGCCGAGGGCGTAGGTCTGCGCGGCGAGCACGATCCGCTCGCCACCGATCTGCTTCGCGTGGGCGTCGGCGGCAAGCAGCAGCCCGAGCCCGAGCCCGCGGCGACGCGCGCGGTCGAGGACGGCCACGCGACCGAGCTTGATCTTTGATCCCACGGCGAGCAGCCGGCAGGTTGCGACGATCGTCCCGTCCGGTTCGAGGGCGATCAGGTGAAGCGCCTCGCCGTCGCGGCCGTCGAGTTCGTCAGCCTCGCTGACACCCTGCTCGTCGATGAAGACCGCGCGGCGCACCGCGAGCGCCGCCGTCAGCTCCGCGGCGTCGCGCGCGACGCGGATGCCGGCGCTCACGAGCGGGGGTGCACCGCGTAGCGGTCGATGTCGGCCAGCAGGTCGGCGTCGCTCGTGTACTGCCCGGCGTGCACGGTCTGCACCTTGCCGGTCCGATCGATGAACACCGTCGAGGGCAGAAAGCCGACGCGCAGACTTTCGTAGGCGCGGCCGAGTGGATCCTCGACGCTCGGGTACGTCATCGGGTAGCGGCCGAGGAACCGCTTGGCGGCGTCGCGGTTGTCCTTGGCGTTGATGCCGAGAAACGCGACGTCGCGACCTCGTTTGAGCGCAACGCGCTGCAGGATCGGTGCCTCGACGTTGCACGGCCCGCACCACGATGCCCACGAGTTGACGACGACCGGATGGCCCTTGAGCTGCGCCAGCTCGGCACGCAGGCGTGGCGTCGCACCGGGAAGGATCTGGTCGGCGCGGTTGTGCAGCGCGGCGATCGGGGCGGGGGCGCCGCCAAGTGCGGCACGCACCTGGGCGGCGCTCGGATGGATCGCCTGGCTCGCAAGTGTGCTCGGGCCGCTGTGCGATGCCTGCTTGAGCCCGACGCCGATCGCGACCCCGGCCGCGATCACGCCGGCGAACAACAGGACCTTGCGCATCGTCTGAGGATCGCACAGCACCGGCGGTCTGCGGCGCAGCCGTCCGCGTGTGCCGTCCGTTGCGATATCCTTCGACTCACTCGCAGGGTCGTCGATCACACCGGTGATCGCCCGCGAGCAACTCCCGGCCGGACGCCGGGCCCTGAGGCCGGATCGCGCGTCGTCCCTCGCCGTTCCAGCCGCTCTTTCCAATCGCTCTGGCCACTCATGGCTGAACGCCCTACGGCTGACGTTGCCGCAACCGCGCTCTCCGCGGCGGACATCGCACGCGCCGAGGCGTTCACGCGCGAGACGTTCGTCCATGAGGGCGAGGACGTCGCCGCAGCGCTGGCGCCGGGGACGCCCCGGCGCCAGGCGGCCGATGCGGCACTGGCCGAGATCGGCGCCGGCGAGAAGGTGCCGAGCACGCACTGGCGGCGCGACTGGTCGCTGCTGCTGGGACTCGAGCGGCTGCTGAGCGAGCCCGAGCCGCACCTCGCCGACGGCACGACGCTCAACCCGCACCAGGTCGACGCGCTGTCCGGCACCCTGACCGCGCTGCTCGCTGATCGCCTGCGCACCGATCGCGGCGATGGCGAGGCCGCCGCACCGGTGCTCGCGATCGATGACGAGCCGGACGAGTCGGCGCCGCCGGTCGACGACGAGGACGTCGCGGCGGAGTTCGCCGAACTCGACGCCGAGCACGAGGAGGACGAGGACGACGACGAGCAGGAGGCCGAAGCCGAGGCCCACGCGCGCGACGATGATGACGAGGACGAGGACCAGCAGGGCGCCGGCGGCGAGACCGACGACGACATCGACGCCGCGGCGCTCGACGATCCCAACGCGCACAAGCGCTTCTGGTTCGAGCACGCCACGGGTGCAGGCAAGACCGTCGCCGCGATGGGCTTCGTCGAGGCCTCGCGGACGGGCGGCGTCCTGATCCTCACCCACCGTCGCAACCTCGTCGATCAGTTCAACGACGAGCTGCGCACGCGCGGCTATTCGGATCGCATCCACGACGCGCTGCTCGGCGACGACAAGGGCCGCGCCGACGGCCCGGTCACGGTCGAGACCTACCAGTGGTTCGTGCGCAACGCCGGCCAGATCTCGAGCGCCTACACGATCGTCATCTGCGACGAGGCGCACACCGCACTCGGTGAGAAGACCAGCGCGGCGATCCGCGAGTGGACCGGCCCGATCTTCATCGGCATGACGGCGACGGGCGCGCTGATCGCGCGTCACGTGACCGACCTGTTCCCGACGCAGACCTCGCGCTTCGATCTGGCCCAGGCTTCGCGCCGCGGCGTCATCGCACCGCTGCGCTGCATCCGGATCCCACCTGGACCTGGGGTGCGGACGATCGCCAAGGTGCCGCTGCGCAAGGGCGAGGTCGACATCGAGTTCGACCAGGAGATGCTGGCCGAGCTGCTCGACCAGGCGCCGTTCAACTTCGCGATCGCCGACCTGTACAAGACGCGCTTCAACGGCGTCCCGGGAGTCATCTACACCGCCGGCGTGCGACACGCGTACAACGTCGCGCAGGCCTTCCGGGACCTCAACATCAAGGCTGAGGCCGTCTCCGGCGAGACGCCCAAGCGTGAGCTGGCCGAGATCCTCGCCCGCTACGAGGCCGGTGACATCGACGTGCTCGTCAACGCGCAGCTGCTCGCCGAGGGCTGGAACTCGCCGCGCGCGACGGTCTGCATGCACCTCGCGCCGACCGCGTCGAAGCGGATCTACCAGCAGCGCGTCGGTCGCGTCACGCGTCGCCACCCTGGCAAGGAGGCGGGCGTCGTCGTCGACTTCGTCCATCCGGCGACCAAGCACGATGACCCCGTCGTGACGCTGCATTCACTGCTGGAGCGCGACGTCTACCGCGGTGGCGCGATCGTCGTCGGCCCGGTGCGTCGCGGCCGGGGGCGGCGGATCCGCGTCGAGCGCCGCGTGATCCCGGTGACCGCCGACGAGGATCGCCGGCACGAGGTCTTCGAGCGCGAGCTGTGGCGGATCGCCGTCGAGCACCTCGACTACGGCGAGCAGCACATGTGGGCGGCGCTGGCGGGCGCCCGCGTGCAGCCCAGCGGCTGGCGGCGCGCTCGCGCGATGCTGCACTTCGACCGCACCGGCGAGCTGAAGCGGCGCTTCCTGCTGACGACGGTCGAGCGCAACAAGAACGCGCAGCTGCGGGTCAGGGCGCTGCAGGAGATCTCGGCGCTGAAGGACGAGGAGGCGTTCGACCTCGCTGTCGAGCTCGTCGGAACGTGGCCCAAGGACGAGCGTCGCGAGGGCGCCAAGGTGCTGCTGCACGCGCTCGCCGAGAAGCGCATCGGCAGTCGTGACCAGGCCAACCGCTGGATCTGGAGCCTCGCTGACGACACGACGGAACTGCATGAGGAGTACGCCGTGCAGCGCTGGCCGGAGACCAAGCGGCTGCTCGGCCTGCTCGTCAACTCCGCCGGCGCCGCCCACGCGCGCAACGCGCGCAAGCTCGTGCAGGCGACACGTCAGCAGGACCGTCGACTCCAGGCCGCGGTGCTCGCCGCCGCACAGACGCACACGCCCGAGGCGCGCGAGGTCATCGACGGCGCGCGGATGCGCCTGTCGCGCAAGCCGGGCGCACTCGCCCGCGAACTGCTGCGCAACTTTCCCAAGGGCAAGGGCCGTCGCGGGCGGCGCCGCAAGAAGCGCCCGGGGGAGGCCGGCGAGGACGGCGGCCAGCAGCAGCCCCAGCAGGGTCAGGGCCAGCAGAAGCAGGCCGAGAAGTCGTCCCCACGGTCATCGCGCAGCCGCCGCAGCCGTCGCCCGGTGAAGCTCGTCGACGCCGATCAGGGTGATGCGGACGGGCGCGAGGGCGGCAAGCCAGAGCCGCCGGACGAGGCCGCCGCGGCGTAGCTGATCCCGGAGCGGTGATGACTGAGCGAGATCCCGCGATCACCGCGTTTGACGCCCTGGTCGGCACGTGGGAGACCACAGCGACGCATCCGATGATCGATGCCGTCGTCCCCGGGCGGGTCACCTTCGAGTGGCTGGAGGGGCGCCATTTCCTGGTGCAGCGCTCGCACAACGACCATGAGCAGTTCCCTGACGCGATCGGGGTGATCGGTGCGCGGGAGGATGGCCCGGGATTGGTCATGGAGTACTTCGACTCGCGCGGCGTGCGGCGGACGTACGGCGCGTCGCTCAACGACGGCGTGCTGCGTCTCTGGCGCGACGACGCGGCGTTTGCGCAACGGTTCGCGGCGCCGCTGGAGGACGACAGCTTCGAAGGCCACTGGCAGCTGGCGACGACGCCGGGCGACTGGCGCGACGACCTGCACGTCGTCTACCGCCGCAGCGCCTGAGGCCCGGTCCGCGCGGGGGACTCGGGCCCAACGTCGAATCGGGTGCAGTTTGTCAGACCTGGCGCGCTCAACTGCACCCGATCCGAGCTGCGCGGGCGGCGGCTACTTCCGCTTCTTTGCCGCTCGCTCAGCAACGACTGCCGCGTTTTCCGAGACAGCGGCCTTGACGATCGCCTTGAACGCTGGTTCATTGAGCTTCTCGCCCTCGCGGATGTCGATCGCGCGCCGGACGTTGCCGTCGAGGCTGGAATTGAAGAGCTTCTTCGGATCCTTGAGCGAGGCGCCGCGAGCGAAGGTGAGCTTCACGACCTCCTTGTAGGACTCCCCGGTGCAGACGATGCCGTCGTGCTCCCAGACCGGCACGCCGCGCCACTTCCACGCCTCCTGGATGGCCGGCTCGGCGTCGTGGATGAGCTTGCGGATGCGGGCGAGCGTTTCGCCGCGCCAATCGCCCAGGTCCTCGATCCGCTGTGTGATGTTCGCGGCCGCCTCGCCGGCGGCACGGTCAGGTGCAGTCATGACGGCCAGACTACGGGACGACCGGCGGCGTCCAGCGCATCCCCCAGCCGTGTGGGACGTCGGCGTACGACTCCTCGCTGACGACGTCGAAGCCGAGCGTGCGGTACCACGCGACGTTCTCGATCCGGTAGGTCTGCAGGTACACCGAAACGCCGTCGGCGGCCGCGCGCTCCAGGCCGGCGGCGACGAGCGCGCGGCCCAGCCCGCGGCCCTGCGCGGCAGGGTCGACGCCGAGCACGTCGAGCACCCACTCCGGCTGATGGAGGTCGCAGCGGAACCGTCGCGCGGCGTCCTCGTCGCGCCGCATGACGCGTGGGAGGGCCCGGATGCCGGTCCGCCATGGCAGCGCCCAGCCGCCGAGGCGCAGATGTCGCGCCAGCGACGGGATCGGGTCGTGCTCGGGCGGGATCCAGGCGGCGACGCCGGCGACGGGGTCACCGATCAGGCTGGTCGCACCGCTGTCGCCGGCTTCGGCCTCGGTGGCCCGCAGCGCCTGGCGCAGCAGCCACGTGGCGCGCGGAACTGCCGGCTGCGGCCCGAGGATGTATTCGACGGCCGGGTCGCGGGCAAACGCGCGGCCGAGGACGCCCGCCGCGTCGGCCTCGTCCGTCCGCCGGTCATAGGTGCGCACCGCGTGGCTCACCGCGTCGCCGGCACCCCAAGGTGAACTTCGCCGGCATCGAGTTCGGTCTGGCCGCCACCGTCCAGCGCGACGACGAGCCGGCCGGCGCCGTCGATGCCCGCGGCCGTGCCGCTCCCAGACGCCCAGCTGATCGGCCGGCCCCGCAGCGCGTCGCGCTCGCGGTAGGCGTCGAGCAGCGCTCCGGGGTCGAGCGCCAGCGCCGCGTCGAGCTGGTCCAGCACGCGACGGCGGACGGCCGGGATGTCCGCGGGCTCCAGGCCGAGGGTCGCCGCCGTCTCGCGCAGCTCGGATGGCAGGTCGGACAGGCGCACGGCAACGTTGAGCCCGATGCCGATCACCGCCCAGCCCTCCTGCGGGCGGCCTTCGGCGAGGATCCCGGCGAGCTTGCGCCCGCCGACGAGCACGTCGTTCGGCCACTTGATCAACGCCCGCGGACCGACGGCGCGGGCGACGGCGAGGCCCGCGGCCAGCGGCAGCAGATCCAGCGGGCGGCGCACCACGACCGACAACAGCAACGCCCGGCCGGGCGGCGCCGACCACGTGCGGCCCTGGCGACCGCGGCCCGCAGCCTGCTCGCCCGCCGTGACGATCGCCCCGTGCGGCGCGCCACGGGCGGCAAGCTCGCGGGCGCGGTCGTTGGTCGACGTGGTCGCCCGCAGGTGCAGGTGCGGGAGGCCGAGTGACATCAGACGCCGATGCGGACCTCGCCGTCGAGCTCGAGGCCGAGGTGCTCCGCGGCCGAGCCGCGATTCACGGCGAGTGCGAGCGTGCGGTAGGCGTCCTCGTAGAGCAGCAGCTGCCCGGCCGGCACGTCGGCGAACGTCGTCGCGTAGATCGCCTCCGTGTCGAGCACGCGCACGCGATGGCCGAGCTTCAGGCCGAAACCGGCGATCTCGTCGTGCTCCATGTCGAGCGTGACATTGCCGAAGCGGTCGAAGCCGATCGCGTGAGCGACCAGCTCGTCGCCCTCCGCCCGCGCCAGCGGCATGTCGATCTGGACGATCTCGTCCGGATCGATCGGCTCGCCGACCTCGGCGAGCACGGTTCCCGCGGCGAGATGCGCGGCGACCGGGGCGAACAGGTCGCGCCCGTGGAACGTCTTCGACGTCGGCTCCAGGCGCAGCGGCGAGTGCGAGATGTCGGCGGCCTCGATCGCGCCGCCGAAGCGCCGCGCGGCGAGCGACAGCAGGCCGTTGTCCGGCCCGACGAGGATGCGGTCCTCCTCGGCGGTGCGCAGCGCGATCGCCGCGCGCTCGCCGCCGACCTCGGGGTCGACGACGGCCAGGTGGACGCCCGGCAGGCAGTACGGAAGCGAGCGACGCAGGACCAGCGCGCCGCTGCGCACGTCGTGCCGCGGGACGCCGTGTGACAGGTCGATCACGCGTGACCGCGGCGCGATGCCGGCCATCACGGCGTGGCAGACCCCGACGAAGTCGTCGTCGAGGCCGTAGTCGGACAGGAACGTGATCGGCGCGGCCATCGCCTAGTCAGCCAGCGCCCGCTGCGGGTGCTGCGGGTCGCGCTCGCTGATGCCGTGCGGCGAGCCGTGGACCGCGAGCAGATCGAGGAACGGGACCGCATCGAACGCCTCGGGACCGAGCACGCCGGTGCCCGACCAGCTGCCGTTCGCCAGCAGTTCCATCGCGACGACGGGGTTGATCGCCGTCTGCCAGACGACCGCCTGGCTGCCGTCGAGCGCCATCGTGTCGGCGTTGTCGACGACGTGGTAGATGTAGGTCGCCTTCGGGTTGCCGTCCTTCCCGGTGCCGGTCACGAGCAGCCCGGCGCAGGTCTTGCCGGTCATCCGGTCGCCGAGCTCGGCGGGATTCGGCAGCGCCGCGGCGACGACATCGCGCGGGCTGACCTGCTGGCCGCGGACGTCGATCGGGTCGGTCTTGTCGAGCCCGAGCTTGTGCAGCGTCCGCAGCACCGTGATGAACTCGTCGCCGAGGCCGTACTTGAAGGTGCAGCGCCTGCAGTCGACCCAGCGCGGGATCAGCAGCACCTCTTCGTGCTCGACGTTGACGCACTCGACCGGGCCGATGCCCTCCGGGAAGTCGAAGACCTCCGGCTCGGAGAACGGCTCGGTCGTGAACCAGCCGCGGTCCTTCTCCCAGATCACCGGCGGGTTCAGGCACTCCTCGATCGTCGTCCAGATCGAGAACGTCGGCGCGAACTCGTAGCCCTCGATCACCAGGTTGGCACCGTCCCGAACCCCGGCCTCGTCGATCTCGGAGAACAGGTGATCGGCCGCGTAGCGCGCGGCGACATCGGAGAACCCCGGCTCGACGCCGATCCCGATGATCGCCAGCTGGCCTCGCTCCTCCCAGACCGGCGCTGCATCGAATTGCGCATCGCCGAGCTTGACGCCGGTCAGCTCGTAGGGCTTCTCCGGGTGCGGGTAGGACAGCGTGGCCGCCATGTCGAGGTAGGTGCAGCCGGCCTGCAGGGCGGCCTCGAAGATCGGCGGGTTGAGGCGGGGATCGCAGGCGTTGAGGATCAGGTCAGCCTCTTCGATGCGGGCGAGGTCGACGATCGCCTGAACATTCGAGGCGTCGAGCGCCGCGGCCGCGTAGCGGGGATCACCGAGCCGCGCGACCGCGTGCGCGGCCCGATCGTGGTCGAGGTCGGTGAGGACGAGACGGTCGAAGAAGTCGCGACGGCGGGCGATCGCGGCCACCGCAGTGCCGACGCCGCCCGCTCCGACGATGAGGATGCGCATGGGCTGGAACCTATCGGGCTCGGGGGTGGCGACCGAGATAGCGTTCGCACCAATGGATTCCGCGGACGAGTCGGATGTCGTCGAGGAGCCCGTCGCGCTGCGGACCGACTGGGGCCCGCTGGGGGAGGACGGGACGGTCGAGCTGGACGTGCGGACCGACTGCATCGAACAGGACAAGCGGACCGTCGCGAGCGAGGGGGCGCGGCCGCCGTTCTTCATCACGGATGCTCGGGGAAGCGAGTGCGCCCGGTTCTTCACGCGACCGGTCCGAGCCGGCGGAGTCGTCGAGACCCCGGCCGGCGACCACCGCCTGCGCCGCTCGCTCGTATCGGGCTGGTGGGACCTGTCCGGCGACCTCGTCACCGCGCGCAGCGGTCCGGCCGGCGAGGCCGCCACGCTGTCAGTCCCGTCCGGGTCCCACCCGGCCGATCTTGCGCTCCCGCTGGTCGTCCTGATCGCCTGGGCGGTGCGTTCGGACAACCTCCAGCGCCCTGCAGGTGATTCCGGCGGAGGCGGGTGAGCGTCAGCTCGCGCGCGCGCCGACGTCCGCCAGCAGCGCCGCCACGAGCCCGTCAGGCGTGTGGTCGCCGGCCTCGACGTCCGGCTCGTGGCCCAGCGCGCGCAGGGCGTCGCTGGTGATCGGCCCGATCGAGACGAGCCGGGGTCCGTCGAGCGTCCCCCCCGCTTCGTGGAAGAAACGGACCGACGATGCGCTGGTGAAGGTCGCGTAGTCGGCGCCGAGCGCGGCGGCGCGGGCATCGTCGGTCAGCGGCTCCGCGACCGTTCGATACAAAGCGAGCACGTCGACCTGCGCGCCTCGCTCGCGCAGCGCGTCGGGAAGCACGTCGCGGGCCTCCTCAGCGCGGGCGATCAGCGCCCGCGTCACCGGCACATCGAGCAGCGCCTCGACGAGCGACTCGGCGATCGACCGCTCGGGGACGATGTCGGCCGCAATCCCGCGCTCGCGCAGGGCGCGCGCGGTACCCGGGCCGATCGCGGCGATCGTCGGGCCTGCCAACGCGCGGGCATCGGTGACGCGGTCGAGCAGCTGCTCGGCACCGTTGGGACTCGTCACGCAGAGCAGGTCGTACCCGGCAAGGTCGGGCACCTCGAGTGGCAGCGGCTCGATGCGGATCGCCGGTGCCTGCACGACGTGGGCGCCGAGGCCTTCCAGACGCGTCGCGAGCGCGCTTGCCTGCGCGCGGGCGCGGGTGACCGCGACGCTGACGCCGTCGAGCGGACGCGCTGCGGTCCGCCAGGCCAGCTGGTCGCCGAGCGCCGCAACGGCCCCGACGACGGTGATCGCCGGTGCGCGGATCGCAGCGGCGGCGGCGACGTCGGCGATCGTCGCCAGAGTCCCGCTGACCTCGCGCTGGCCCGGCAGCGTGCCGCGTTCGATGACGGCTGCCGGCTCGTCCGCGGGGCGCCCGGCGGCGATCAGCTGCGCCGCGATCCGTGGCAGCTGGCGCACGCCCATGTAGAAGATCAGCGTGCCGGGGAACGCGGCCAGCGCCGGCCAGTCGATCTGGGTCTCGGGCTTGTCCGGGTCCTCATGGCCGGTGACGAACGCGACCGCGCTGGTCATCCCGCGCTGCGTCACCGGGATGCCCGCGTACGCGGTCGCCGCGATGCCGGCGGTGATGCCGGGAACGACCTCGAACGGAACTCCCGCCTGACGGCAGGCGAGCGCCTCCTCGCCACCGCGGCCGAAGACGAACGGGTCGCCGCCCTTCAATCGCACGACGCTGCGACCGGCCAGTGCGTGCTCGAGGATCAGCGCCGTCGTGTGGTCCTGCGGCGTCTGCTCGCCGCCGCCGATCTTGCCGACGTCGAGCACGAGCGCATCGCCGCGGGCCCCGTCGAGCGCCTGCAGCGGAATCAGCTTGTCGTGGAGAATCACGTCGGCGCTCGCGATCAGCTCGCGCGCCCGGATCGTCAGGAGGCCCGGATCGCCTGGGCCGGCGCCGACGAGGTAGACGACTCCCGTCGCGCTCATCCGGCGCCGCCCCGCTCGAGCACGTCGTCGACGCCGGCCGACCGCAGGCGCTCGCCGACCGCGGCGCCGAGGGCTTCCGGGTCCGTCGCCGGCAGCACGGTCAACGCGTCGCGCAGCCAGGCCGATCCGTCGGCGCGCCCGGCAAAGGCGCGCAGGGTCATCGCTCCGGACTGCGGATCACGCGTGGCATGGGCGCCCATCGCGCTGTGGCAGTCGGCGTCCAGCGCGAGCACGAGCGCGCGCTCGGCGCGCAGGCAGCCGTGTGTCTCGGCATCGTCGAGCGCCGCGCAGGCGGCGGCCGCTGCGCCATCGCCGACGCGGGCCGTGACGGCGAGCGCGCCCTGGCCCGCGCAGGGAACCATCTCGTCGACAGCGCCAGTCGCCTCGCCGGCGCGCCCGAGCCGCTCGAGTCCGGCCAGCGCCAGCACGATCGCGTCGTAGTCGCCGCGGGCCAGCCTCGCCAGGCGCGTGTCGACGTTGCCGCGCAGCTCCAGAATCTGCAGGTCCTCGCGCGCGGCGAGCAGCTGCGCGCTGCGTCGCAGCGAGCTCGTACCGACGCAGGCGCCCGGTGCCAGCGACGCCAGCGAGGCTGCACCGCAGAGCGCGTCGCCCGCGCTCGCGCGGAGCGGGACGGCGACGATCTCGATCCCCTCGGCCAGCACGGCCGGGACATCCTTGGCCGAGTGCACAGCCAGGTCCACCTCGCCGGCCAGCAGCGCCGCGTCGAGCTCGCGGACCCAGCGCTCCTTGTCGAGCGCGCCACGGTTGCGGTCGCCGGTGGTCGTGATCGCAACCAGCTCGGCCCCGAGCGCGGCGGCGACGGTGCCGGCCTGCGCGAGCGCGAGCACGCTGCCGCGCGTCCCGATCCGCATCAGGGGGCGGGGCGCCGCAGCGGGCGCACATCGGCGCTCGCCCCGCTGTCGCCCACGTCCTCGCGCGCAGCGCTGGACGACGACGACCCGGCGGTTTCGGCGGCGACCTCGTCCAGCCCGAACAGCTCGCGCAGGACGGCGAGCCGCCCGTGGCCACCGACCTCCTCGATCGCCTTGAGGCGAATCGTCGGCTCATGCAGCAGGCGCTGCATCACGGCCCGGGCGACGGCGTCGATCCGGGCCAGGTCGCGCGGCGACGCGCTCTCCCAGCGGCCGTCGTTCTCCGCCAGGACCGTCTCGACGATCGCCGCACCGTGCTCGCGCAGCGAGGTGATCGTCGGCGTCGCGCCCTGCTGGCCCATCCACGAGGAGAAGCGCTGGATCTCGTCCTCGACGAGCGCCTCGGCGCGGCTGCGTTCGCCCTCGCGAACACCGATGTTGCGGGCGACTGCTGACTGCAGGTCGTCGATGTCCAGGAGCTGCACGCCGGGGATCTCGCCACACGCGTGCTCGATGTCTCGCGGAACGGCGATGTCGATCAGCACCAGCGGCCGGCCGTCGCGGATCTGCATGACGTGCGCCAGCTCCTGCGCTCCGACGATCGGGTGGGGGGAGGAGGTCGACGCGACGACGATGTCGGCTTCGACCAGGCGGTCGGGCAGCTCGTCGAGCGAGACGACGCGGCCGCCGAAGCGATCGGCCAGCGCACGGGCCCGATCGGCGCGGCGGTTGGCGACAAAGATCGTCTCGACCCCCTGCTCGGCCAGCGCCGTGGCCGTCAGCTCGGCCGTCTCGCCGGCGCCGATGATCACGACGTCGCGGCCGCCGAGCGCGCCGACAGCGTTGGTCGCCATCTCGACGGCGACGGTCGACACGCTGACGCGGGCGCTGCCGAGCGCCGTCTCGGTCCGCACGCGCTTGCCGGTCTGCAGCGCGGCGCGGAACAGGCGGTTGGTGAACGGGCCGGTCGTGCCGGCACCGAGCGCCGCCTCATACGCGCGGCGGACCTGACCCTGAACTTCGCTCTCGCCGACGATCATCGACTCCAGGCCCGAGGTGACGCGGAACAGCTGGCGCGCGGCGTCGCAGTTGCGCGGCGAATAGACGATGTCGACGAGCTCGGTCGGGCGGATCCCGGCGCGGCGGGCCAGCCGCGTCAGCAGCTCGGACTCGGCGTCGACCGCATCGCTGACGACGGCGTAGACCTCGGTGCGGTTGCAGGTCGAGATCGCGACGGCTTCGCGGACCTCGTCGGTCGCGACGAGCTCGCGAATGAAGCGCTCGGACTCGACCTCCGTCAGCGCCAGGCGCTCGCGGACCGCGACCGGCGCGGTCTTGTGCGAGATGCCGATCAGCAGCAGCTCGCTCACGCGTCGACCCCGGCCCCGGCGTCGACCGGAACCCCGCCGCGGTCGTCGGCGAGCTGGCTCAGCTCCGCAAGCTCACGTTCGACCCGCGAGGTTCGCGCGGCCATGATCGCGAAGTAGATCAGCAGCAGCGCGAGGAAGACGAGGTACGCGGCGGCGACGTAGCCCGCGTTGTCCGGCAGCTTGTCGGTCACGGCGCGGTCAGCCTCGGCGCGGCGCTGCGGCCCTGCACGGGCGCCTGATCGTCGGACTGCAGCTTGCGCCGCAGCGAGCGCAGCTGGGCACGCGTGTGCTTGGACGCCATCTCGTACTTCCACAGGGTGATGAACAGCAGGCCCATCCCGACCAGGCAGGTGTAGAAGGCGACCCGCATGTCGTTCGGCAGGCTGCCACCGGAGCTGTTCAGCACGCGCGGGTGGATCAGCGGGTTGGCGAGGCGCACGGCGGCGAAGTTCAGCGGCACGAAGGCGCCGGCGACGATCGCGAACACGCTGGCGTAGCGCGACTGGCGCTCCGGGTCCTCGATCGAGAAGCGCAGCGGCTGATAGGTCGCATACAGCAGGAAGACGATCAGGAACGAGACCAGCGTCGGCTCGTCCCAGACCCACCACTGACCCCAGGCCGCCTTGGCCCAGATCGACCCGGTGACGAGCGCGCCGGCGCAGAAGATCAGCGACTGGTGGATCGCGGTGTAGGACCGCAGGTCGTGCCGCGGATCGCCGGTACGCAGGTGCTGGATCGCGCAGATGCCGCCGAAGATGAACCCGCACAGCGAGACGATCGCCAGCGGTACGTGGACGTAGAAGATCTTCTGCGAGAAGCCCTGATCGGCCTCGATCGGCGCGTAGAACGCGGCCAGCGCGAAGCCCGCCGTCAAGATGACGAACGTGGCGATGGCGAGGCCGCGCAGGCGCGTGCCGTAGAGCTTTGCCGAGGTGGGCATGGACTAGTCCTCGACCAGATAGTCGAAGAGGGCGTACGCGAGCAGCCCGAAGATCAGATCGTACAGCCCGAGGACCACCGGCCAGCGGCTCGGGAGCGTGCCTGCACCCAGCTCGGACAGCAGCGGTGCCGTCGAGCGGGCGGCGCCGATCACCACCGGGAGCAGCAGCGGCAGCGCCAGCAGCGAGGTGATCAGGTCCCGAGCGCGCGTCTGGACGGCGATCGCGCCGACGAGCGTGCCGACGACGGCGATGCCCGCGTCGGCCAGCAACAGGATCAGCGCCAGGCGCAGCCAGGTCCCGACGCTGGGCGTCGGGCCCAGCAGCAGCAGCGCGAACAGCGGCACCGCGACGAGTTCCAGCGCGATCAGGAAGCTCAGCAGCGCGGCGGCCTTGGCCAGCAGCAGCGCGCTGCGATCGACCGGTGCGAGCAGGAACGCCTCGAGTCCGCCCTCGTCGCGGTCGGAGACGAACAGCCGCCCGATGCCGAGCAGCGAGGCGAGGGTGATCGTCACCCACAACACGCCGGACGCGAGGTTGCCGGCGACGCTGTCGCGGTTCAGCGCGAAGTGGAAGACGACGTACGTCGTCGCCGAGAACAACGTCATCGCGATCAAGGTCTGCGGCGCGCGGCGCTCCAGCAGCAGCTCCTTGGCGAACACCGCGCGCGCGGCGCCGAGCGTCGACGGGGCACTCATCGGTAGAGGTCGCCGATCTGCTCGGTGGTGACGTCGGCGGCCGGCGCCAGCAGCGCCGCGCGCCCGGCGCGCAGGCCCAGCGCCACATCGCCCTCGGCCAGGCCGCCCGCCGGGTCGTGGCTCGTGACGACGCGCGTCCGGCCACTCGCGCGCCCGATCAGTGGATCGACGAGCTCGGACGCGGCCGGGTCGAGGTTGGCGCGCGGCTCGTCGAGCAGCAGCACCTGCGGGTCGTGCAGCACGGCGCGGCAGACGGCGAGGCGCTGGACCATGCCGCGCGAGTAGGTGTGCACCCGGTCGTCGGCGCGGCGCTCCAGGCCGACGGCGGCGAGCACGTCGGCGATCCGTTCGCGCGCCCCGTCAAGGCCGTGCAGGCGCGCGTGGTAGGCGAGGTTCTCGGCCGCGGTCAGGTCGCCGTGGAGCAGCGCATCGTGACCGAGGAAGCCGATCCGCCCGCGCACCGCCCAGCCGTCGCGCCGCACGTCGTGCCCCAGCACCGATGCGCTCCCGGCGCTCGGGCGCAGCAGCGTCGCCAGCACGCGCAGCAGTGTCGACTTGCCGGCGCCGTTGGGGCCGAAGACGACCAGGGTCTGACCGGCGGCGAGCTCCAGCGAGACATCCTCGAGCGCCGGCCGCTCGCCGTAGCGGCGCGTCAGCCCGTCGAGCACGATCGCCGGTTCAGTGACGGTCGCCACGGGACCCGTCCCGCTCGAGCGTCGCCGCGGCGTGCGGCAGCGCCGGCGCGATCACGCCGAACAGCTGGTCGATCGCCTTCGGGCTGCCCGGGAAATTGACGATCAGCGTCCGTCCGGCGATCCCGCTGACGCCGCGCGTGAGTAGGGCCAGCGGCTGATGGCGCAGCCCCTCGATCAGCATCGCCTGCTGGAACGCGGGGGCATCGCGGTCGAGCACGTCGCGCGTGGCTTCCGGCGTGACGTCGTCGGCGGTCAGGCCGGTGCCGCCGGTGGTGAAGATGAAGCGCACGTCGTCGGCGACCAGTTCGCGCAGCCGGGCGGCGATCTGCGAGCGGTCATCGGGCAGGACCTCGACCGCGTCGACCGCGCAACCGGCAGCGGTGGCGTGTCGCGCCAGCAGCGGCCCGGAGGCGTCGTCGCCCTCGCCGGCGGCCAGTGTGGTGGAGATCGTCAGGACGGCGGTGCGCATCGCGTCCCGGACGGTACCCGCCGGGCTGTCAGCCGCGGGTCCAGGCGCCCGAGCGCCCGCCCGACTTCTCCAGCAGCTCGACCCACTCGATGCGGACGCCCTTGTCGAGGCCCTTGACCATGTCGTAGACCGTCAGCGCCGCGACGGCGGCGGCGGTCATCGCCTCCATCTCGACGCCGGTCCGGGCACTGACGCGGGCGGTCGCCGTCAGCGTGACGACGCCTGCCGCGGCATCGATCGTTGCGTCGACGTCGACGTGGTCCAGCCCGATCGGGTGGCACAGCGGGATCAGCTCGCCGGTGCGCTTGGCGGCCTGGATGCCGGCGATCCGCGCGACCCCGAGCACGTCGCCCTTCGGCGCGTCGCCGGCGGCGACGATCGCGGCCGTCTGCGGCGTCATCCGCACGGTCGCCCGTGCCACGGCGCGACGGTCGCTCACGGGTTTGTCCGCGACGTCGACCATGCGCGCGGCGCCGTCGTCATCCAGGTGCGTCAGCTCGCCCACGGCGCGAGCGTACGTCAGAAGACGCGCTGACGCGCCCTCGACAGGAAAAAGCCGTGGCCGGCGCGGTTGCGGCACGTGACGCCCGAGCGACGGCTGGCGCAGGTGATGCCGGCGCGGGTCCAGGAGCGGCCGTAGCCGAGCGTCGGCAGTCCCGTGTCATCCAGCGCGTCGCTCGTGCACAGGCGCCGGCCGCGTGGCAGGCCGGGGTAGATCCGGTAGCGATAGCCGTAGTCGAACAGGCACGAGGGCGGCCGTGGCGGCCGCCCGTTCGTCGTCGCGCGCAGGTCACAGTCGACAGCGACTTCGTTCTGGGCGCAGACGATGTTGCCCGACGGCGAGCGGAAGCCGGGCGACGAGGCACCAAAGGCGGGGGCCGCCCCGGCGAGCAGCGCGATCGTCGTCAGGATCAGCGCAGGGCGCATGGCACGCAGCTATGCGGGCTGGTGCGTGCGCTGCGCGGCGGCGATCAGGTCGACCACCGCGCGGTCGTCGCCAGACCGCAGCAGCGCGATCGGGTCGGGGTCGCCGTTGACGATCTCCTCGAAGAACGCCTTGCGGTCCTGGTAGGTCGGCAGCGTGCCCTTGGCCCAGCCGCGCGCGTCGTTGAGCATGATCGCCAGGCGCGCGTACTCCTCGCCGAACAGGTCGCCGATCTCGCGCTTCATCCGCTTGGCGAGCGCCGGCGACGCGCCGGCCGTGGAGATGGCGATCGCCAGTGGACCGGTGCGGACGATCGCCGGCAGGATGAAGTTGCACAGCGGCGGCACGTCGACGATGTTGACGAGCATCGCTCGGCGCTCCGCGTCGTCGTAGATGCCGATGTTGATGTCGGTGTCGTCGGTGCACGCGATCACCATGAAGACGCCTTCGAGGTCGGCCGGCCCGGCGTACTCGCGCGCCTCCCAGGTGATCGAGCCCTCGGCGGCGAGCGCCTCGAGCTCCGGGCCGGCGTCGGGCGAGATCACGGTCACGTCGCCGCCACAGGCGAGCAGGCCCTCGCTCTTCTCCCGCCCCATCGCGCCGCCGCCGACGACGACGCAGCGGCGCCCCTTGAGCTTCAGGCACGCGATGTAGAACGGCGTGTCGAGCATGTCGCGGACACACGTCTGATCGCAGATCCCCTTGCGGAACTGGCAGACGCACTCTTTCCCGGCGTACGCGGCGGCAGGCATGTGGCAAAGAGTAGACGGCAACCATCGAGCCGCTCCGGACGTACTCTTGCTGACGATGGCCGGCGCGCGCAGCTTCACCCCGATCCCGTTCCGCGCGGCAGCGCCGGGCGAGGGATGCTTCGAGGACGACAGCCCGATCCGCCGCGTCAACCGCGAGCTGATCGTCGCCTTCTCCGGCGCCCGTGCGCTGCTCGTCCAGGCGTCGCACCCGGTGATGTTCGAGGGCTTCTACGACCGCACGTCCGGGATCGGCGATCCGCACGGTCGCCTGGCGCGGACGGCGACGGTGATGAACACGATCTACTTCGGGCGCCGCGACGACGCCGAAGCACAGACCTCACGGGTGCGCCGCGTCCACGCGCAGATCAACGGCACGCTGCCCGAACCCGCCGGGCGCTTCGCCGCTGGCACGCCGTACGCCGCCGACGACCCGCAGTTCCTGCTCTGGACGCTGGCGCCGCTGTTCGAGTCGGCCGACCTGATCTATCGCCTCTATGTCGCTGACCTTGACCGCGACGGCCGCGACGCGCTGTGGCAGGACTACCGCGTGGTCGGCGAGCTGTTCGGTCTGGAGCCCGGCGAGATGCCGGCGAGCATCGAGGACTTCGACGCCTACTACGCGGGCATGCTCTCCGGTGGCGATCTGTGGGTCACGCCGCGCGCCCGAGATCTGGGGAAGGCCGTCGTCTTCCATCCGCCCGCGCCGCGCCACATGCGCTGGCTCGTCGAGGCCGTCAACTTCATCATCGCCGGCTCGCTTCCGCCGGGGCTGCGCCGCGGCTACGGCATCGGCTGGGACCCGCTGCGCGAGGCGGTGCGCCGGGGCGGCGCCGAATATGTGCGCCGCGTCGCGCTGCCGCTGCTCCCGCAGGTGGTCCGCAACGTGCCGGTCGCCGGCGGCAGGCTGCTGCCCGGCCCGCCGGAGTGGGACGACGACGCGCAGGTCGCCGCGTAGGCCTCAGTCGCGCTCGGGCGGCAGCGTCCGCAGCCAGCGCAGCGTCGTGCTGGTCAGTGGTCCCCAGCCCTGCTTGAGCGCCCGCTCGCGGTCCGCGCCGCGCGTGGAACGCAGGCCGGCGACGGCGCGTCCGGCACGCACCAGCGTCTCGTCGTAGGGGAACCACCAGGCCGGGCGGCCGAACGACGGATCCCAGGTGACGACCTTCGGCTCGGCGCATGTGCGCAGCGCGACGGCGCCGCGCGCACGCCCGAAGCCCGATCCCTTGACGCCGCCCCACGGCACCTGCGGCGCGCTGCGGGCGACGAGGTGATCGTTCATCCAGACCATGCCGGCCTGGAGTTCGCGCGCGACGCGCTGACCTTTGAAGCGGTCCTGGGTCCAGACCGAGGCTCCGAGGCCGAACGGTGACGCGTTGGCGAGCCGGATCGCGTCCGACTCACTGGACGCCTCGAGCACGGCGAGGATCGGGCCCGGCGCGTGCTCGCGCCACAGTCGCGCCTCGGGCCCGGCGCCGCTCAGCACGACCGGAGCAAAGAACGCTCCGGGCAGCCCCGGGCGCCGCTTCGGGCCGCCGCAGTGGATCGTCGCGCCGTGGGCCGTGGCGTCCTCGAGCAGCTCGACGCAACGGTCGAGCCGCGTGCCGGTGACCAGCGGGCCGACATCGGTCGACGGGTCGCGCGGATCGCCGACCTGCAGTGCCTGCGCCGCCTCGACGATCTCGGTGATGAACTCGTCGGCGACCTTGTGCACGCAGATCGCCCGTGCGACGCTGCCGCTCGACTGGCCGGCGTTGGCGAACGCCGCCCACGTCGTTCCGCGCACGGCCTTGTCGAGGTTCGCGTCTGCGAGCACGAGCGTCGGATCGTTGCCGCCGAGCTCCAGCACGCTGCGCTTCAGTGCCCGCGCGCAGGCCTCGGCCACCGCGCGCCCGGCGCTCGCGTTGCCCGTGAAGCGCACCTGGGCGACGGGTGCGTCCACCAGCCAGCCGCCGACGTCGGCGAAGCCGTGGACGACGCGCAGCAGGCCCTCCGGCAGCCCGGCCCGCGCGAACACGCGCGCGATCCGCTCGGCCGCCAGAACCGCGAACGGCGAGGGCTTCAGCACGACGCCGTTGCCGGCCATCAGCGCTACCGCGACATCACCGAGCGGCGTCGCGAACGGCTCGGCCGCCGGGCCGAGCACGGCGACGACACCGAGCGGCTCGTAGGTCCAGCGGCCGCGCTTGAACGGGTGTTGGCTGCGTGAGAAGCCGAGCGCCTCGCCCGCGAGGATCTCCGGACCGCGTCGCGCCAGCCACTGCAGCGTCTCGACGGCCGGGAGGATCTCCAGCACCTCGACCTCGGCCCGCGGGCGGCCCTGCTCGCGGGAGAGCAGGTCGACGAGCTCGTCGACCTCGTCGATCACGGCCTGCGCGGCGCGCGCCATGTACCTCGCGCGGTCGGAGGTCCGCAGCGCGGCCCACAACCGCTGCACGTCGGCGGACCGGTCGACGGCCGCCTCGACGTCGCGCCTGTCCGCACGCCGGACCGACCCCAGCAGCTCGCCGCCCGACGGGCTGCGCGACTCGATCGACGGCGGCGCCTCGGTGAGCTGGTCGTCGTCGTCGCTCATGCGCGGCCGATCCTACGCGCCGCGCCCGCGCGCCCGGCGAATCTGCGCCAGTCGCTCCCCCAGCGCGGCCTCGGCATCGTCGGGCTGGTAGAAGCGCGTGCCGACCGCGCCGTCGGGCAGCAGCTCCTGGGCGCTGAGGTGGCCGGGCCGGCGGTGCGGATCGTCGTAGTCGGCGCCCGGCGGCGGCGTCGAGCGCAGGTGTGGCGGGACCGGCTGCGTGCCGTGCTCACGGACGTACGCGCGCGCCCGGCCGAGCGCGCGGTAGGACTCCTTCGACTTCGGCGCCAGCGCGAGGTAGATCGTCGCCTGCGCCAGCGCGTGCTGGGCCTCCGGCATGCCGACGCGATCGACGGCGGCGCCGGCGGCGGTCGCCACCGACAGCGCCTGCGGGTCGGCGTTGCCGATGTCCTCGCTGGCAAGGATCACCATCCGCCGGGCGATGAACCGCGCGTCCTCGCCGCCCTCGAGCATGACCGCCAGGTAGTACAGCGAGGCGTCGGGGTCGGACCCGCGCGTCGCCTTGATCCAGGCACTGATCGTGTCGTAGTGCTGGTCGCCGGCGCGGTCGAAGCGCACCGCGCGGCGCTGCAGCGCGTCCTGGGCGCCGTCGAGCGTCACGGTGCCGCTCGGCCCGGCCGTCGCGCAGGCCAGCTCCAGCGCCTGCAGCGCCGTGCGAGCGTCGCCGCCGCTGCGGTCGGCGAGGAAGCGCAGCGCCTCCGGCTCGACTGCCGGCGCGGCGTCGATCGACTGCAGCGCCCGGCCGAGCAGCGCGTGCAGATCGTCCGCGGTCAGCGCGCGCAGCTCATACACCTGCGTGCGCGACAGCAGCGCGGCGTTGACCTCGAAGTACGGGTTCTCCGTCGTCGCGCCGATCAGCACGACGAGGCCGTCCTCGACCGCGGGCAGCAGCACGTCCTGCTGGGCCTTGTTGAAGCGGTGGATCTCGTCGAGGAAGAGGACCGTCGTCTCGCCCGAGATCTTGCGCCGGTGGTCGGCGCGCTCGAGCACGGCTCGGACCTCGGCGCGGCCGGCCTCGACGGCGCTCAGCTCCTCGAAGGTCGCGTGGGCCTCGCGCGCGACGAGGCGAGCGAGCGTCGTCTTGCCGGTGCCGGGCGGGCCGTGCAGCAGCATCGAGTGCGGGCGCCCCGTCTCGATCGCCGTCCGCAGCGCCGAGCCGGGCGCCAGCACGTGCTCCTGGCCGACGACCTCGTCGAGGCTGCGCGGCCGCACCCGTGCGGCCAGCGGCGCGCCGCCCGCGACCGGTCGCTCGCCGGCCGGTTCACCACTGCTGGGGAAGAGCTGGTCCACGTGGTCCAGTATCCCCGTCGTGGGAGACTCACCGTCATGCACACCGATCCGAGGGCGCCGGTCACCACGCTCGAGCAGCTCGGCGAGCTGTACGACGCGCCGACGCCGAACGCGGCGCGCAAGCAGATCGACCACCTCGATGTGCACTGCCGCGAGGTCATCGCCGCGTCGCCGTTCGCGCTGCTCGCGACCGCTGACGCCGACGGGCACTGCGACGTCACGCCGCGTGGAGGGGTGCGCGGCTTCGCCCGCGTGCTCGACGAGCATCACGTCGCGCTCCCGGACGCCAAGGGCAACAACCGCACCGACTCGCTGCGCAACCTCATCGTCAACCCGCACGCCGGCCTGTTGTTCCTGATCCCGGGCCTCGGCGAGACGCTGCGCGTCAACGGACCGGCGAGCCTGACGCGCGATGCGGGCCTGCTCGCCGACCTCGCGCACGACGGCCGCGAGCCGACGCTGGCGATCGTCGTCCAGGCGCGCGAGGTGTTCCTGCACTGCGCCAAGGCGTTCATCCGATCGGGGCTGTGGAAGCCCGAGACCTGGCCCGACAGCGCCGACCTGCCGTCCGCTGCCCGGATGCTGCGCGACCACACCGGCCAGGCCGAGCGGACGGTCGAGGACCTGCAGGGTGACCTCGACCACAGCTACGCGACCCGGCTGTACTGATGAGCGATCTGCAGGCGCACGCGACGGCGCTGCTGCAGCGCCTGATCCGCCACAACACCGTCAATCCGCCCGGCGACGAGCGCGCCGCGCAGGAGGAGTTGGCCGCCGACCTGCAGGCGGCCGGGTTCGAGGTGACGCTCGTCGGCAGCACGCCGCAGCGCCCCAACCTCGTCGCGAGACTGCGCGGAAAAGCCGACGGGCCGACGCTGTGCCTGCTCTCGCATGTCGACACGGTGCTCGCCCACGCGCACGAGTGGCAGCGCGACCCGTGGTCCGGTGACCTCGTCGACGGTGTCGTCTGGGGTCGCGGCGCGCTGGACATGAAGTCGCAGACGGCGGCCGAGGTCGCCGCCGGCATCGCGCTGGCGAGCAGCGGCTGGCGCCCGGCGGCGGGTGACCTGCTGATCGTCTCCGTCGTCGATGAGGAGGTCGGTGGCGCCGAGGGCGCGATCTGGCTGACGGCCAATCACCCGGACCTCGTCCGCTGCGACTACCTGCTCAACGAGGGCGGCGGCGCGATGATCCCCTACGACGGCGGGCGGATCTACGGCGTCAGCGTCGCCGAGAAGGGCGTCTTCCGCTTCAGGCTGTCGACCAGCGGGACAGCCGGCCACGCGAGCAACCCGCGGATCGGCGACAACGCGCTGCTGAAGCTCGCGCCGCTGCTGCAGGCGATGGCCGACCGCCAGCCGAGCCCGGACCCGACGGAGGCACCGCTGCGACTGCTCGCCGAACTGGGGCTCGGCGCCGATCCGCAGCGCGCGATGGCCGACCTGCGTGAGCGCGACCCGTTCCTGGCGCTGTTCGTCGACCCGATGCTGGGCGTGACGCTGGCGCCGACGAAGGTCAGCGCGTCGGACAAGATCAACGTCATCCCCTCACGCGCGACGATCGACGTCGACTGCCGCACGCCGCCGGGTCTGGGCGCGGACGTCGTGCGCCGGCGGATCGCCGAGGTGCTCGGCGACGGCGCCTACGAGGTGACATTCACCGAGCAGGTCATCGGCAATGCCTCGCCCGTCGACACGCCGCTCATGGCCGCGATCCACGAGTGGATCGGCCGCGAGGATCCGGACGGTCGCGTGGTCCCGTCGATGCTGCCCGCGTTCACCGACTCGCGCACCTGGCGCGACGCCTTCCCGGAGTGCGTGGCGTACGGGTTCTTCCCGATGCGCCACACCTCGCTGTACGAGTCCTGGCCGCTGGTCCACGCCCCCGACGAGCGCATCTCCGTGAGCGATCTCGGGTTCGCCGCCGCCTTCTTCCGCGACGTCGCCGTCCAGATCCTGGGCTGATCGGGCAGAAAGTGGTGCAGAATCGGCCGCGACTGCCGATACTGCACGGGATGTCTTCGCTCCTCGCCGCCGCCGCCAACGTCTCGACCGACCAGCTCGTTCAGGCCAAGACGCAGATCGCGGATGGGCTGAAGGCGCTGGGGGATGCGCTCGCGACATCGCAGCTGGCGCCGACGCTGCCGAGCCCGTCGGTGCTGGACCAGATCAAGACGTTCGCGACGGAGTGGAGCCCTGTCGTCGGGGTCTTCTTCATGATCGCGCTCGTCGTCGTGCTGATGCGCAGCATGAAGCTGATGCCGAAGACCAAGCCGATGCAGCTCAAGCCGCAGAGTTCGCTCGACGTCGGCTGGGAGGACATCGCCGGCGTCGACGAGGCCAAGGCGGAGCTGATCGAGGTCGTCGAGTTCCTGCGCGACCCGACGCCGTTCGCCAAGCTCGGCGCACGCGTACCCCAGGGCGTCCTGCTGCACGGCCCGCCCGGGACCGGCAAGACGCTCCTGGCCAAGGCGGTCGCGCACGAGTCAGGAGCCCAGTTCTTCTCGCAGTCGGCGTCGTCGTTCGTCGAGATGTTCGCCGGCCTGGGTGCCGCGCGGATCCGGCGGCTGTTCGACGAGGCGCGCAAGCACGAGCCGTCCGTGATCTTCATCGACGAGCTCGACGCCGTCGGCGCGCGCCGTGGATCGGACAACAACTCAGAGCGCGAGCAGACGCTGAACCAGCTGCTGGTCGAGATGGATGGCTTCAACACGTCTGAGCAGGTCGTCGTGATGGCGGCCTCCAACCTGCTCGAGAAGCTCGACCCGGCGCTGCTGCGCCCGGGCCGCTTCGATCGCCAGGTGTTCGTCTCGCCGCCCGACGTCGGCGGTCGCAAGAAGGTTCTCGAGGTGCACACCAAGGGCAAGCCGCTGCACCCGGACACCGACCTCGGCCTGATCGCCCAGCAGACGAGCGGGCTGACCGGTGCCGACCTCGCGAACATCTGCAACGAGGCGGCGATCTGCTGCGCGCGGCGCAAGGGCATCGCGATCACCTCCGACGACTTCGACTCGGCGCTCGAGCGCGTGATCGCCGGTGTGCAGTCTTCGACGACGCTGAACGACCACGAGCGGACGATCGTCGCCTACCACGAGGCCGGCCACGCCCTCTGCCGCGAGCTGCTGATGACGGCGGACCGCGTGCACAAGATCTCGATCGTGCCGCGCGGGCAGGCGCTCGGATACGTGATGAACCTCCCGGACGAGGACAGCTACCTGAAGACGCGCGAGGAGCTGATCGACCAGATGACGACGCTGCTCGGCGGTCGTGTCGCCGAGGAGATCGTCTTCGGCGCCGTCACGACGGGCGCGGCCAACGACCTGCAGCGTGTCGCCGACATCACCAACTCGATGGTCCATCACTACGCGATGGGCACCGGCGACGCCAACAACAGCGCGATCGTCGATCCGAGCATGCTGTCCGACATGTCGCGGCGGATTCGTGACGAGGAGCAGCAGGCGCTGGCGTTCGAGGCCTACCGCGCCGCGCACCAGCTGATCTCGGGCAACCGCCAGAAGCTCGAGGAGTTCGCGCAGAAGCTGCTCGAGCGCGAGGTGCTCGATCGCGGCGACATCGACGAGATCATGGCCGGCGTCCCCAAGGTGCATCGCAGCCCGGGCCTGCCGAGCCTGCGTGTCGCGGCGACGACGCGGGTCGAGCCGGTCGGCGGGGCGCCGACCCCGGTCGAGCCCGGCGCGGGCGAAGCCGCGTCGTAGACTGCGGCGCGTGTTCACGCGCATCGACCACATCGGAGTCGCCGTCACCGACATCGACGCCGCACTGGCCTTGTACGAGCAGTCCTACGCGATGACGTTCGTCCACCGCGAGGTCGTGACCGAGCAGGGCGTCGAGGCGGTCCTGCTCGACGTCGGCGAGAACCACGTCGAGCTGCTGGCGCCGCTGGGGCCCGACACGCCGGTCGGCAAGTTCCTCGACAAGCGTGGTCCGGGCATCCACCACGTCGCCTACCAGGTGGCCGACATCGACGCCGAACTCGTGCGGCTCGCGGCGTCCGGCATCGAGCTGCTCGACGTGACGCCGCGCATCGGCATCCGCGGGTCGCGGGTCGCGTTCTGTCACCCCAGGAGCACCGGCGGCGTGCTCACCGAGATCGTGCAACCGGCGGAGGATCACTAGTTATGGCTGAGAAGGCCAAGGACAAGACGGTGCGCTCGCGCGTCGTGCTCGGATTCCAGGGCGGCGGCGCGCTGCCGCTGAAGCTCACCGAGGCGGACACGAAGGCGCTGATGGACGCGCTCGCCAAGGGCGAGTGGCACACCATCGCGGACGCCGATGGGCCCGTGAAGGTCAATCTGTCGCACGTGGTCTACGTGCGCAGCGAGGCGGACGAGGCGAAGGTGGGCTTCGGGCTGGGGTAGGGCGTTGGCGGCCCGGCTGTCCTGCCCGCGGCGAGGTGAACAGCAGGCTGGTTGGGGAGCAAGGTTCCGTCGCTCGCGGCCAAATCTTGAGCTCGATGACGTTTCCTCCCGCATAGTGCGACAAACTGTCATCGAGGTCGGTGCCTGCCAGCGGGGCCGCCGCGACCCGGCGCCTATGCATGCATGTCATGCATCAGCGCCGGTTCGATCCGGCAGGACGGTCGAGCCGACCGTCCTTGATGCCTGCAGTTCGTCCCGCGACGACGCCGCGAGCGAGGCGACCGGCCGGCCTTCGGGGCGGGCTTGCGCCCGCCCCTCTCGGCCGGTCATGGATCGCCGGTTACTACTTACGTCCCAGGACGAGTGAACATGCCTGGGCGGCGTGACACTCCAGGCCATCGAGGCAGTCCGCCGGCTTGCGCCGGCGCGGAACCCGATCGGCGCTCGAGGCGCCATAGGCCCGGTTGGCAATCCGCCGGACCATGCACAGTACTCCCCTGACGCCGCCGCGACCGGTCGTTCGTCCGCGCCCGACGGCCCCTATCGTCCCTGCGCGATGAAGGTCGGAATCGTCGGCATGCCCAACGCGGGGAAGTCCTCGCTGTTCAACGCGCTCACCAAGGCGGGTGCGGAGGCGGCCAACTACCCGTTCACGACGATCGAGCCGAACATCGCGGTCGTCCCGGTCCGCGACGAGCGCCTGGAGCACGTCGCGCAGACCGTCGGCGCGTCGGACGTCGTCTGGGACACGATCGCCTTCCACGACATCGCGGTCCTCGTCGCCGGCGCGTCGAAGGGCGAAGGCTTGGGCAACCAGTTCCTCGCCAACATCCGCGAGACCGACGCGCTCGTGCACGTCGTCCGCGCGCACACCGACGAGAACGTCATCCACTCCGAGGGCAGCGTCGATCCGGCACGAGACATCGACACGATCGAGACCGAACTGATCTACGCCGACCTCGAGCAGGCCGAGCGCCGCCACAGCCGGGTTGTACGTGAGGCCCGCGGCGGCGACAAACACGCGATTGCGGAGGAGGCGTGGCTGCGCTCGGTCATCGAGGCGCTGCAGTCCGGCCGCCCTGCGCGGACCGTTCCGGTGCCCGAGGACGCGCCTGATGTCGCGCGCCTGCTGCAGCCGCTGACCGCCAAGCCGGTGCTGTTCGTCGCCAACGTCGACGAGGGCTCCGAGGAGGTTCCGGCCGCGATCGCCGAGCACGCCGCGAGGAACGGCGCCGGCGCGGTCGCCGTCAGCTCCCGTATCGAGGCCGAGCTGAGTGAGCTCGACGACGAGGACGCCGCGGCGATGCGCGCCGACCTCGGCGTCGGCGAGTCGGGCCTCGGCCGCGTCGTGCGCGGCGCGTTCGACCTGCTCGACCTGCTCGCGTTCTTTGCTGCGGGCGAGGACAAGCCGGCGCAGTGCTGGCACCTGCGTCGCGGGCTGACCGCGTGGCACGCAGCGGGCGAGATCCACGGCGACATCCAGAAGGGCTTCGTGCGTGCCGAGATCGTCGGCAGCGACGAACTGGTCGACGCGGGCGGCTACGCCGGCGCGCGCGATCGCGGAACGCTGCGGGTCGAAGGCCGCGACTACGTGATGCGCGACGGCGACGTCATCAACGTCAAGTTCACGCCGTAGGCCCGGCGTCGTGGCGCGCCGCTACGACGTCTGCGTGATCGGCCTCGGCGCAGCGGGCAGTCAGGCGGCGTGGCAGCTGGCGCGCCGCGGCCGCCGCGTGATCGGCTTCGACCGCCACCGCCCGCCGCACGAGCTCGGGAGCTCGCACGGCGCCTCGCGAATCATCCGCGAGGCGTACTTCGAGGGCGCGTTGTACGTCCCGCTGGTGCGTCGCGCCTACGAGCTGTGGGAGCTGCTGGAGCGCGAGTCGCGCAGCTCGCTGCTGCGCGTCACCGGCGGCCTCTGGATCGGCGATCCCGTCGGCCAGATGGTCACCGGCTGCCGCGCCGCCGCGGCCGAGCACGATGTCGCGATCCGCGTGCTCGACGCCGCCCAGGCGCGGACGGAGTTCCCGATGTTCACGCTCGACCCCGGCGCGGTCGCCGTCCACGAGTCGCGGGCCGGCGTCCTGCGCCCGGAGGCGGCGATCACCGCCGCGCTGACGTGCGCCCGCGCCGCGGGGGCGGAGCTGCGGACCGGGGTGCCGGTGCTCGGCTGGGAGGCGATTCCCGGCGGCGTCCGCGTGCAGACCGCCGACGGAACGCACGAGGCCGCGCAGCTGATCCTCGCCGCGGGGCCGTGGACCGCCGAGCTGGCGCCGCAGCTGGCGCCCGCGCTCCGCGTCGAGCGCCAGCTGACCGTCTGGCTGCGTCAGGCTGCGCCGGTCGACGTCGCCATGCCGGTCTGGTTCTGGGATGCCGGCCCCGACGTCGCTGCCTATGGCTTCCCGCCGGACGGCGGCCTGCTGAAGCTCGCTCGCCATCACCGCGGCGACGAGACGAGCGCCGACGGCGTCGACCGCACAGCCCACCCCGGGGAGACCGAACTGGTCCGCGAGCTCGCCCAGCGCCTGCTCGCTCCCGCCGTGGGTGGGGTCGAGCGGGCGAGCGTCTGCCTGTACACCAACACCCCCGACGAGCACTTCGCGATCGGCCCGCTGCCGGGCGCTGATCGCGTCACGCTCGTCAGTGCCTGCTCCGGCCACGGCTTCAAGTTCGCCTCGGCGGTCGGCGAACTGGCGGCCGATCTCGTCGACGGCACGCAGCCGCGTCTCGACGTCAGCGCGTTCGATCCGGCGCGCCTGCCGGCCGGATCCGCGGATGCCGACTGAAGCCCGGCGGGTTCCCCGCCGATAGGTCCCTATGTCCCGCTGGACCAGGTCGCTGGCGCACGCCCGCACGCGCAGCGGCGCACGCCTGCCCGAGTGGGCCCGCCTGCGGCTCGGCATCCGCGCCGCCGGCGATCCCGCGCCCGAGGATCCCTCGCAGGATCGCGCGCTGATCGCCCGCTCGCTGGCATACCTGTTCCTCGTCGGCGCGTCGCTGTCCGTGGTCTGGCTGCTGCTCGGCCACGACCCGCACTCCCACGATGGCGGAGTGCTGGCCATGACGGTCGGCGCCTACGCCGTCGGAGTCGTGTTGATCGTCGGCCTCGATCGCTTGCCGATGGCCGCCCTGAACGCCGCGGTCACCGCGGCGACGCTCGTCATCACCGGCGCGATCCTCGCCAATCACGAGAACGGCAGCACGTACGTCCTGTTCTACTTCTGGGCGACGGTCTACGCATTCTCGTTCTTCTCCGCGCGACAGGCGGTCGTGCAGATGCTGCTCGTCGGCGTCGCGTTCGGCCTCGTGCTCGTCCTGCAGCGCGACATCTGGCAGGAGGAGATCGCGCGCTGGCTGCTGACGATGAGCACGATGCTCGCCGCCGGCCTGCTCGTCCGCTTCCTCGCCGGGACGCTGCGGCACCGCTCGCTGCACGACCCGCTGACAGGTCTGCCCAACCGCCGCCTGTACCTCCAGCGGCTGGATGAGGCGCTGGAGCGCGCCGCGACGGACGAGCGCGCCGGCCGAGTCGCCGTGGTGTTCCTCGACCTCGACGGCTTCAAGTACGTCAATGACTCGCTCGGGCATCACGCGGGCGACGTGCTGCTGACCGGTGTTGCGCTGCGCCTCGGCGACGCCGTCCGCGACGGAGACCTCGTCGCCCGCTTCGGTGGTGACGAGTTCGCGTTGCTGTGCCGCAACATCGGCACCGACGAGGACGCGATGGCGCTCGGCAGCCGGATCAACGAGGTCCTGGTCGCCCCGATCACCGTCGGTGAGGCCGAGTTCCACATCTCGGCCAGCGTCGGCGTGGCGGTCGCTGCTCGGGGCGTGCTGCACGGTGAGACGCTGATCCGCGATGCCGACGCCGCCATGTACGCGGCCAAGGATCGCGGCCGCGCGCGCTGCGAGCTGTTCGACGAGCCGCTGCGCGAGCGGATCACCGATCGCGTTCGGATCGAGACCGAGCTGCGCCCGGCGCTGGACCGCGACGAGCTGGAAGTCCACTATCAGCCGATCGTCAGGCTCGCCGATGGCACGACCGTCGGCGTCGAGGCGCTGCTGCGCTGGCGGCATCCGACGCGCGGCCTGATCGGTCCCGCTGAATTCGTGCCCGTTGCAGAGGAGACCGGGCTGATCGTTCCGATCGGCGCGTTCGTGCTCGAGCGCGGCTGTCGGCAGCTCGCCGCGTGGGACGCCCACGGCGGGGCCCTCGCCGGCATCTCGATGAGCGTCAATCTCTCGGGACGCCAGCTGCCGCACGTGGATCTGGTCAGCGGGGTCGCCCGCGCGCTGGACGCGCACGGCATCGAAGCGGGGCGCCTGACGCTGGAACTCACGGAAGCGATGCTGATGGAGGACGGGGTCGCTCCCGCGGCGGCGATCACCGGCCTGCGCGAGCTCGGCGTCCGCGCGGCGCTCGACGACTTCGGGACCGGGTTCTCCTCGCTGTCCTATCTCCAGCGCTTTCCGCTCGACGAGCTGAAGCTGGACCGCGCGTTCGTCGCCGGACTCGGCGTCGGGGGCCGCGAGGATGCGATCACGGGGGCGGTGCTGGCGATGGCGGCCGCGCTCGGCATCCGCGTCGTCGCCGAAGGCATCGAGGACGACGCGCAGCTGCAGGCACTCAGGAGCCTCGGCTGCCCGCTCGGCCAGGGGTATCTGTTCGCCCGCCCCGCGACCGCGGCCGAACTGCTCGCCGCCGCCGAGGGGCGCGCGTCCGGGCTGCGCCTGGCGTCCTGAGGTCCGTCACGGGGCCAGCAGTCGCGCGGCGAGCCGGCCCATGCCGCGCTCGTCGGCCGCCGCGGAGGCACCGCTCCGGTTCAGCGGCAGCGACGCCGGCCGCTCGACCGCGAGCGGCTGCAGCGTCGCGATCGCGCGGAAGTCGCGCAGCAGATCGACGTCCGTCGTCAGTGCGAGCCGCTGGCGCGGCGTCATCTGCGAGGTCGCCAACGCGGCCGCGGTGATCGCACCTTCCAGGTCACCGAAGCGCCCAAGCAGCTCAGCCGCCCCCTTGGCGCCGATGCCCTTGGCTCCCGGCAACCCGTCCGACGGGTCGCCGCGTAGCGCGATCAGGTCCGGTACCTGTCCGGGCTCGATGCCGTACCGCCGGCGCACGCCGTCGGCGTCGATCAGCTCCGGTCCACCCGCGGCGGGGAACAGCACGGTCGTCTGCTCGTCAGCTCACTGGAACATGTCGCGGTCGCCGGTGAACAGCAGGCTCGACCCGCCCGCGGCGCTCTCGGCCAGCGCCAGCGACCCGAGCACGTCGTCGGCTTCCAGGTCACCGCCGTTCAGCGACGGCCAGCCGAACTCCGAGAACAGCGCCGGCGCGTCGTTCCACTGCGGGACGAGCTCGTCGGGCATCGGCGGGCGGTCGGCGTGATAGCCCGCGAACAGCGCGACGCGGTAGGTCGCCGCCTCCGCACCCCAGCACAGGACGACCGCCCGCGGCACGTGAGCGTCGACGGCGGCGAGGATGAGGTTCGCCGTCCCGAGCAGTGCATTGACCGGCCAACCTTCGGTCCCGCGGATCGACGACGGCAGCCCGAAGAACGCTCGGTACATCAGCGACGGGGCGTCGACGGCGAGCAGTGGTCCTTCAGCGGAGCCGGTTCGCGAAGCCATGCGACGGACCGTATGCGACCGCGACTCGTCCGGAAGTTGAGGGCCGACGTATACCGTCCTGAGGACCGATGCCCGACGACGAGAAGAAGACCACCAAGGTCCCGCGCTCGCGCGCGGCGAGGACCGCGAAGTTCACGGGGCTCGTCGGCGGTCAGGGCGCGAAGTGGATGGCGACCGACGCGGCCAACCGCCTGCGCTCGGACGACAAGGCGCAGGCCGCCACGCAGGCGCGCGCGCTGAAGCTCGCCGACGAGCTGGTCAAGCAGCTCGGGCAGATGAAGGGCGCCGCGATGAAGATCGGGCAGGTGCTCTCGACCGTCGACTTCGACCTGATTCCCGAAGGCGACCGCGAGGAGTTCAAGGAACGCCTCGCAGCACTGCGCGACAACGCTCCGCGCGTCTCGTTCAAGGACATGCGCAAGGTGCTCGAGAAGGACCTGGGAGGCCCGGTCGCCGAGTACTTCAGCGCCTTCGACGAGACGCCGATCGCCGCCGCCTCGATCGGGCAGGTCTACCGTGCGACGACGCACGACGGGGCGGACGTCGCCGTCAAGGTCCAGTACCCGGGCGTCGCCGAGGCGGTCGAGACGGACATGCGCAACGTTCAGATGCTGGTCCCGCTGCTCAAGCGGATGGCGCCGGGGATGGACGCCAAGGCGCTGCTCGGCGAGCTGCGCGAGCGGATCGCCGAGGAGCTCGACTACGAGATCGAGGCCGCCAACCAGCGTCAGGTGCACCGTGCCTACCGCGGCCACCCGTTCGTGCGGATCCCCGCCGTGCACGGCGACCTGTCGGCGCGCCGCGTGCTGGTCACGGACTTCGTGGAGGGCGAGGCGTTCGACCACGTCAAGCGCCTGCCCGACGAGGAGCGCGACCGCTTCGCCGAGATCGCGTTCCGCTTCTTCTACGGCCTGCTCGAGCGCGAGCGCATCGCCGCGGGCGACCCGCACCCCGGCAACTACCTGCTGTGTCCCGACGGCAAGGTCTGCTTCCTGGACTTCGGGCTGATCCGCCGCGTCGATCCGGAATACCTGGCCGGTGAGCAGGCGCTGGCGCGTGCGGTCGTCGACGGGGACGGCGACGAGGTCCACCGCTGGATGGCGGAGCTCGGCTACCTCCCCGACCCGGACGACTTCGACCCCGACCGCATTCTCGAGCAGCTGCAGACCGCGGGCGAGTGGTACTTCAACGTCGGCTACCGGCGGCTCGATCCGGAGTACGTGCGCAACCTGATCGAGGTCGGCAGCTCGCCGCGCTCGGAGTACTTCGACTACATGCGCAAGCAGACGCTGCCGCCGCAGGCGCTGCTGATCCGTCGCATGGAGGGCCTGCTGTTCGCCGTCCTCGGCGAACTGCGCGCCGGTGGCGACTGGGGCAGCCTGGCGCTGGAGTACATCGCCGACCAGCCGCCGTCGACGCCGCTCGGCGAACTCGACGCTGCGTACTTCGCCTCGCGGGCGTAGATTCCGCGCCATGACGAGGACGATCAACGGACCTGCAGAGCTCCACGCCCACATCGGCCAGGAGCTCGGCGTCAGCGACTGGTACGAGGTCACGCAGGAGACGATCGACCGCTTCGCACAGGTGACCGAGGACTTCCAGTGGATCCACGTCGATGCGGAGCGCGCCAAGCAGACGCCATTCGGCGGCACGATCGCGCACGGGCTGTTCACGCTGTCGCTGGGCCCGAAGTTCTCCTACGAGATCGTCGACGTGCAGGGCTTCGCCTTCGGCGTCAACTACGGCTACGGCAAGGTCCGCTTCCCGGCGCCGCTGCCGGTCGGCTCCAACGTCCGCATGCGCGCGACGCTGACCAGCGTCGAAGAGGTCCCCGGCGGCGTCCAGTTCACGATCACGCAGACGTTCGAGCGCGAGGGCCACGACAAGCCGGTCTGCGTCGCCGAGTCGCTGGCGCGCGCGTTCACCGGCTGAGCCTCGCGAGCGCGCTCAGCGGGCGGTGACGACGGGGCCCAGCTCGTCGCCGAAGCGCACGCGGTAGTCGCCCGGTCCGGGCAGCGTCGTGCGGTAACGCCCGCCGTCCGCGAGCAGGACGTCGACCGCACGGATCCACGTCGTGCCGACGCGACGCTCGACGGTCGCCCAGCGCCCGCGCTGCGCAGGACTGATCCGTCCGTGCAACAGCAACCGCGGGACGCGAGCGGTCGATGCGCTGCCCGGCCCGGGACCGCCGACCTTGGCACCCGGATCTGGGGCCGCCGGGGTCGTCGCCGGGGGCGCGACCGGCCTGCGCTTGGTCACGTCGGTGCTGAACGTCCGGAACACGATCCAGGCGTCGCGCAGGCCGAAGGCCCGCCGCAGCTGCGGTCCGGTGATCGCGCTCGTGCCCGTCGTCCCGACGACCTCGGCGCGCACGATCCGCGGCGAAACGCCGCGCTGCGTCACGCGGATCTTCCGGAAGCGCCCCTGCACGTAGCCCGCCAGGCGCCGCGCCGCATCGGCGCGGGTGAACGTCAGCGGGCCCCAGCGGTGGACCGGCGAGACGTTGTCATAGGGGTCGGGAACGCTCTTGAGCCACGGCTTCGGGTCGCTGCCGACGAACGAGTTCTCGACGTTCTCGGTGCGGCCGCCGGAGGTCGAGAAGAAGTACGTGGTGACCGGCTCGCCCGCGTAGGTGACGACCTCGCCCGCGGTCGCCGCGGCGGCGGCGTTGGTCGACGGGTGCTCGGCGCTGACGCCGCGGTACATCTGCGAGCGCGTGTCGGCGTACTGCGTGAACAGCGCGCCGAGTCCGCCGGCGTTCGTCGTCAGGGCGTAGCTGCGCGCCGCGACGGCCTGCACCTTCAGCGCCTCGGCCGGCCAGCTCGCCGAGACCTCGGCCGAGATCACCCCGGCGACGTACTGCTCGAGCGGCACGGTGTTGACGGCGATCAGCCCGGACCCGCTGCGCGTGATGTCGATCGATCCGCGGTAGGAACCGTCGCGCAGGCCGTTGACCGCGCCGCCGGCCAGCGTCACGGCGCCGCCGGCGGGAGCCGACAGCCGCAGCGTGCCATCGACCTGCCCGACGTCATCCGACCCGTGGCGCAGCACGACGTGCCCGTCAGCAGTCGTGACGTCGTACGTCAGCGACGGATCGAGCCGCAGCGCGCCCGAGGCGGCCGCCCCGCTGACGCTGTAGCGCGAGTGCCCGGACCGCAGCAGCACACGGACCGGCGGGGCGGCACCGAGCTTGCCGATCGCGGTCCCCTGGTAGTAGTAGCCGAGGATCCGCCGGTAGTCCCAGCCGTGCTGGGAAAAGCCGAGCGTCCCGTACTGGCTCATCCCGACGCCGTGGCCGAAGCCGGCGCCGCGCAGGACGAGCGAGGTCGCCGCCTGCGCCGCCGGAGCGGCCAGCAGCGCGGTGAGCGTGACGGCGAGGATGGCTGGCAGGCGTCGCATCTGCGGACTGGAACTCTCCCGGAGCCCGCAGGTTGCGGTCTCGCTGCCGGGCTCTTCGACAGGGTAGGCAATGCGCCTGCCGTCGCGGTGCACCAGACGCTCGGTGGTTGGACGGCGATGCCGCTTGGAGCCTGCAGCCACGGGGTAGAGTCGAACGATGAGCACGATCTCGCCCACGTCCGAGCAGGCCGTCCTCGATGCCGTCCCCGGTGAGCTGTTCATCGGCGGCGAGTGGCGCGCGGCCAGTGGCGGCGGAATGCTCGACGTTGAGGATCCCGCCACCGGCGAGACGCTGAAACAGGTCGCCGACGGCACCGTCGAGGATGGCCTCGCCGCGCTGAGCGCCGCCGACGAGGCGTTCCACGATTTCCGTCTGATGGCCCCGCGCGAGCGCGGTGACATCCTGCGCCGTGCCTACGAGCTGATGATCGAGCGCACCGACGAGCTCGCGCTGCTGATGACGCTGGAGATGGGCAAGGCGATCGGCGAGTCGCGCGCCGAGGTGGCGTACGCGGCGTCCTACTTCCGCTGGTACGCGGAGGAGGCGGTGCGGATCAACGGTCGCTACCAGGTGGCTGAGAACGGCCTCAGCCGCGTCCTGACGATGCAGCAGCCGGTCGGCCCGTGCCTCTTCATCACGCCGTGGAACTTCCCGCTCGCGATGGGCACCCGCAAGGTCGGCCCGGCGATCGCCGCCGGCTGCACGAGCGTCGTCAAGCCCGCCAAGCAGACGCCGCTGTGCATGCTCGCCATGGCGCAGATTCTCGAGCAGGCCGGGCTGCCCGCCGGCGTCTGCAACGTCGTCACCGCCTCCAAGTCCGGCGAGCTGATGGCGCCGCTGATCAGCGACCCGCGGGCGCGGAAGCTGTCGTTCACCGGCTCGACGAGCGTCGGCAAGGCACTCGCCGCGCAGGCCTCCGATCAGCTGCTGCGGATGTCGATGGAGCTCGGCGGCAACGCGCCGTTCCTGGTCTTCGAGGACGCCGACCTGGACGTGGCGGTCGAGGGCGCAATGCTCGCCAAGATGCGCAACATCGGCGAGGCTTGCACGAGCGCCAACCGCTTCCTCGTGCATGAGTCGGTCGCCGCCGACTTCTCCGAGCGCCTCGCCGCGAAGATGCGCGGCCTGACGCTTGGCCGCGGCACCGAGGACGGCGTCACGACCGGTCCGCTGATCGACCAGGCCGCGCGGGACGGCGTCCATGAGCTCGTGCAGGACGCGGTCGACAAGGGCGCGAAGGTGCTGATCGGCGGCAGCGCGCGCGACGGCGCCGGGTACTTCTACGAGCCGACCGTCCTGGCCGACGTCCCCGCGGAGGCGCGCGTGCAGGCCGAGGAGATCTTCGGTCCCGTCGCGCCGGTCATCTCGTTCAGCGACGACGCGGACGCGATCGCGCTCGCCAATGCGTCGGAGTACGGCCTCAGCTCCTACGTCTTCACGACCAATCTGAACCGCGCGTTCAAGGTCGTCGAAGCGCTCGAGACCGGCATGGTCGGCCTCAACCAGGGGATGGTCAGCAACGCCGGCGCCCCGTTCGGCGGGGTCAAGCACTCGGGGTTTGGCCGCGAGGGCGGGCCCGAGGGTCTGCAGGAGTACCTGGAGACAAAGTACGTGGCGATGAATCTGGGCTAGGGATGGACGGAGCGAGCAGATGACACGGACTCGCATCCACAACCTCTCCATCTCGCTGGATGGCTTCGCGACCGGCGAGGGCCAGGCGGCCGACACGCCCATGGGTCACGCCGGCCACCGGCTGCACGAGTGGATGATCGCCACCCGCTTCGGTGCCCCGATCCTGGGACGCACGGGCGGCACCGCGGGCGTCGACGACGCATTCGCCCAGCAGCACGAGCCGGGCTTCGGCGCCGAGATCATGGGCGCGGGCAAGTTCGGCCCTCCGGGCTGGCAGGACGACGCCGACTGGAAGGGGTGGTGGGGCCCGAACCCGCCGTTCCACACGCCGACCTTCGTCTTGACCCACCGGCCGCGAGCCTCGATCGGGATGGAGGGTGGCACCAGCTTCCATTTCCTCGACGCCGCACCGGCGCAGGCCCTCGACGCCGCCCGTGAGGCGGCCGACGGGCGGGACGTCCGCATCGGAGGTGGCCCGAACGTCGTGCGCGACTTCCTCGCCGCGGGCCTGGTCGACCACATGCACGTGGTCCAGGTGCCGATTGTGCTCGGCCGTGGTGTCCGGCTGTGGGACGGACTGGAGTCGCTGGAGGAGGACTACGAGATCGAGGCCGTCTCGGTGCCCAGCGGGGTCACCCACCTGACCTTCGAGCGGAGGACCTCGTGACTGGGCCGTGAGAGCCAACCCGACGTGATTCCGCGCGGGAGAATGATCTCTCGAACAGCTCGGTGCCAGGGCCGTCGAGACCGACGCGAGGGCCTGACGGCTGGTCGGTCCAGCGCGCCCTTGTCGCCTATCCGATGAATCTGGGGTAGGTCGTCGACGGTGACCCGTCGTCAGCGTGCCCGCATCTGGTTGTTCCGTGCCTCGTGCGTGAGTTCGGCCAGGCCGAGTCGTTCCAGGAGCGGCGGCAGATAGACACCGAACCGCCCGCGAAGACCCTTCTTCAAGCCGTACCAGCCGCCGACCGGGTTCTCCGGCGACCGGCCCCATGCCTCGACGGTCCCCTCCAGGGCGGACTTCTGCTCGTCGGAGCCTCCGAGCGGGATCCAGTCACCGTGGGCGACGAGCATTGCGTGCAGGTCCGCGACTGCGCGCCACTGATATCGCAGCTGCGTCGCACCGACCTGGCACACCAGTTCGGGCGGGTCGACCCCGTCGTCCTTCCACATCTCGTAGCCGGCCTTGCCGGGGGGCGTGGTGAGCCGCCACGGGTCGCCCTGCGCGCCTGTCTCATCGGCCATATCTGCAAGCCTCGCTCCGATCGGGTGGGACGAACGTATCGGGCTGGGCGTCAGGCCGCCAAGCGCCCCTGGCGCTTCGCCGGCCGAAGGAACCCGTCGAGCCAACGCGAAACCCCAAGTGTGGGACCCAGCCGCCTTCACGCGCTGATCGACGGCGTCTTCGCGATCGCGGTCACGTTGCTCGTGCTCGACCTGCCCAAGCCCCAGGACGTCGAGCACCTGACGCACGACCTGCTCGGTGCCTGGCCCAGCTACGTCGCGTACGCCGTCTCATTCCTGACCGTCGGCGTCGTCTGGATCGAACATCACGGGATGATGAGCGCCGTCACGAGCGTCAACCGCCGCTTCCTGGAGCGCACGCTGCTGCTGCTGTTCTTCGTGTCGGCGATTCCATGGCCGACGGCGCTGGCCGCCGAGTACGCGCGCGGCGGCGGTGACAACGCGCGCGACATGGCGATCCTCTACGCGGCGACGATGCTGCTGATGGGCCTCGCGTTCGCGCTCAGCTGGCGCTATCTGGCCGCGCACGAGGACCTCGTCGCCGAGCCTGCGCGGCCGGCGATGGCGGGCGGTGCAAAGCGCTCCGTCCTCGGTGCGCTCGCCTACCTCCCGGCGATCATCGTCGCGTTCGTCAGTCCAATCGCATCCTTCGCGCTCGCCGGGCTGGTCGCCGTCTACTTCGCCGCCTCGCGCAGCGAGGTCCCAGGACTGCTGGTGCGGGCGTCACGCCCCGGCCCCTGAGCGCCGGTATCGTCGCGCCCATGCCGCGCTTCGTCGACCTGTCCGCGCCGATCGTGGCGAGCCCGCCCGACACTCCCGAGGCGCTGCGCACCGAGCTCATCTTCCAGAACCACGAGATGGGCGCGGCCACGATCGACGCGATGCTCGGCGTCCCGCCGGAGCTGCTGCGCGACGGTGAGGGCTGGGCGGTCGAGGAGTTCACGCGCTTGGGCACGCACAACACGACCCACGTCGACGCGCCCTGGCACTACAACTCGATGATCGCCGGCGAGCCCGCGCAGACGATCGACGAGCTGCCGCTCGAGTGGTTCCACGCGCCCGGCGTCGTGCTCGACTTCGCGCACAAGGAGGACGGCGACGCGGTCACGGTGCCGGAGATCGACGACGCGCTCGCCGCGCTCGACCGCGACATCCAGCCGCTCGACATCGTCCTGATCCGCACCGGACGCGACTCGTTCCTCGACGCGCCGGACTACATGATCAAGGGTCCGGGCGTCACGGCCGAGGCCACGATCCGCCTCTACGAACTCGGCGTCCGCGTGATGGGCATCGATGCCTGGGGCTGGGACGCGCCGCTGCACCTGGAGGCCGAGGCCGCCAAGGCCAAGGGCGAGCCCGGCATCTTCTGGGCCGCCCACCAGTGCGACCTGGCCTACTCGCAGATCGAGCGGCTCTGCAACCTCGGCTCGCTGCCGTCCAGCGGCTTCACGATCTCCTGTTTCCCGCTGCGGATCGTCGGCGGCTCCGCCGGCCCCGCGCGCGTCGTGGCGATCCTCGACGAGTGAGCTTCAGGCCTCGTTCCCCGCGGCGATCTTCCGCAGGTTGATCGTCTCGTCGAACAGCTTCGCCGGGACGCCTTCCTCGAGCGCGACGTCGCGCAGCGGGCGGCCGGACGCGGTCGCCTTCTTGACGATCACGGCCGCCTTGTCGTAGCCGATCGCGCCGTTCAGCGCCGTCGCCGTCGCGAGGGTGCCGCCGGCCGATGCGGCGGTGCCGGCCTTGTTCACCGTGATCCCGTCGACGCACTTCTCGGCGAAGACGACGGACGTCGACGCGAGCAGCTGCAGCGACTGGAGCAGGTTGCGCGCGATCAGCGGGATCCGCACATTCAGCTCGAACTGGCCCTGCATGCCGCCGATCGTGATCGCGGTGTCGTTGCCGATCACCTGTGCGCTGACCTGCAGCACGACCTCGGGGATCACGGGGTTGACCTTGCCGGGCATGATCGACGAGCCCTTCTGCAGTTCGGGCAGGAAGATCTCGCCGATGCCGACGCGCGGGCCGGACCCCATCAGCGCGAGGTCGTTCGCGATCTTCGTCAGCGAGACGGCGATGACCTTCAGCGCGCCCGACAGCTCGACCAGCGCGTCGCGGTTGGCCTGCGCCTCGAAGCGGTCCAGCGGCGCGGCGATCTGCTTCAGGCCGGTCTGCGCGATCAGCTCCTTGCGGATGCCCGCGGCGAGCTTGGGGTGGGCGTTGAGGCCGGTGCCCGTGGCGGTGCCGCCGAGCGGGATCTGCCCGACGTGGACGAGCGCCGAGCTGATCCGCTCCTGCCCGAGGCGCATCTGCGCTGCGTAGCCGGCGAACTCCTGACCGAGCGTGACGGGGACGGCATCCATCAGGTGCGTGCGGCCGGACTTGACGACGTTCTTGAACGCGCTCGCCTTCTTGCTGAACGACTTCTCCAGCTGCTTCAGCGCCGGCAGCGTCTGGTTGGCGGCGATGTCGAGCGCGGCGAGGTGCACGGCCGACGGGAAGACGTCGTTCGACGACTGCCCCATGTTGACGTGGTCGTTCGGGTGCGCCTTGGCGAGCGTCCCGATGACCTCGTTGGCGTTCATGTTCGACGACGTGCCCGAGCCGGTCTGGAAGACGTCGATCGGGAACTGGCGGTCGTGCGTGCCGGCCGCGACCTCGGCCGCCGCGGCCGCGATCGCCTTGGCGAGCTTGGCGTCGAGCAGGCCCAGGTCGCCGTTGACGATCGCCGCGGCGCCCTTGATCCGGCCGAGCCAGTGGATCACCTCGGCGGGAACGGTCTCGCCGGAGATCGGGAAGTTCTTGACGGCCTTGGCGGTCTCACCGCTGTAGAGGCGGGCCATGGTCTGGGCTCCTGGGTCGGACGGAACGGACGGGTCTGGCCAAATCTAGCCTTCAGCCGCAGAACGCCGCGATTTCGCGCGCGACGCCGACGGGGTCGTCGATCGCCATCAGGTACCCGCAGCGCTCGAGCGTGCGCAGCTGGGCGTCGGGCAGCAGGTCGAGCAGCTCGCGCGGAAGGCTCGCCGGATAGCCCGCGTCGTCCTCGGGCCAGAGCAGCAGCACCGGCATGTCCAGCCGCGGGTAGAGATCGAGCAACTCGCGGCGCGGCGCCGCCGGCCAGCGCCGCGCCAGGCGCGCCCACGATCGCGCGAGGTTGGCGTTGCCGGCGACGTCGGCCATCGCGTGGCGGACGAGGTCGGCGGCGTCGGGGTTGCCGCGCGCGCTCATCCGCACCGCCGCCTCCGGACGCAGCGCCGTGCGCGCGGCGCGCATCGCGATGCGATCGAGTCCCGGCGTGTCGCCGAAGCGCATCGCCCTGCGCCAGCGCCGCCACAGCGCGTCACCGTCGACCGGCTTGTGCAGGCGCGCCGGCAGCAGCACCAGCCGCGCCGGGTGCAGCAGGTCGAGCTCGATCGCGCGCAGCACGACCTCGGCCCCGATGCCGTGACCGGCGACCAGCGGCCGTGGACCGGCGACATCGACGCAGAACCCGGCGACGACCTCGGCCAGCCAGTCGAGCGTGTAGGGGTGGTGCGGGCGGTCCTCGGAGTCGCCGTGCAGCGGCAGGTCCGGCAGCACGACGCGGAATCGATGCTCCAATCCTTCGACGAGCGGCTCGAGTGCCTTGTGCGTCAGCAGCTCGGAATGCCAGATGACGAGGCCCGGCCCGGTGCCCTGCTCGCGATAGGCGATCCGCGCCCCGTCGGCGTGGTGGTACAGCCGCAGCTTCATCGGGTCTGACGCGGAGCCGCCATCACCGTCGATCCTAGTCTGGCCCGGTGCGCCGCTCGGACCACGACCGCGAGATCCTGCTGATCGCACTGCCGGCACTCGGTGCGCTCGCGGCCGAGCCGCTGTACCTGCTCGCCGACACGGCGATCGTCGGCCACCTGGGCACGACCCAGCTGGCCGCGCTGGCGCTCGCCGCGACGATCCTCGGGTCGGTCGTCGCGCTGTGCAACTTCCTCACCTACGGCACGACCGCGCAGGTCGCGCGACTGCACGGAGCGGGCGAGACCGAGCGGGCCGGTGCGCTCGGCGCGCAGGCGCTGTGGCTGGCGCTCGCCGTCGGACTGCTCGTCGGGGCGGCGGTCGCCGCATTGGCGGCACCCCTGATCGCGGCCCTCGGCGGTGAGGGCCACGTCGCGTCGCTCGCCGCGCGCTACCTGCGGATCAGTGCGATCGGCCTGCCCTGCGCGCTGATCGCGCTCGCCGGTAAGGGCTGGCTGCGCGGCGTCGGGCGGCTGGGCACGCCGCTGGTCATCGTGGTCGTCGCGAACCTCGTCAACGTCGCGCTCGAGCTGGTGCTCGTCTACGGCCTGGACCTCGGCCTCGACGGGTCGGCCTGGGGGACGGTCGTCGCGCAGCTCGGGATGGGGGTCGCGTTCGCGGCCGTGGTGCTGAGCGGGCGAGCGACGACGCGCCGCCCGGTCTGGGCGCTGATCCGGCCGCTGACGCGGATGGGCGCGCAGATCGTCCTGCGGACCGGGTCGCTGCTGCTCGCATTCGGCATGGGAACCGCCGTCCTGGCGCGGACGTCCGACGCCGCGCTCGCCGCCAACCAGGTCGGCTTCGAGCTGTTCGTCTTCATCGCGCTGGTGCTCGACGCGCTGGCGATCGCCGGTCAGGTGCTGGTCGGGCGCAGCCTCGGCGCCGGCGATGCCGCGGGAGCGCGCAGCGCCGGACGGCGGCTGATCGAGCTGTCGCTGGCCGGCGGCATCGTGATCGCCGCGGTCCTGTTGGCACTCCACGCAGTGCTCCCGCGGGCCTTCACGTCCGACGTCGCGGTGCTCGACGAGCTGGCGACGATGTGGCCCCTGTTCGCCGCGCTGCTCCCGGCCGGAGCCGTCGTGTTCGCGCTCGACGGGATCCTGATCGGCGCCGGCGACACGCGCTTCATCGCGCTCGCGATGGTCGCCGCCGCGCTTGTCGCGATCGCCGTCGACCTGCTGACGCTGGCTGCCGGCTGGGGTATCGCCGGCGTCTGGTGGGGCATCATCGCCCTGATGGTGGTGCGCCTGACGACGATGTTGGTGCGCTTCGCCGGGCCGCGCTGGGCACGCGTCGGCTCGGCGACCGCCTGAGCCTTTCAGCGGTCCAGTGGCGCCGGCAGCTCAAAGCCGGAATGGGCGCAGCCCCGTTCGATCGCGGCGATCACCTGGCGCATCACCTCGACCCGCGCGTGGCGCTTGTCCTCAGCGGCGACGAGGTGCCACGGCGCCCACTGCGTGTCCGTGCGCTCGACCATCTCCTCGATCGCCGCGACGTAGGGCGCGTGACGATCGCGGTTGCGCCAGTCCTCGTCGGTCAGCTTCCAGGCCTTCAGTGGGTCCCGCTCACGTCGCTTGAAGCGACGCAGCTGCTCGTCCTGCGAGATGTGCAGCCAGAACTTGACGACGATGATGCCCTCGAGGAACAGGCCGCGCTCGAAGTTGACGATCTCGCCGTAGGCGCGCTCCCACTGATCCTGGGTCGCGTAGCTCTCGACGCGCTCGACCAGCACACGGCCGTACCAGGTGCGATCGAAGATCGCCATGCCTCCGTGGCCTGGGAGATTGAGCTGGAACCGCTGCAGGTGATGGTGGCGCTTCTCGTCGGGCGTCGGTGCCGCGTACTGCACGACGCGCACGTGCCGCGCGTCGAGCGGCGCGACGAGACGCTTGATCGCACCGCCCTTGCCCGACGCATCCCAGCCCTCGAACAGGATCAGCAGGCCGGGCCCGATCCCGTCGTCGGTGAGCTTGCCGCCGAGCGCCAGGCGCAGCTGGCCGAGCCGAGCCCCGAGCAGCGCCAGCTCGCGCTGCTCCTCGGTGACGCTGAGCCGCGCGGTCAGGTCGACGTCGTCGAGAGCTCCCACGCGTCCATGCTTCCAGGTCCGCGGCCGTCGCGCTCGTTCGTCAGCCGAGACGGCACCCAGCCCGCAGCTGCGGTCATCCGAACCTGCGCAAAGCTGCAGCGTGGCTCTCCGTGGGCCGTGCGCGCGCCGTTGCTGGCGAGGTGACCGACTCGCCGACCTCGCCCGCGCTGGGCTTCACCGTCTCGCAGGCCGCCGAACGCCTCGGCGTCTCGATCGCCACCGTGCGCCGCTGGTCCAACGCGGGCTTCCTGCACGGCACGCGCACGCCGGGCGGCCAGCGCCGATTCACGCAGGAGCAGCTCGACGCCTTCGTCGCTTCGCTGCGCCGCTGAGGCGCACAGGGGTCGCCTACGTCGGCGTCGCCGCGTCGCGCAGGCGCTCCTCGACGGCAAGTTCCACGTCGAAGTCGGCGGTCTCGCTGTGGCGGTACTCGACGCCCTTGCCGTACATCAGGTCGGAGAAGATGTCGACGTACTCGCCGGCGACCTGCTTGCCCGACACCCGCCGCAGTTCGGTCAGTGCCTCGAACGAGCTCATCGGCTTGCGGTAGGTGTCCGGCGCGGTGAGCGTGTCGTAGATCTCGGCGATCGCGACGATCTTGGCGACCTCCGGGATCTGCTCGCCGGTCAGTCCACGCGGGTAGCCGCGCCCGTCGATCCGTTCGTGGTGGCAGCGGACGATCTCGCCGACCGGCCCGTACACACCGATGTTCTGCAGCAGATCGGCGCCGACATCGGGGTGCCGTCGGATGCCCCGCCAGTCGTCCGTGGTCAGCTCGGCGCCGCGCTCCATAACACGGTCGGAGAGCACGAAGCGGCCGATGTCGTGCATCAGCCCGGCGGTGTGCGCGAGTTCCTGCTCGCGGTCGTCCAAGCCGGACGCGCGCGCGATGTCGCGGGAGAACTTGGCGACTGCGGCACAGTGCCGCGACGCGCGCACGTCGCGCTCGTTCAGCGTCCGCAGCAGGCTCGACAGAATGCCCCACGACAGGTCGGCGAACTCACGTGACTGCTGACGCGCGGTGGAGACCAGGCGCGTCATGTATCCCAGGCCCGCGAGCGCGACGGTCAGGTAGCCGATCGCGACCAGCCCGAAGTCGACGTAGGCGCCCGCGGCCGCCAGCGTCAGCGCGACCGAGAACAGCAGCGTTGGCAGCAGCGCCACGTACGCGCGCAGCCCGGGCAGGATGGCGCGGCCATCCAGACGCGCCATCAGCCAGACGATGAGGAACGTGTTCAGCGCCCATTCGACGAGCGTTGCGACGGCCAGCAGGAGGTAGAACGACCAGGAGCCCTCGCGTGGGCCGACCGCCTCGAACGCGACGGCGATCGCGAGCGTCGACCCCGGGATCGCGGCGAGGTTGTTGAGGAACGCCCGCCAGCGGTAGCGCTGGAACACCCAGGTGACGACCTCGGCGACGAGCGGGACGATGAACGCCGTCGTCGGACCGAGAAACGCGACCGCCATCATCGAGGCGACGAATCCCGGCGAAGCGGTCAGGTCGGCGCTGAGCGCGGAGCTCGCAAGCGCCGCAGCAGTGGCGACCAGAACGAGCAGATACGCCAGCGGCTCCGCCGACGCGTCGGGTGCCTTCAACACGGCGACAGCGAACGCAGCTCCGAACAGCGTCAGCGCGTAGAGGCTGGCCAGCCTCGGGCGAGGCGTGGGGGTTGCCGCTGTCACGCGCTAGACCCTACCGCCCGCACGTGACAGCGCAACACCACTTTGAACTAGCGGCCGCCGTTATGCATTGATCAGCGCCTCCAGCGTTGTTTTCAACAGAACCAACGCCGTCGAGCGTACTTGGATTTGCGCTTCTTGCACAACTTTGGCGCAAGAACCACTGCAAGTGCAGGAGTCGGCATCTGGACACGCTTCAGAACCGCTGCACTTGCCAGGTCGTGCGAACCCTGAAGACCTCCGAAGCAGCCGCCGAGCTGAATGTCAGCCCCAACACGCTCCGTGCGTGGGAGCGGCGCTTCGGCTATCCGGTGCCGATGCGCACCGAGGGCAAGCACCGTATCTACACGCACGGGGAGATCGCTGCGCTGCGCGACGCGCTGAAGGAAGGACTGTCGATCTCGTCCGCGATCTCGCGTGCGCGCGAGAAGCTCACGGCCGACACGCCGGTCCTCGTCGGTGCGCTGAGCAGCTGCGAGCTGGAGCGCGCCGACGCCGCGATGGAGGCCGCCCTGGCGCTCCGCTCGGTCGAGCGCAGCGTCGAGGAGGTCCTGCTTCCGACGCTGACCGAGATCGCTCGCCGGCACGGCGAGACCAGCGCACCGTGGGCATTCGCGACGCAATGGGCGACCGACTGGGTGCACCGCGCGCGGCGGCTTGCGCCGACGCCCGTCGGCGCCTCGACCGTGCTGATCGGCGACGCGACCCGCGACGAGCTCGATCCCGACGCGCTGTACGCCTCGGCCTTCTCACTGTTCGTCGAGCGCACCGGCGCTCGCGTGCTGACGCTGCCGGTCGCCGGCGTCGCCGGCATCGGCGAGGTGCTCGCCAACTTCCGCCCGCGCGCGATCGTGATCGCCGGGTCCGCCGCGAGCGACGACGTGGTCGCTCGCTGGGCCTACGCGGTGCGGTCCGCCGCCGGCCCGCTGCCGATCGCGCTGTACCACCGCGGCGAGCGCCGCGCCGCCCGCACGAACGGCACCCACGTCCTGCCGCTGTCCCCGTCCGACGCCCAGCACGAGCTGGCGCTGCTGCTGCACGAGCGTCGCGCCCCGGCGCCGCTCGCGCCGCTGCGCGCGCCCGCGGCCGAGGTCGCGACACTGCACCGGAGCATGCGCGCGTCATGAGCCGCCCGCAGTTCCAGCTCGTCCCGGGTCACGCCGACCGCGAGCCCTACGTCAGCTTCTGCGGGCACTGCGGCGTGCGCCCGCTCGGCGGCGACAGCAGCTCGCGCGTCTGCGACAACTGCCACATGGGCATGATCGTCAGCGCGCCCGAGAGCCTTGCGCCCGAGGAGCATGAGGCGTTCCTGATCGTCGACGGCAAGCTCCAGGTCTGCGCCGTGTCGCGTCGCGCCGAGGTCCTGCTCGGTGCGCCCGAATCCGACCTCGTGCAGGACCGCCTGACCGAGGTGCTGCTGCCCGCCGACGGCGACGCAGCCGGCGTTGAGAACATGATCGCGACGATCTCTCACGCCGTCCGCGGCCAGGAGACCTTCGACGACCTCGTCGTGCGCCCCGCGCGCGAGTGGGGCATCCGCTGGTTCACGCGGGTCGGCCCGTGCACGGCGCCGAGCGCCGCGCTGATCGTGCTCGACCCCGGCGACTGAGGCCGGCAGCGCCGGGAAGATCCGCGCGGGCGGGTGCACTGAACGTTGCGTGGCTTGTGCAAACCTGCGCAACCCTCGACAACACTGCCATGGGAGTGATCCGTACCAACGCGGCGGCGGCCATGCTCGGCGTGTCCCCGAACACGCTGCGCAGCTGGGAGCGCCGCTTCGGCTTCCCCGAGCCGCGGCGCACCGCCGGCGGGCATCGGCAGTTCGAGCTGTCGGAGATCGAGGCGCTGCGGTCGGCCTTCGAGGAGACCCACAACGTCTCCTCGGCGATCGCGATCGCCCGTGAGCGTGGCGCCGGCCCGGCCTCGCCGGCGCGCCTGAGGTCCGCCTTCGCCCGCTTCGACGAGCACGAGGCGGGACGGATCCTGGAGGAGAGCCTCAGCGTGCGCTCGGTCGAGCGCACCGTCGAGGAGGTGCTGCTGCCGTCGGTCGTCGCGCTGAGCGATGACAACGGCGCCGAGGGACCTGAGCACGGCTTCGCCTGGCGCTGGGCGACCAGCTGGCTGGCGGCGTCGATGCGCGTCGCGCCGGCGTCGGTCCGCACCGAAGGCGTCGTGATCGTGGACGCCAGCGCGACCTGCGACGACGAGGGCCTCTACATCCAGGCGCTCGAGCTGGCCCTGCGCCGCCGCGGGATGCGCACGCTGACGCTGTCGGTCGGGATGGACCCGACGCGGATGGTGCGGGCGCTGCACGCCGTCGAGCCGCGGGCGATGGTCGTCGGTGGCCACCGCGTGCCGCTGGATGCGATGGGCCGCCTCGTGTTCGCCGCGCGCCGCGCGAGTGGTGAGGACCTCGCGATCTACGACTACCGCGGCGCGCTGCCGGACACCGGCGCCAGCACGGTGCAGCGCCTCGGCGCCCAGCCGCTCGCCGCCGCCGAGTTCCTGATCGGCAACCTGGATCGCCGCGAGGCGTGGCCGGCCGAGCCGACGGGGCTGGACGGCCTCGGCGCGCTGGACGCCGGGTCCGGTGCCGTCGCCGGCTGAGCGCTCCAGCGGTCGTTCGCTGGGAGAAACCGTGGCATGGGCACGGAAACTCCCATCGAGCCACGTCGCTGGCGGGTTCTTCACGCTCCATCCGGGCCCGCCGGGATCATCGCCGTGCGATGACGCTCGTTCCCGGCGACCCGCTGGCCCACCGCGCCCTGGAGTCACTCCTGCGCGCGGAGGCCAACGTCCGCCGTCAGCTCGCCGTCGACCTCGAGCGCGAGGGTCTGTCGTCGACCGGCTTCTTCGTCCTGGTCGTCCTGTCGTCGGCCGGTGGTGAGCTAGAACTGCGGCGGCTGCGTCTGCGTCTGCAGACCTCGAAGGCCAACGCGACCGAGGTCGTCGACACGCTCGTGCGCCACGGCCTCGTCCTGCGCCGCCGGCTCGACACGGACCGCCGCGCCGTCGGGATCACGCTGACGGCCACCGGCTCCGACGTCGTCACCCGCCTGTTCCCGCAGCACACCGACCAGGTCCAGCGCACGTTCAGCGTCCTCGACGAGGACGAGAAGCGCTCACTCGCGGCGATCTGCCGCAAGCTCGCTGCCTGAGCGACGCGGCGTTCGCGCGTCGCCTTGCGACAATGCACCGCCGATGCCGCGCATGCCCGATCCCGTCGATGCAGGTCAGTCGTTCCCCGACCTCGAGCAGGCCGTGCTCGAGCGCTGGCGCGAGCGCGACGTCTTCGCCGCGTCGCTGCGCAACCGCGAGGGCGCTCAGCCGTGGGTCTTCTACGAAGGGCCGCCGACAGCCAACGGGCGGCCCGGGTCCCACCACGTCCTGGCACGCGTGTTCAAGGACATCTACCCGCGGTTCAAGACGATGCGCGGGTTCTACGTCGAGCGCAAGGGTGGCTGGGACTGCCACGGGCTGCCGGTCGAGATCACCGTCGAGCGCGAGCTCGGCATCTCGTCGAAGGCTGAGATCGAGGCCTACGGCATCGCCGAGTTCAACCAGAAGTGCCGCGATTCGGTGTTCACGTTCTTGGAGGACTGGGACCGGCTGACGGAACGGATCGGCTTCTGGGTCGACCTCGACAACGCGTACCGGACGCTCGACGCCGACTACATCGAGTCGGTCTGGTGGGCGCTGAAGCAGATCGCCAACAAGGACCTGCTGTACGAGGGCCACAAGGTCGTCCCGTACTGCCCGCGCTGCGGCACGGCGCTGTCCAGCCACGAGGTCGCGCAGGGGTACAAGGACGTCGTCGACACGAGCGTCTACGTGCGCTTCCCGGTGGTGGGTCCGCCGGCCGGCGGACCGCTGCAGCCCGGCGACGAGCTGATCGTCTGGACGACGACACCCTGGACGCTGGTCTCCAACGCGGCGGTCGCCGTCGATCCGGACCTGACCTACGTGCGCGCCCGAGCGGCCGCGCACGGCGACGCGCCGCTCGTCGTCGCCGAGGCGCTGGTCGAGCGCGTGCTGGGCGACGACGCGGAGATCCTCGGTCGCTTTCCCGGCTCGGCACTGGAGGGCGTGCGCTACCAGGCGCCGTTCGGCTTCCTGACGTCGGACGTCTATGGGCCCAAGGGCCACACCGTCCTGCTGGGCGACTTCGTCACCGCGCACGACGGTTCAGGTCTGGTGCACACCGCGGTCGCCTTCGGCGAGGACGACTACCGGCTCGGGCAGCAGGCGGGCCTGACGGTCGTCAATCCGGTGAAGCTCGACGGCACCTACGACGAGCGCATCGGCTCGTACGCCGGGCGTTCGGTCCACGACGTCAACGACGAGCTCGTCGAGGACCTGCTCGGTCGTGGGCGCCTGCTGCGCAGCGAGCCCTACGAGCACGCCTACCCCCACTGCTGGCGCTGCGGGACCAAGCTCCTCTACTACGCCAAGCCGTCCTGGTACATCGCGACGTCGCAGATCCGCGACCGCCTGCTGGCGGCCAACGAGACGGTCGACTGGCACCCGCCGCACATCAAGGAAGGCCGCTTCGGCGACTGGCTGCGCGGCAACGTCGACTGGGCGCTGTCACGCGAGCGCTACTGGGGCACGCCGCTGCCGGTCTGGCGCTGCGAGGCCGGGCACGTCCACGTGATCGGCGGCTTCGACGAGCTCGAGGAGCTGTCCGGTGTGCGGATCGAGGACCCGCACCGCCCGTACGTCGACGAGGTCGGGTTCCCCTGCCCGCAGTGCGCCGGGCGGATGCAGCGCGTGCCCGAGGTGATCGACGTCTGGTTCGACTCCGGCGCGATGCCGTTCGCGCAGGAACACGCCCCGTTCGACAATGCCGAGCGCTTCGAGGCGCGGTTCCCCGCGCAGTACATCTGCGAGGCGATCGATCAGACGCGCGGCTGGTTCTACTCGCTGATCGCGGTCTCGACGCTGCTGTTCGACCGTGCGCCGTACGAGAGCGTCGTCTGCCTGGGTCACATCCGTGACGAGTCCGACCGCAAGATGAGCAAGTCGCTCGGCAACATCGTCGCCCCGTGGGAGGTGCTCGACGCGTACGGCGCCGACGCGTTCCGCTGGTACTTCTTCACGAGCAAGCAGCCGTGGGACGGCTACCGGTTCTCGACCGAGGCCGTCGGCGAGGGCGTGCGACTGTTCCTCAAGCAGCTGTGGAACACCTACGCGTTCCTGGCCCTGTACGAGAACGCCTCGCAGGGGCAGCACGACGCGGTCGATGGGGGGCTGACACAGCTCGACTCGTGGGTGCTCTCGCGGCTCGCGGCGACGGTCGAGGAGGTCACCGACCGCCTCGAGGAGTTCGACGCGACGACCGGCGGCCGGGCGATCGCGGCATTCGTCGACGATCTCTCCAACTGGTACGTCCGCCGCTCGCGGCGGCGCTTCTGGGAGGGCGACGCGACCGCCTTCGCGACGCTGCGCGAGTGCCTGCTGACGCTGTCCAAGCTGCTGGCGCCGTTCACGCCGTTCGTCGCCGACGCGATCTTCGAGAATCTCGACGGCTCGCTCGACTCCGTGCACCTCGCCGACTGGCCGTCCGCCGGCACGCGGGACGCGGCGCTGGAGGAGGCGATGGCGACCGCGCGCGAGACGGTCCGCCTCGGCCTGGCGGCGCGCGGGCAGGCGAAGGTCAAGATCCGTCAGCCGCTGCGCGAGGCCGTCGTCGTCGCCGCTGGGCGCGAGCGCGAGGCGATCGAGCTGCTGGCCGAGATCGTTCGCGACGAGCTCAACGTCGAGACGCTGCGCTTCGTCGACGATGCCGACGAGCTCGGCTCCTACGAGATCAAGCCGAACTACCGCACGCTCGGTCCGGTGTTCGGCAAGGCGATGCCGCAGGCTGCCGCCGCAATCGCGGCGCTGGATCCGGCGCACGTCGCCGCCGCGCTGCGCGAGGCGCGCCCGGTCGGCATCTTCGTCGATGGTCGCGAGCATCAGCTGGGGCCTGACGACCTGCTGCTCGCGATGCAGCCGCTGGACGGCTATCAGCTCGAGCGCGAAGGCTCGCACGCCGTGGCGCTCGACCTGATCCTCGACGATGGGTTGCGGCGACGCGGGCTGGCGCGAGAAGTCGTCCACGCGGTCCAGAACGCGCGCAAGGCGGCCGGCCTCGCGGTCGAGGACCGGATCGCGCTGACGCTCGACGGCGACGACGATCTGCTCGGCGTGCTCGGTGAGCACAAAGCGCTGATCGCCGGCGAGACGCTGGCGACGTCGCTGACGCTGGCGCCGCTCGGCGACGAGGCCGAGGCGGCGACGATCGAGGGCCGCGAACTGCGGATGCTCGTCGTGATCGCCTGACGGACTAGGTGCGAGCGACCGAGCGCAGCGTGCCGCCGGTCAGCGCGCCGCCGCTGCTGACCGCCTGCCAGCGCGCGACGACGACGCGCACGCGCCCGTCGGCCGCGCGGCAGCGCGCGCTGAATCCGTGCCCGTCGGCCGCGACGTTCTGGACGCTGCCGTTGCACGCCGTCCCGCTGGGCAGGTACTCCATCTGGAACTGCGTGTCGAGCAGCTGGTTGACGCCGACGAGCAGATCGGCGCGCACGATCACGCGCTGACCCCCGCGGCCCTGGCCGGCCATCGAGACGATGCCGCGAGTCGTCCCGTTCTGCTGCAGGATCTGGCCCTCGAGCGTGTCGCTGAACGTCGCGGGGTTCCACGGCTTGGGGTGGAAGCGCAGCGGTCCCGTCGCCACGACGACAGCCAACGCGCTGACCGCGGCCGCGCCGGCGGCAACACCCGCCAGGCGCCCGGGAACGAGGGACTCGCGTGCGCGCAGGATGCGCCAGCCGAGCGCCGTCAGGACGGCGAAGATCGCCACCCCCTCGATCGCCAGCAGCCACGTGGTGCTGCGGTCGGTCCCGGTCCCGAGGCCGTGGATCGTCGCGCCCGTCCACACCGCGAAGTTCAGGTAGTGCAGGCGGCGCCACGTCCGGTGCGGGAGCCGGTCGCGCAGCCGGTTGGTGACTGCCAGGGCCAGCAGCAGTTCGGCGCCGACAATTCCCAACCCGACGAACACCGGCCGGTAGGAACTCGTGAACGGCACGATGATCGAGACGAGCGAGAACGGCAGGTACGAGTCGATCGCGATCGCGATGATGTGGATCGCCAGGAATGTGCCGGTCAGGAGCCCGGCGAAGCGGTGCACGTCCTGCAACGCAAACCGCGGCCAACGATCGTTGCGCAGGCCGCCGGACATCGCGATGCCCAGCAGCACGCCGCAGGTCAGCAGGATGAACGCCACGACGCCGCCGGCGCGCGCGGCGTACCAATCGATCGGGCTGGAGGTCAGGTGCATCGTCGGCCCGTCACGACGTGCTCGTCTGTGCCTGCGCCGGGGCCTGTGCCGGCGCGACGACACCGAGCGTGTCGTGCTGGACGATCTGCTCGAACCGCGCCGGCGCGGCCAGCGCGCGGGCCGGGTGCTTCGCGTGGCTGGCGTACGAGCTGCGGGTCACGACCAGCCCGCAGGCGAACAGCATCGCGGCGAGCACCGCGGCGGTTGCCTTCGCCCGGTCGGCGCGGCGTCGGCCTGCCGCGACGATCGGCGACGGACCCGTAGCGCTCCTGTCGGTCGGTCGACGCGATCGGCTCATCTGCGCCCGAAGCTAAGCGCGCGTCGGCCAAGGGCGGGTAAAGGCGCGGGACTGCATTACGGTGGGCGCATGACCGCCGCCGAGCGCCGCGCGAGCTTCCGCGACCTGCACGTCGCGTCGGGGATCTTCGTGATGCCGAACCCGTGGGACGCCGGGTCGGCGAAGCTGCTCGCCGCGGCCGGCTTCGCGGCGCTGGCGACGACCAGTTCCGGGCTCGCGCTGACGCTGGGGCGCCCGGATCAGAGCGTCGGGCGCGACGAGCTCGTCGCGCACACCGCGGCGCTCGCTGAAGCGACCGACCTGCCGCTGAACGTCGACGCGGAGGCCTGTTACCCGCACGACGAGGGCGGGGTCGCGCGGACCGTCCGCCTGCTGAGCGCCGCCGGCGCCGCCGGTCTGTCGATCGAGGATTACGACCCCGTGAACGAGCGCGTCGAGGACCTGTCGGTCGCGACCGCGCGCGTCGCTGAGGTCGTCGCGGCAGCGCAGGCCGAGCCTGATCCGCTGGTGATCACCGCACGCGCCGAGCAGCACCTCTACGGCTCCGCCGACCTGGACGACACGATCGGCCGGCTGATCGCCTACCGCGATGCCGGGGCGGATGTGGTGTACGCCCCCGGCCTGCTGGATCTGGACGAGATCCGCCGGGTCGTCGACGCGGTCGGCGTGCCGGTCAACGTGCTCGCGCTGCCCGGCTGCCCGTCCGTGGCCGATCTCGGCCGGGCGGGTGTGAGCCGGGTGTCGACGGGCGGGGTGCTCTCCCGCGTGGCCTACGGCGCACTGGTCACCGCCGCGGCCGAGCTGCGCGCCACGGGGACGGATGCCTACGCGTCGGGGGCGCTCCCCGGCGCGGTGCTCGCCGAGGCATTCGACTGAACGCGGCCCGACAACGACGACGGCCCGCGGAGCGGGCCGTCGGGAAAGCGGTACGCCTGACGCTCAGACCGTCAGGACGTCGTTCAGCTGGGACTCGATGCGCGGCCGCGGCTGAGCGCCGACGATCTGATGAACGGGCTGGCCGTTCTTGAACAGGATCA
>JBBRFO010000003.1:0-54644 GCA_038224135.1 Solirubrobacterales bacterium
AGTAGCGGCGGTCGTGGCCGGGCCGGTCCTCGACGTAGGTGAGCAGACCCGGATCGGCGCCGGTCAGCTCGATGATCCGCTGCACGACCTCGATGTTCGGGCATTCGTCGGGTCCGCCGACGTTGTAGACCTCGCCCGCTGCGCCGTGCGCCAGGACGTGGCCGATGCCGGCGCAGAAGTCGGTCACGTAGAGCCAGTTGCGGACCTGCATCCCGTCGCCGTACACCGGCAGCGGATCGCCGTGCAGCGCATTCAGCACCATCAGCGGGATCAGCTTCTCGGGGTACTGGAACGGGCCGTAGTTGTTGGATCCGCGGCAGATCACGGTCTCCATGCCGAAGGTGCGCGTGTACGACTGGACCAGCAGGTCGGCGCCGGTCTTCGTCGCGCTGTACGGCGAACTCGGCTCGAGCGGGCTGTCCTCGGTGAACGATCCCTCCTCGATCGATCCGTAGACCTCGTCGGTCGACACCTGGAGGTAGCGCAATCCGCGCTCGCGCGCCGCCTCGAGCAGCACGAACGTCCCCATCGCGTGCGTGCGCACGAACGCGTCGGGCTCGGCGATCGAGCGGTCGACGTGGGTCTCGGCGGCGAAGTTGACGACGGCGTCGACGCCGTCCATCGCCTCGGCGGCCAGCACCGGATCCTCGATCCCGCCGTGCACGAAGCGGTGCTCGACGTCGGCCAGGTTCTCGCGCCGGCCGGCGTAGGTGAGCTTGTCCAGCACGACGATCTCGTCACCGTGCTCGCTGACGCGCTGGCGGACGAAGTTGGAGCCGATGAAGCCGGCACCGCCGCAGACGAGGAGCTTCATCGTCAGCCTCCGATGGGGGTCGTGGCGCCGCGGGCGGCGAGGAATCCCGCCAGTCCCTCGCGCCAGTCGGGCAGGTGGACGGCGTCGTCGCCGCGCTCGGTCGCCAGCACGCTGAACGCCGGCCGCGGCGCCGGCCGCGGGAACTCGGCGGTCGTCGTCGGCTCGACGCGACACGGCGATCCGGTCGCTGTGAGCGCCGCGCGTGCCAGGTCGAACCACGAGCAGCGCCCGCCGCCCGCGGCGTGGAAGATGCCCGTTGCACGACTGCCGGCCAGCTGCAGCAACACCGGCGCGAGGTGCCCCGTCCACGTCGGGCAGCCGACCTGGTCGTCGACGACGCGCAGCTCGTCGCGCTGGGCGCCGAGGTCGAGCATCGTCTGGACGAAGTTCCTGCCGCCGGCGCCGTAGAGCCACGCCGTGCGTGCGATCGCGTGATCGGGAGCGGCGTCGGCGACGGCCAGCTCGCCGGCCAGCTTCGTGCGGCCGTAGGCCGATCGCGGGCCGGTCGCGTCCGACTCGACGTACGGCACGCTCGCGTCGCCGGGGAAGACGTAGTCGGTCGACAGGTGCACGATCCGCGCGCCGCAGGTCGCGGCGGCGGCTGCGAGGTTGCCGGCACCGGCGCCGTTCACGGCCAGCGCGACGGCTTCGCGTTCCTGCGCGCCGTCGACATCGGTGAAGGCCGCGCAGTTGACGACCGCGTCGGGTGCGTCGGCGGCGACCACGTCGTGAGTGCCGTGCACGTCGGTGATGTCGATGCTCTCGACGTCACGGCCGACCATGTCGTGCCCGGCGGCGATGCCGGCGGACATCAGCGTCCCGCCGAGCATCCCGTTCGCGCCGACGACGAGGATCCTCATGCGATCCCGATCTCCGACTGGTCACCGACGAGGAAGCGGTACGCCCGCGGCTGTCCGTCCGAGCGCGAGATCGAGACGTCGCGGCCGAGCAGCGAGGACTCGACGCGCGCGTCCAGGTCGCGCACCGAACTGCCCTCGAGCAGGATCGAGTGCTCGACCTCCGCACGCTCGATGACGCAGCCGGCGCCGATCGCGCTGTACGGGCCGACGTAGGCGTCGACCAGGCGGGCGCCGGCGCCGATGATCGCCGGGCCGCGGACGGTCGAGCGCTCCAGCACGGCGCCGGCCTCGATCACCACGCGGCCCTCGCAGGACGAGGCGGCGTCGAGCTCGCCGTCGACGCGGCGCGCGATCCGATCGAGCACCAGGCGGTTGGCCTCGAGCATGTCCTCCAGGCGGCCGGTGTCCTTCCACCAGCCCTGGACGATGTGCGGCTCGACCCGGCGGCCGGCATCGACGAGGTACTGGATCGCATCGGTGATCTCCAGCTCGCCGCGCGCCGACGGCTCGATCGCGCGCGCCGCGTCGTGGATCCCGGCGGCGAACATGTAGACGCCGACCAGCGCCAGGTTCGTCTTCGGCTCCGGCGGCTTCTCCTGCAGGCGCACGACGCGGTCGCCGTCGAGCTCGGCGACGCCGTAGTGCTCGGGATCGGGCACCGGCGTCAGCAGGATCAGCGCGTCCGGCTCACCTGCGCGGAACGCGTCGACGAGGTCGGTGATGCCGTCCTGCAGGAGGTTGTCGCCGAGGTACATGACGAATGGATCGCTGCCCAGGAACGGCTCGGCCGTCAGGACGGCGTGTGCCAGGCCGGCCGGCTGATCCTGCACGATGTAGGTGATCCGCACGCCGAACTGGGAGCCGTCGCCCGCGGTCTCACGGATCTCCTCGCCGGTCTCGGGGGCGATGATGATGCCGATCTCCTCGATCCCCGCCTGCGCCATCGCCTCGATGCCGTAGAACAGGACCGGGCGGTTGGCGACCGGCACGAGCTGCTTGGCGCTCGTGAAGGTGATCGGGCGCAGGCGCGTGCCCTTGCCGCCCGTGTGGCTGAGGCGCGTGTGGCGGTCCATGGCGAGGGCGAGGGTCGTGGACCCGGGCTGGCGCGGGCGGGCGGAAACGCCTAGTAGACGCCGCCGAGCTTGCGGTGGTCCCAGCTGGCCCGCCGGCGCTCGGTGAACTGGAACGCGACGCGCTTGGCGGCCTGTGCGGTGACCATCGCGGTGACCTCGTCGGCAAGGTCCCCGGTCACGCCGCCGGCGTAGCGGCGAAAGACATCGAGCCCGACGCCGAGCACCGTGTCGAGGTCGTGGTGGACGATGACGTCGGACTCGAGCATGACACCGCGCAGCAGCTGGTACTCCTCGCCGTCCTCGATCTGCAACGTCGCGCGCGGGTCACGCTCGAGGTTCTTCGTCTTTTGCGACTTGGCGAACGTCCAGGCCCAGATCTCGGACGCGCCGCCGGGGCCGCTCGGTCGCACGACGAACCACAGCGGCATCAGGTGCGGCCAGCCCTCGCGCCCGTTGGTCGCGCAGATGACCGTCTTCTGCTCGCCCAGGAACTCCGCGACCTCGTCACCCGTCATCGCGATCGCGTCGCGCTTGCTGGCCATCAGTCGCGCCGGGCGTAGCGGTGGTGCAGCATCAGGTCGTTGCCGTCCGGGTCGGTGAACAGCGCCATGTGGCAGACGCCGGTGTCCAGCGTGTCGCCGGCGAACGCGACCCCCTTGGCCTCGAGCTCCTGCCGCGCCGCGGCGACGTCGTCGACATGCAGCGCCGGGTGTGCGTTCTTCTGCGGCGCGAACGGCAGACCCATCCGCTCGGGCTCCCAGATGCCCAGGCACGTCGCGCCCGCCCAGACCTCGAACTGCGCCTCGTCGTCTGGTCGCAGGCCGAGCGTGTCGACGTAGAAGGCGCGCGAGCGCTCGGCGTCCTGCGATGGAATGCCGACGAAGTCGAGTCCGGTGATCATCGGTGGCTCCTTCTGGAGGTCTGGGGACGATCCCATCGTGCCAGAGCGTTTGCGCGCCTATCGTCGTGGTCACGACGATGACCAGCAACGCCGCCACGGCACCTGCGAATCAGCGGCTGCGCGAACTGCTCGGCGTCGTCGCATTGGCGGCGCTGGTGACGATCGCCGTGCTGGTCGCCCTGGCCGGCGCCGACGGCCCGTCGTTCCTCGTCCGCGTCGGCCCGGCGCAATGGACCGGCTGGCTCGCCGGCCCGCTGGGGACGATCGGCGACGTCGTCGATCCCGGTGCCTTCGTCGTCCTCGTCGTGGCTGCGTGGGGCTGCTATCTCGCGGCGATCGCGACCGCGATGACGCTGCGCCCGCGGGTTCTGCTCGGCGCGATCGGCGTGCTGCACCTCGTGTTCGCGCTCGCGCCGCCGCTGTTGAGCGGCGACATCTTCAGCTACGTCGCGTACGGCCGGATCGGCGCGTTGCACGGCATCGACCCATACGTGCAGCCGCCGCTGGCCGCGCACGGCGATCCGGTCCTCGTCTACGTCGCGCACGCGTGGCGCACCGTACTGAGCGCCTACGGCCCGTTGTTCACGCTGCTGACCTATCTGCTGGCGCCGCTCGGCGTTGCGGCCGCGGTCTGGTCGCTCAAGGGGATCGCAGCGCTCGCGAGCCTGGCGATCGTCGCCATCGTGTGGCGGCTGGCCGCCGCGCGCGGTGTCGATCCGCGGCGCGCGGCGGTGATCTTCGGGCTCAATCCGGTGTTGTTGATCGACGCGGTCGGCGGCGCGCACAACGACCTGCTGATGCTGGCGCTGACGATGGGCGCGGTGCTGCTGCTCGTCGACGGCCGCGAGCGCTCCGGCGGTGCGCTGCTCGTCGTCTCGGCCGCGGTCAAGGCGAGCTCGGTCGTCCTGCTGCCGTTTGCGGTCATCGGTGCGCGGCGCCCGCGGTCCGCACTCGCCGGCGCCGTTGCGGCAGCGGGCGCGGTCGCCGTGGTCGCGGTGATCGCCTTCGGTGACCACGCGGCCGGATTCGCCGGCGTGCTGGAACACGGTCAGGCGTTCAACTCTCGGTCGAGCGTGCCGGTGACGATCGACCTGCTGCTGGGCGGCGGTGGCGCGGTTCCCGCCTGGGCGCGGACGCTGTCGCACGTTCTGCTCGCCGCCGCGCTCGGCCTTCTGCTCGTCCGGACGCTGCGCGGCGCCGACTGGCTGCTGGCCGGCGCCTGGGCGTTTGTCGCCGTCGCGGCGACGGCCACGTACCTGCTGCCGTGGTACACGATCTGGGCGCTGCCGCTCGCCGCGGTCAGCAGCAGCCGGCGCCTGCTCGCCGCGGTGGTGGCGCTGCAGGGCCTGTTCCTGGCGCATGCGATCGGGACCGCGCTGGGGTGAGCGGGCGGAGACCGCTGCGTCGGGTCGTCAGACTGTCGGCAGATGGGTGAGCACGGCACACCCGCAGGGCCCGCGCTGGACGTCTGCCGCCGCCTCGGCCTGCCTGACGATCAGCTCGACCTCGTGGCGGCGCTGCTCGACCTGGGCATCTCGGTCGAGGCGATGGAGCGCGCGCAGGCGCGCGGCAGTGTCCAGGACGCGGTCTTCGACGTGGCGCTCGATCCAGACCGCGTCTCGCGCACGGTCTCGGCGCGCGAGATCGAGGATCGTGGCGGCTGGCCGGCCGACGCCACGCTGGCGATGATCTCGGCGTTCGGCTTCCCCAGCCCGGATCCGGACGAGCCGTTCTTCAACCCGGCCGAGGCCGACGCGCTGATCGGCGCCGCGGCGCGGCAGGACTGGTGGCCGATGGAGGTCCAGCTCGAGACGTCGCGCGTCTGGGGGCAGGCGCTCGCGAAGATCGCCGCGGCCGAGGTCTACAACTTCCGCTTCGAGACCGAGCCGCGTGTGCGCGGCGGCACGCTCAGTCCGGCGGACGCGCTGGCGACGATCCAGCGCGCGCTCGCCGAGTTGCTGCCGCTCGCTGATCCGCTGATCGTCGGGATCCACCGGCGCTGGGTGGAGTACGAGCTGACCCAGTACGCCGTGCGCGAGGCCGAGGAGTACGCGCCCGACGCGATACCGGGGGCGACCGACGTGTGCCTGCTGTTCTGCGACCTCAAGGACTTCACCGCCTTCGCCGAGCTGCACGGCGACGCCGCCGCGACCTCGGTCGCGAGCCGTTTCGCGCACGTGACCGTCGATCAGAGCGGCGCGCACGGGCGCGTCGTCAAGGGCATGGGCGACGGCGCGATGCTCGTCTTCTCCGATGTCGCGCAGGCCGTGGCGGCATGGCGGCGCTTCCGCGCGGCGATGGCGGGCGCGGGCGCACAGGCACTTCACGGCGGCCTGCACCAGGGCGTCGCCGTTCGCCGCGAGGGGGACTACTACGGCGGCGCGGTGAACCTCGCGGCGCGGCTGATGATGCTTGCCGGCAGCGGCGAGCTGCTCGCGACCCGCGCCGCGGTCGAGCACGCCGGCGAGCAGACCTGGACCGCGCTCGGCGCCCGCAAGCTGCGCGGCCTGCGCGCGCCGATCGAGATCTACCGCCTGGAGGACGGGGACGGCCATGCCTGACGCTGAGCGAGATCGCCCAGTGGCGGTGGCGGTGGGCGGGCCCGCTCCCGGGCTGCAGGCGTCACCTAGCATCGGGAGATGCCCGCGCTGCGCATCCCGCTCCCCGGCCTGCCCGTCGGGCCGGTTCCCGTCACAGCGTCGGGGATCGCGCGTTCGGTCGGACGCGTCGCCCGCGCGACCGCCGGGCCGCTGCTGCCGCAGCGCTCGCTGAAGGACGCCGTCTCCGGTCGCACCGTGATGGTCACCGGCGCCTCGCACGGCATCGGCCACGCGACGGCGCTCCAGCTGGCGGCCGCCGGGGCGACGACGCTCGTCGTCGCCCGCGGCAAGGGTCAGCTCGCCGATCTCGTCGGTCAGATCACCTCCGCCGGGGGCGAGGCACACGCCTACCCCGCCGACCTCTCGGAGACCGAGGCGATCGATCGCCTCACCGCGCGGGTCGCCGCCGATGGCCACGAGGTGGACGTGCTGATCAACAACGCGGCGCGCTCGATCCGCCGCTCACTCGCGCAGAGCTACGGCCGCCCGCACGACTTCGAGCGCACGATGCGCCTGAACTACTTCGGAGCCGTCCACCTGACGATGGCCGTGCTGCCCGGCATGCGCGAGCGCCACAATGGGCACGTCGTCAACGTCAGCACGATGGGCACGCAGACGAGCACGCCACGCTTCGCCGCCTATCTGGCGTCAAAGGCGGCGCTCGAAGCGTTCACGCGCGTGGCGGCCGCCGAGTGCCTGAGCGACGGCGTGCACTTCTCCACCGTCCACATGCCGCTCGTGCGCACGCCGATGATCGAGCCGACCGCGGTCTACGCGAACGTGCCGGCGCTCTCGCCCGAGCAGGCGGGCGGGCTCATCACCAAGGCGCTGCGCTCGCGGGCGCAGAGCGTCGGGCCGCGCGTCGGGACGGTCGCCGAGGTCCTCTCAGCGCTGTCGCCGGCGGGCGCAAACGAACTGCTGCACGCGCTCTACCTCGCGGTTCCCGACAAGCGCTGATCGCCGCGGAGGCTGGAGCAGCTGCCGTCCGGCGACACCAAGCACTCAAACTGTCGACGTACGACCGGGGAGCGAGCCAGGACCTGGCGTCGACGTCGGTCACTTCAGAGCGAGTCGCTGCTGGGCTTGCGGGCCGCGACGATGTGGTGCCAGGCCGTGCGCCGCAGCTGGGGCACGGCGGTCTCGGCGAGCCGCTCGAGGCGCCGGTGCAGGATCAGCCCGAACCGGTCGCCGAGCACGGCTCGCCCGAGGACCGTGAACGGCCCGAATCCGATCGTGGTCCGGCGCACCGGTTCCAGCCCCGCCGCGGTCAGCAAGCGGTCGACCTGCGACGGCGTGTGCAGGTGCGACAGGTGTTCGGGTGAGCGGCGGCCGCAAAGTCGCTTGGCTAGGCGCCGGGCGTACTTGAAGGGCACGACGAGCGGGTTCTCGACCGGCTCGACGATCATGTTGAGCCGAAGCCGATTGTCGGCGGTGACGATCAGGTGCCCTCCCGGGGCGAGCACGCGCGCGAGCTCATCGAGCGCGCCTTGTGGTGTGTGCAGCCAGGGCAGAACGCCGAGGGCGAGCGCCAGCGTGAAGCTGCCGGAGGGGTGGGGCAATGCGTGGACGTCGGCGAGGCCGACGGTGACGCTGCCGCCGAGGCCGGCCTTCGCGAGCTGGTGCGCGGCCAGTTCCACCATTTCGGCGCTCGAGTCCGTGGACTCGACGACGTACCCGCGGCGCGCCAGCTCGACCGTCGCGAGGCCAGCGCCGCAACCGACCTCCAGCACCCTCGATCCGGGAGGCAGGCGTAGTTCATCGACCCAGCCCAGGACGGTGCGGAGCCGTTTGCGGTAGATCAGCGCCTGCAGGCCGTCATCGGCGTAGACGTCGCGCCAGTAGGCCGCTACACGGTCGAAGTAGGCGTCGGTTCGACCCTGCAGTTCTGCTGTGTCCGGCGTCAAGGGGATGCTCCGAGCCTACGCGTTTCATACACTCCCGCGCTTGAGGACATCCGAATACATCGCATCACTGGGCGTGCGGAGCATCCCGCCCCGTACATGTCCGCTCGACCCCGGATATGACCCGGAGTCGGTCGTGAGTCACCTCATGCAGAGCGGGCACCTCATGTCCTCGCTGAAGATCTCCACCGCGGGCTGGTTGATCGCGGACGAGGCATCGACGCGCCGGAAGTTCTCGGCCGCCCGCGAACACGGCGTGGCGACCGTGACGGGGGGGACGCCCTTCGAGATTGCCGTCCATCAGCAGATGCTGCCCGAATACCTCGACCTGTGTGCTTCCTTGGGCGCCACGCGAGTCGAATGCGCGCGCGGTTTCACGGAGCCGGATCTGTCCCCTGAGGAGATCGTCGGGATGGCCGCCCAGCGCGGACTCGGGCTTGATGTCGAGCTGGGTGGCAAGCACAGCGGCGCCTTTACCCCGCAGACGGTCGATGCCCTCATCGAGGAAGGCCGGCGTTGGAGCGACGCCGGGGTGCACTTCCTCGTCATCGAAGCCCGCGAAAGTGCGCGCGACGTGGGGCTGTTCGACGCCGCCGGCAACTTCGGCGTCGGGGCGGCGGAGCGCTTCGTCGAGGCGTTCGGGTTTGACGCCCTCCTCTTCGAGGCGCCAAACAAGGCCAGCCAGTTCGCATTGCTCGATCACTTCGGCTGGGAGATTCAACTTTCCAACGTGCGCCTGGAGGAACTCCTGAGAGTGGAGATCTACCGGCGCGGCCTGCACGCCGACGCGTTCTCGAAACCGACGTTGAGTTTCGTCGACATCCCGAGGCGACCGCTCTGACGCGCTCGCGCTCGGTCGCCGTCGACTTCCTGCCGGAGTCGGCGCGAGCCTATGGCGAAGGGTGGGCGGTCGTGGGCGTCGACATCATGAGGGCGACGACGACCGCCGTGACGATCGTCTGGAGCGGCCGACGCTGCCTGCCCGTGCCGTCCCCCGCGGCCGCGCATGCGTTGGCGGCGCGGCTGGATCATCCGCTGCTCGTCGGCGAGTTCGGCGGCGAGCTCCCCGACGGCTTCGACGTTCAGAACAGCCCCACCGCGATGGAGAGTCGGAACGATCTCGACCGTCCCGCCGTCCTGCTCTCGAGCTCGGGGACGCGCCTGCTCCACGAGGCTGCGTCAGCCGGGGCGGTCTTCGTGGCATGCATGCGCAACGTCTCCGCCCAGGTCGCCTACCTCGTGGCGCACCATCCGCAGGTCGCGGTGATCGGGGCGGGCACAAAGGGCGAGTTCCGCAGGGAGGACCAGCTCGGATGCGCGCGGATCGCCGCCGGCCTCCTCGACGCGGGCTACGACCCGGTGGACGCTGCGACCTTGGACGTCGTCGACCGCTGGCGCGCAGCCCCGGTCGAGGCGTGCGCCGCGGGGCGGAGCGCTGACTACCTGCGCCGAACCGGCCAGCTCGACGACCTGGAGTTCGTCCTCACGCGAATCGACGACATCGACGCAGTCTTCTGCTTCGACGGCCGTGAGGTTCACCAGGTGTCACGATGACCGAGATGGCGCCGGTCCTGGCGCTCCAGCTGTATTACCACGGCGGTATCGGGTTGGTGCGATCGCTCGGGCGTTTGGGAGTGCCGGTACACGCGATCCAGGCCGACCTGACTGCGCCGGCGACACGGTCGCGCTACCTGCGAGAAGTGTTTGAGTGGGACTTTGCCGCGGCCTCCAACGCGGAGTCGCTCGCGTTCGTGCTGGCAGCCGGCAGGCGTCTCGGGCCCGGTGTCGTGCTCGTCGCAACCGATGACAGCGGCCAGCAGTTCATCGCCGACAATGTCGAGGAGCTGCGCCGGGTGTTCAGATTCCCGCGCCAGACGGCCGGGCTCACGCAGCAGCTGGGCAGCAAGCAGGGGCTGCACGACCTGTGCCGCGAGCACGACGTGCCGAGTCCCCAGGCCGACTTTCCCACGAACGCCGACGAGGCACACAGGCTCCTCGAGCGAGCGGCCTTTCCGCTGATGCTCAAGCCGATCGACAAGGTGCGTTTCCAACAGCGAAACGCGATCGCGATGTACATCGCGCACGACCGTGCCGACGCGCTCGGGGCCTACGATCGCCTCGAGGATCCGGATGCGCCCAACATCATGTTCCAGGAGTACATCCCTGGCCCGTCTGCCGCAATTTGGGTCTTCACGGGCTACTTCGACGCTGAGTCGCACATGCTGTTCGGCGCGGGCGGGACCAAGCTGCGTCAGTACCCGGTCCACACCGGCACCACCTGCTTCGGGGTCGTGCGGTCGGACCCTTCGATGGAGGCTGTGACCGCCCGCTTCGTCAAGGCGATCGGGTACTCCGGAGTCTTCGACTGCGGCTACCGCTACGACATCCGCGACGGGCGTTACAAGCTGCTGGACGTCAACCCGCGCGTGGGCGCGAACTTCCGCCAGTGCGTTGGCCGCAACGGAATGGACGTGGTACGCGCGATGTATCTGGACCTCTGCGGTCAGCCGGTGCCACCCGACACGCCCGCGGAGGGACGCGTGTGGTGGGTGGAGAACATCGACATTGCCGCCGCGACGGACTTGTGGCGGGAGGGAACCCTCTCTCCGCGTCGCTGGATGAGTTCGATACGCCGCGTCGACGAGGCGGCCTGGTTCGCGCGCGACGACATGGCGCCGTTTCGCGCCATGTGCCGCAAGACCGCGGGGGTCGTCGGTCGGCGATTGTCCGCCGGGGACGTTTGACGACTGCCGGGCCATCGATGAGGACGCCGTCAGGTTCGCCAACGAGCTCGCCGGAGGCAGGCCGGACGTGACGCTCTACGGCTCGGCCCGCGCGGCGACGGCTACGTCGTCGGCGGCCAGTGACCGGCGAGCAGACGATCGAGTGCATGACGCGGGGGTTGCCGGCGTCACCGCGCAAGTCTCTCCTACTCCGAGGAGACGATCGGCGTCGTGCAGGATCCGTGCGTTGCTGCCTTCCAGCGGTCGGAATGTAGCCAGAGAACTTCCTCGAGAAGTGATCCGCCACGGATCAAAATTGCAAGAAGTCCGAGTGGCGCTCATTCGGCCGGGCCACGGGAGTCCAGGCGACAGCAAGCCCGGCCTGGGCCAGCGTCCCTACGCCCGCGCGCGGGAGCGCAGCCGGCGCGCGGCGGCGAGCACGGCCTTGCGGGCCTTCGGCGGCTCGATCACCGCGGCGTCGCCGGCTTCCTTCAGCACCTCGCGCACGAGCCAGTCCTCGCCGGCGAAGCTCAGGTCGACGATCACAGCGCCGTCGGCGAGGTCCTGGCTGACGGCGCGCTCCTCGCGTGCCCAGCGGGCGCGCTCGGGCGAGATCCACACGCGCGCGGTCTGCGCCGACTCGACCTCGCCGGTCCGCGGCCAGCCCTCGACGTCGGCGGCCGGATCGACCTCCGGGCGGGGCGTGAACCCCTGGCGCTGGACGGCGGCGTGGCGCACGCGGTCCAGGCGGAAGTGGCGGACGGCGTCGCGCTCGGGATCGAACGCCGCGACGTACCAGCCCTCGCGGCCGTTGACCAGCGCGTACGGCTCGACGACGCGCTCGGTGAACTCGTCCTCGTTGGCCTTGTAGTAATCGAGCGAGACGAGCTTGCGGTCGGCGATCGCGCGCGAGACGACGCGGGCGATCTTCGAGTCGTCGGCGCCGGCGTCGGCGACCTGCAGGCCCTGCTCGAGCGGGTCGGCGCCGAGCGCCTCGACGATCTTGTCGCGCGCGGTCTGCAGCGCTCCCTCGGGCAGGTGGTCGCCGATCAGGTCGATCGCGGCGATCAGCGCCTTGGCTTCGACCGGGAGCAGTCGCGCCGGACGATCGAAGTTGTCCGAGTAGGGCTCGGGGTCGACCTCGATCGTGTTGTCGTCGTGGATCTCCGCGTAGAGCACGTACGAGCCGCCGCCGAAGTTGACGACGTTCAGCACGTCGACGTCCTCGCGCAGTTCGGCGTCCGTGATCTGCAGGCGCCCGCAGACGTCCTCGCAGCCGAGCCGCTCACCGAGGCGTCCGGCGTTGATCAGAATCGACGCCAAGGTCACCAGCCGCGCGAAGCGCTCGGGCCGGATCGCGGCCTCGCGACCGGTGCGTGGCTCGCGCTCGGCCAGCGCGCGCTCGGCGAGTTCCGCCGGATCGGTCACGGTCGGCGGCAGCGCCTCGGCCAGCTCAGGATCGCCGTCGTGGCGCTCGAGGATCAGCGCGATGCGGTCCTCGGCCTCGGTGACGAGCTCGTCAGGGCCGACGATGTGTGCGTGCTCGCCCAGGCCGAGCACCCACGAGACGATCTGGCGCGGGCTCGCGTAGGCGGTGCTGAAGACGATGTCGCCGGAGCCGTCATCGGCCGGTCGCACGCTGCCGAAGCGCCCGAAGTGGCGCTCGACCTGCCAGGCGATGCGATCAGACACGGCGATCTCGGCGACGCCCGCCTCATCGCCGAACTGCCACTCGGCGCGCGCCGCGTAGGCGCGCGGGTCGAAGCTCTCGTTGCGCTTGAAGTCGTGCTCCGCCTTGGTCGCGTACGCGACCTTCCCGCGCATCCGCGTCAGCCGGAAGACGCGGATCGCGTCGCGCTCGTGCGAATACCCGAGGAGGTAGAACTGGCCGCTGCGGAACAGCAGGTGATACGGGTCGACCTTGCGCGGCCCGGTCGCGTCGCGGGCCATCGTGTAGTAGTCGAACGTGATCGTCTTCTGGCGGAAGATCGCCGTCTCGACCTTGGCCAGGCGCTGCGAGAGCTCGTGGCCGCCGGCCGACGCGGTGATCCCCAGCGCGAGCGATCCCTGGTCGGGCGACTGCAGCGGGCTCGGCCGGCCCCAGGAGATCTGCTGCAGCGCCAGCCGCAGCGGCTCGGCGTAGGCGAACTCGCCGTCGAGCAGGCTCAGCGCGAACTGCAGCGAGGCGAGCTCCTCGTCGGTGAACGCGATCGACGGCAGGTGGAAGTTCTCCGAGCGCAGTGAGTAGTTCTCCTGCTCGGCGGCGCCGTCCGCGGGGCGATCGACCGTCAGCTGGATGCCGAGCGCGTCGAGCTCCGCCCGGTCGGCGTAGAACCGCCGGGCAAACGCGTCCTCGTTCATCCCGCTGTAGCCCTCGACGTCGCGCCGGATCTCGAGCGCGGTGACGGGCCGGCGCTCGGCCATCAGGTACGAGATCAGAGAGAGCTGGCGGATGAGCTTCTCGGTGTCCTTCGCCATGCTCGGCCACCTTAGAGCCGCTCCGCGGCCGACGACCCCAGCTCGCGCCGTCGCGTCGCTATTTGCGAGGTTCTTCGGGGCGGATTCGGCGCTACGCCGCGACCTGGGCGTCGCTACGGTCCGGCTGACCGAAGAACGCGCCGCCGCCGATCGCCCGGTCGAAGCCCGACCAGACGGCTCCGGGAGCCAGTTCCTTCTGCAGCCGATCGAAGCTGCCGAGGCGCCCGCCGAGGTTGTCGATCATGTGCACGAGCGTCGCCTCCCGTGTCTGCGGGACGACCGGGCTGCCGTGCTCCAGCGAGCCGTGATGGCTGAGGATGATGTGCAGCAGCGCCTGCGCGCGCTCGCGCGGGAAGCCGGGCAGATCCTCGATCGTGCGGCGCACGAGGAAGTAGCCGAGCGGGATCTCGCCGCTCAGCCGGCCCTCGTCGGTCAGGTCGATCGCCGGGGATCCCGAGGTGTACGCCTCGAGCTTGCCGATGTCGTGCAGCAACGCACCGGTGACCGCGACGTCGCGGTCGATGCCGGGGAACGTGGCGCTGATCGCGCCGACCGCCTGCGCGACCGACAGGCAGTGCTCGAGCAGCCCGTGGGTGTAGGCCTGGTGGTAGTGCTTGGCCGCCGGCGCCGTGCGGAACGCCGCGCCGGTCGGCGAGCCGGGACCCAGCAGCCGGTCGAGCAGGCCGCGCAGGTGCGGATCCTGGACGGTCGCGACGAGCTGCTCGAGGTCGCGCTCCATGTGCGCGAGGCTGCGCGGCGGGCCGTCGAGCAGGTCGGCCTCGTCGTAGCTGCCGGGCTCAGCGGTGGCGATCCGCGACAGTCGCAGCTGCGAGCCCCACTTGGGGTGGACCTCGTAGCGACCCTGCACGCGGACGGCCGTGCCGGCGACGCAGAGCGCCCGATCGGCATCGACGTCCTCCCACACGTTGGCGGTCAGACCGCCGGTGCGATCGCCGAGCGTCAGCTTGAGGAAGCTGCCGCCGGTCTTGGTCGAGCGCGTCTCGGCAGCGCGGACCATCAGGACCTGGTCGATCTCCTGACCATCGGTGGCGTCGCGCAGCAGCACGCCCGGAACGGTAGAAACGAAGTCGGACAACTCGCAGACGGCGGACATACCGGGCAAGTCGCACACGACGAGGGAGATCTGACAGCCATGACCCAGCAGACGGCGATCATCACGGGCGGGACCGGCGGTCTCGGGACCGCGGTCGTGCGGCGGTTCCTCGACGACGGCTGGTCAGTCGTCGTGCCGTGGGTCCACGAGCGCGAGCTGGAGCGCGTCGACGCGCACGAGCGGCTGACGCTGGTCGAGGCCGACCTGTTCGATCCGGGCGCAGCCGCCGGCGTCGCCGCGGCGGCGGGCGACGGGCTGCGCGCGGTCGTCAACCTCGTCGGCGGATTCGCCGCGGGCGGGCGGATCCACGAGACCGATGCCGACGTCCTCGACGAGCAGCTGCGGCTGAACCTGCGGCCGGCCTGGCTCGTCACGGCCGCGGCGCTGCCGGCGCTGCTCGCGGCCGGCGGCGGCGCCGTCGTCTGCGTGTCCTCGCGGACCGCGCTGGCGCCGTTCTCCGGTGGCGCGGCCTACGCGATCGCCAAGCGCGCGGTGATCGCGTTCGTCGATGCGCTCGACGTCGAGTACCGCACCGATGGCGTGCGCGCCAACGCGATCCTCCCGTCGATCATCGACACGCCCGGCAACCGCGCGTCGATGCCGGACGCCGATCCGTCGGCCTGGGTCACGCCGGAGCAGCTCGCGGCGACGATCGCCTTCCTCTGCTCCGATGGGGGCGCCGCGGTGGTCGGCGCGCACCTGCCGGTGTACGGACGGGCGTAGCGCCCACCTCGCATATCGGGTGCAGTTCGTCAGACCTGGCGCGCTCAACTGCACCCGGTTCGCTGGACGCTGGGCCGCCAGACGACTGGCCACCCGGCCAGTCGTCCCGCGCAGGCGGTACAACCCGGCCGGGAAAATGCGAGAGCCGCTGTTCGAACACCGGCTCGAGCTCGCCGGCCGCACGACGCGGGCGCTGGAGCTCGAGGGCGAAGGACCGCCACTGGTCCTCGTGCACGGCTACGCCGATTCGGCTGACACCTGGCGGCTGGTGCTGGAGCGCTGCGCGCGTGAAGGCCGACGCGCGATCGCGATCGACCTGCCGGGATACGGCGAAGCCGACAGCCTGCAGCCAGGTCCGGTCCTGCCGCAGTACGACGCGCTGGTCAGCGAACTGATCGAGCGCGTCGCCGACGAGGCCGGCGAACCGGTCGTGCTCGCCGGCAACTCGCTTGGCGGCGTCGTCGCCCTGCGGCTCGGGGCCGACACGCGACTGCCGCTGCTCGGGATCGGGCCCGTGGCGCCGGCGGGTCTGGACATGCCGCGCTGGTTCACCGCGATCGAACGCGACGTCGTCCTGCGGACGGTCCTCGCCTCGCCCGTCCCGATGCCCGAGGCAGTCGTCCGGCTGCTGCTGGGTCAGGTCTACCGTCAGCTGGCGTTCTCGCGGCCGGGCGATGCGCCGGACGAGCTGGTCCGGATGTTCACGAGCCATCACCCGTCGGTCCGGGCGCTGAACCACGTGCTCGCGATGGGTCGCCGGTTGTTGCCCGAGCTCCAGTCCCCGCCGCCGATCGCCGCGATCCGCGTGCCGGTGCTGCTCGTCTGGGGCGATCGCGACCGGATGGTCACCCACCACGGATCGGCGCAGGTGCTCGAGGCGCTGCCCGCGACCGAGTACGTCGAGCTCGCCGGCTGCGGCCACTGCCCGCAGCTCGAGGACCCTGAGCGCCTGTCGGACGCGCTGCTCGGATTCCGGCCGGGCCGGACGGCGGGCAAGCGTCGCGCCGCTGTCGGCTGACAGTCAGCCGCCGACGCTACACGAGCGGAACAACCTCCTCGGGACTTACAGCTAGGGCGCGCCCTTGCCGTCGAGTCGCAGTTCGTTGGATGCATCAGCGTGCGTTCCATCGCTGCCGACGTGCTTGTCGCTGATCGCGGCACCGTTCTTGATCACGTGGACGATTGCCATCGCGTGGCCGCGCCCGAGGTCGTAGTCCTCCTTGAGCCACGCAACGATGACGGCCGCCTTGGTGTCCGGCGCGTCGAAGCCCTTCGCCGATGCCTCGCGGATGAACTCTCGTGGTGTCTTGCCCGTTTTGTCCTCGATGTTGTCGAGGTATGCCTGGAAGGACACGCGTCGCTCCTCGCTCTGAGCGTTGGCACGTCACCTTACCCAGCGCGCGCGCACGACACGCGGGTCATTCGCCAGCCAACGTCCCTCGCATACCTGAGGAAGTTGGTGGCTGAACGGTCAGCCGATCAGTCCCGACAGGTCGCCCAGAGACGCGAACCCGCGTCCGCGTCGGCGAGTCGCGGAGCCGGCGTCATCGCCGCGTAGCCGAGCGCGCGCATGCCGGCCGCGCGAGCCGCCGTGACGCCGCTCGGACGGTCCTCGACCCGCCGTCGCAGTCGAAGATCACGAGGTCGGCGCCCACCAGCCTCACGGTGACTAGACTCGCGCCGCCCCGATGGAGATCCTGCCGACACCCGACCGCATCGGTCACGCAGCCGCCAACGCGTTCGACATGCTGTTCCGCGGCGGCGTCGCGGACCTTCGGCGCACCCCGGCGCAGATCGTCGACGAGGCGCCCAAGCGCGCGATCTACCGCTACCTGCCGGCGAGCGACACGCCGCAGCACGACCTGCCGGTGCTGCTCGTCCCGCCGCTTGCCGCGCCGAGCGTCTGCTTCGACCTGCGCCGTGACCACTCGCTGGCCGGTCATCTGCTCGCGCAGGGTCACCCGACGTACCTCGTCGACTACGGCGACATCGCCTTCTCCGACCGCGATCTGGGCCTCGAATTCTGGGTTCGCGACGTGCTGCCGAGCGCGATCCGCAAGGTCAGCGAAGATTCCGGCGGGCGCCCGGTGCAGATCGTCGGCTGGTGCCTGGGCGGGATCATGTCGCTGCTGGCGCTGGCCGCCGACGAACGCCTGCCGGTCAACTCGATCGCGACGATCGCCAGCCCGTTCGACTTCACCGAGGTGCGGATCGCCGGCCCGATCCGCCCGTTGGCCAACGTCACCAACGGCTTCCTGGGCACCGCGATCTACCGCGCGCTGGGCGGCGCGCCGGCGCCGATCGTCAAACGCGCCTTCCAGCTGACGTCGATCGACAAGTACCTGACGCGGCCGCTGGCGACGGCGGCGAACCTCCACGACCGTGAGTGGCTGGCGCAGGTCGAGGCCGTCGACAAGTTCATGGATCAGATGCACGCCTATCCCGGTCGCACGATGGGGCAGCTGTACCACCGCTTCTTCCGCGTCAACGACCTCGCCGACGGGCGCTTGGAGCTGGTCAGCGGCGACGGCGAGATCGACCTGGCCGATGTCCGCGTGCCGGTCCTTGCGATCGCCGGCAACGCTGACGTCCTCGCTCCGGTCAAGGCCGTCCACCACGTCGGCACGCTGCTGACCGGATCACCCGACGTGCGGCTGGAATGCGCCCCCGGGGGTCACCTCGGCGTGCTCGCGGGGCGCAGCGCGGCGAAGACGACGTGGCCGTGGATCGATCAGTTCTTCCGCGACAACGCCGGCGCCGCCCGGCGTCGCCTGCGCGTCGTCGCGTAGACCCTGAACGGCCGCTTGCGCCCGCGCACAGGGACGCGGGCTACCCTCGCGGCTCGATGTCCGCCGCCCGCATCAGCCGCCTCTGGGCGGCCTGCATCAGCTGCCTGCTGCTCGCCGCCGCCGCACCCGCCGGCGCCCAGGACACGCCGCGCATCGGTGCGCGTGTGCTCGCCGGCGGCGTCGATCTGTCGGGCCTGACGGTCGCGCAGGCGACGACGCTGCTCGACGACCGGATCACCCCGCGGCTGCAGCGCGACGTGGTCGTCCGCGTCGCCGGGAAGCGCTTCTCGCTGCCGGGCGCGTCGCTCAAGGCCCGCTTCAGTGCCGCCGCCACCGCGCGCCGCGCACTCGCACAGGGCGCCGCCCCGGTCGTGCCGGACAACGGCGGCGCCGCCTACGGCACGAGCGTCGACCTGAAGATCAGCCACGCCCGCATCCCCGTCCGCGCCTTCACCGCCAAGGTCGCGGCCGGCGTCTTCCGCCGCGCCGTCGACGCCAAGCTCGACCTCACGCTGCTGCACATGCGGATCCATCGCGCGCAGCTCGGCGTCGGGCTCGATCAGGCCGCGCTGGCCGCCGCGATCGACACCGCGGCCGACGACCCCACCTCGCCGCGCCTGCTCACGGCGCGGGTGCAGCGCACCCGGCCGGCCGTCAACGCCAACGACCTGCGCCGCCTGAACGGCACGATCATCACGGTCCAGAAGGCGACGTTCACGCTGCGCCTGTTCAAGCACCTGAAGCTCAGCAGGACCTACCACGTGGCGATCGGCCGTCCGAGCAACCCGACGCCCGAGGGGCTCTTCCGGATCCAGGACAAGCAGGTCAACCCGGTCTGGTCGGTGCCGAACAGCCCGTGGGCCGGCGAGCTCGGCGGGTCCACGGTCGCTGGCGGAACCGCGGCGAACCCGCTCAAGGCTCGCTGGATGGGCGTCACCGACGGCGTCGGCATCCACGGCACCGGCGAGCCGTGGAGCATCGGGTCGGCGGCGTCGCACGGCTGCCTGCGCATGCGGGTGCCCGACGTGATCGACCTGTTCCCGCGCGTGCCGGTCGGCACGCCCGTGCTGATCCGCTGAGCGGCGCGGCGCCAGACGGTTTTCCCGGCTGACCTCGCGCATGTGGTTCGATACGCGCAGCACACGCACGAGAGCGAGGTGAACCATGCGCATCTTCGACGCCTTCAGGGACCCCCAGCACCCGGATCCTTCCGGCATGCCGCGCCAGGACTATCTGCGCGCGTCGCCGCCGATGTTCCGCTCGTCGCTGATGGATCGGGTCACGCGCGTGCATGTCGCCGTCGTGCCGGCGATCTACATCCCGGTGATCCTCGGCTTTGCAATCTCGGCGCTCGGTGACGTCACGCCCGTGCAGCTGCTGGGGTACGTCATCGTCGGGTACCTCGTCTGGACGCTGACCGAGTACTGGCTGCACCGCATCGTCTTCCACTTCGAGCCGCAGGAGGGCGTCGGCCGCCGGCTGCACTGGATGATCCACGGCGTCCACCACGACCACCCGAACGATCCGATGCGCCTGGTGATGCCGCCCACGGCGTCGATCCCGCTCGGCCTGCTGTTCGTCGCGGTCTTTGACTGGCTGCTGCCGTTCGGCCCCGCCTGCGCGCTGCTGGCCGGCTTCTTCGCCGGCTACCTCGCCTACGACATGACGCACTACTACGTGCACCATCGTCGCCCCCGGGGCCCGATCGGCCGCAAGCTGCGCGAGCTGCACATGCGCCACCATTTCCAGGACCACGAGCGCGGGTACGGGGTGAGCGCGCCGTGGTGGGATCGGGTTTTTGGGACGGCGCCGGAGCGTCCTGACTGACGGAAGCATCTCCGTTTGGGCGCACATTGGCAGCAATCCGCGCTAAACGGCATGAAAACGTCGTCCAGCGGCCTTGAAAATCAGCCGAGCGTCTGCTTGCATGGTCACCGGAGCTGGCCTGGGGAAGGGTCCGGCCCATGACGTGGGGGGGACTCACACATGCCGGACGTCGGGAAGACGCTCGCGGTGATGGCTGACGTTGTCGTTGCCGCGCTGATTTTGATGCTGATCGCACCGCTGTTCGCGGTGATCGCCTTGTGCGTGGCCGTCGAGTCGCGCGGCAAGGTCTTCTACCGGGCGCGGCGCGCCGGGTACCGAGGCGAGACCGTGTCGGTGCTGAAGTTCACGAAGATGGTGGACCGCGACGGACTGCCGCTGACCACGACCGCCGACGACCGTTTCACGCGGGTCGGCCGCGTCCTGGCGAAGACGAAGCTCGACGAGCTGCCGCAGCTGATCAACGTCGTCCGCGGTGAGATGGCGCTCGTCGGCCCGCGGCCCGAGGATCCGCAGTTCGTCGCCCTGCATCCCAACAGCTACGACCGGATCCTGTCGGTGCGTCCCGGGATCACCGGCGTCTCGCAGCTCGCCTATGCCAGCGAGTCGGAGATCCTGCTCGACGACGACCCGGTCGAGGACTACATCGACCGCGTGCTGCCGCAGAAGGTCCGCCTCGACGTCAAGTATGCCGAGCGCAAGTCGCTGCTGCTCGACGCGCGTGTCCTCTTCTGGACGATCGCCGCCGTCGTGCTGCGCCGCGACGTCGCAGTCAACCGCGGGACGCTGGCCTTGAGCCTGCGCGAGCAGCGCAGCCCGTCTCGCACGCGGCATGACGCGCCCGCCCGGACCGCAGGGCGCGAGGCGGCGTTCGACCTGCCGGGCGTCCGCGAGGGCGTGCTCGTCGCGATGCCGGCTGGCGCCCAGCTCAGCACCGCGCAGGCGCGCGGCGGCGAGCTGCGCGTGCTCGAGCCGTCGTCCTGAGCGGAGCTCAGAGCGCCGCACGCACGGCAGCGACGACCAGATCCTGCTGGTCGTCGGTCATGTGCGCGAACAGCGGCAGCGTGACCGTCCGCGCGGCGTAGTCCTCGGTCAGCGGCAGCGGCCCGCGGGGCGCGTCGCGGTAGATCGAGAAGCCGTGCGCAGGCGGGTAGTGCATGCTCGTCTGGATGCCCTGGTCCGCCAGAGCAGCGCGAAAGCCGTCGCGGTCACGGTCGGCGTCGAGCACGATCGCGAACAGGTGGTGCGCCGGCTGCTCACCGGGAGTCTCGGGCAGCGCCGGGGCGACGCCGGGGACATCGGCCAACAGCTCGCGATAGCGCCCGACGATCCGCGCGCGCTGGACCGTCTCGGCGTCCAGCCGGGCGAGGCGCTGACGCGCCAGCGCCGCCCGCGGCTCGTCGATCCGGTAGTTGAAGCCCAGCGCGACGACGTCGTAGCCGGTCGCGTGGCCACGGTGGCGGTCCCAGCTGAGCGTCGTCATCCCGTGCGAGCGGAGCAGCCGCATCCGCTCGGCAAGCCCATCGTCGTCGGTGACGACCGCGCCGCCCTCGCCGATCGCCAGGTTCTTGTTGGAGAAGAACGAGAACGCGCCGGCGGCGGCGATCGTGCCCAGGTGGACGCCGTCGCTGCGACCGCCGATGCCGTGGGCCGCGTCCTCCAGCAGCAGCAGGCCGCGCTGCGCGCTCAGCGCCCGCAGCAGCTGAACCTCGCCCGGGTGGCCGCCGTAGCTCATCGTCATGATCGCGGCGGTCCGCTCGGTGATCGCCGCCTGCGCCGCGGCGGCTGACAGCCACGGGCGATCCAATCCCGCGATGTCGGCGAAGACGGGCGTGGCACCCGTGTAGGCGACGGCGTTGGCGGTCGCGACGAACGTCAGCGAGGGGACGATCACCTCGTCACCGGGGCCGAGGCCCGCGGCGGCGGTGATCAGGTGCAGGGCCGCGGTGCCGTTGGTCACCGCGAGCGCGTGCGCGGCGCCGGTGTAGTCGCGCAGCTCGGCCTCGAAGGCGTCGGTCTGCGGGCCCATGCTGAGCCATCCGGAGCGGTACGTCTCGGCGACGGCCTCGATGTCGGCGTCGGACACGACGACGTCCGCGAGCGGGACCTTCCACGTGGTCATCCGGACGGAGCTTAGATGCCGCGGCCCCCGTCTCCGCCCCCACCGCGACATGTCGGCCGGGGCGATGCGCATACTTGGGGCCAATGTCCGCACTGGCTGGAACCCGCGTCCTCGTGACGGGCGCAGGGGGATTCATCGGGAGTCACCTCGTCGAGCGGCTGGTCCGCGATGGCGCGAGCGTGCGCGGAATGGTGCGCTACACCTCGCGCGGGGACCACGGCGCGCTGGGCTGGCTGGACCCGGAGGTGACCGGTGCCGTCGAGGTCGTCACCGGGGAGCTGCGCGATACCGAGTCGGTCGATCAGGCCGTCGAGGGCTGCGAGGTCGTGCTGCACCTGGGCGCGCAGATCGCGATCCCCTACTCGTACGTCAATCCGCGCGACTACCTGGAGACCAACGCGATCGGCACGCTGAACGTCTGCATGGCCGCGCGCCGCCACGGCGTCCGGCGGCTGGTCGGCACGTCGACGAGCGAGGTCTACGGGACCGCACAGACGATCCCGATCACCGAACAGCACCCGCTGGAGCCGCAGTCGCCCTACGCGGCCAGCAAGGTCGCCTCGGACAAGGTGATCGACGCCTGCCAGCGCTCATTCGAGCTGCCGGCGCTCGTGCTGCGGCCGTTCAACACCTACGGCCCGCGGCAGTCGGCGCGCGCCGTGATCCCGACGATCATCACGCAGGCGCTGGCCGGCGGGACGCTGCGCCTCGGCGCGCTCGACCCGCGCCGCGACCTGACGTTCGCGACCGACACGGCCGACGGCTTCGTCCGCGCGGCAACGGCGGACGGCGTCGAAGGCCGCACGATCCAGCTCGGCACCAACCACGACGTGTCGGTCGGCGAGATCGTGCAGATGGTCGGCGAGATCGTCGGCCGCGAGCTGGAGGTCGAGCTCGACGAGCAGCGCGTGCGCCCCGCCAGGAGCGAGGTGCTGCGGCTGATCTCCGATCCGGCGCTGGCGGGCGAACTGCTCGGCTGGGTGCCGGCCGTCGACCTGCGCACCGGACTGGAGCAGACCGTCGCCTACATCGAAGCCAACCAGGGTCGCTACCGGGCCGGGGAGTACGCCGTATGAGAGCCGTCATCCTGGCCGGCGGCCTGGGCATGCGCCTGCGGCCGTATACGACGATCCTGCCCAAACCGCTGGTGCCGGTCGGCGACCGGCCGATCCTCGAGCACATCCTGCGCCGGCTGTCGGCCTGCGGCGTGACCGAGGTCGACCTCTGCGTGAGCCACCTCGGCGAGCTGATCCAGACGTACTTCTCGCAGTCGCGCACGGTCCCTGAAGGACTCGACCTGCGCTGGCACTGGGAGGACGAACCGCTCGGGACGGCGGGCGCGCTGAACGTCATCCCCGACCTGGATTCCACGTTCATCGCGATGAACGGCGACGTGCTGACGACGATCGACTATCGCGATCTGGTCGCCCATCACCGGGCCTCAGGTGCGGCGCTGACGGTGTCGATGCACACCAAGGCCGTGCACATCGACCTGGGAGTGATCGACTCGCAGGACGGATTCATCACGGGCTACACCGAGAAGCCGACCTTGAACTACGACGTCAGCATGGGGATCTACGTGTACGAGAAGCGCGCCGTCGACCTGCTCCCGCCGGGGCCCTCGCAGTTCCCGGATCTGGTGCACCTGCTGCTTGCCGCGGGCGAGAAGGTCGCCGCCTACCGCACCGACGCCGAGTGGTACGACATCGGGACGCTGACCGAGTACGAACGCGCCGTCGAGGACATGCTGGCCAACCCGGAGGCGTTCCGGCTGTGAGCACCGAACCCACCTGGCGCACCCAGCCCGTCGAGTCGAGCGGGCTGACGCGGTATTTCCAGACCCTGCGCGCGCACCTGCGCTTCGTCGTCGCCTGCGTGATCCTGGCGCTGGCCGCGGCGACGCTCTACCTCGCACGGACCGACGACGTCTACGAGGCCCACGCGCAGATCCTGGTGCAACCCGTGCCGAGCGACGCGACGACGCAGCTGGGCCTCGGCCTGCTGCGCGAGACCGGCGATCCGACGCGCCCGCTGGAGACGCTGGCGCGCATCGTGACGACCGATTCGCTCGCCCAGCGGGTGATCAACGAGCTGAAGCTCAAGGACACGCCGCGCACGCTGCTGCCGCGGATCCAGGCCGCGCCGGTCGCCCAGAGCAACATCGTCGATGTCGCCGCCCGCGCTCCGACGCCACAGGAGGCGCAGCGGATCGCCAACGGCTTCGGCCAGGGGATCGTCGCCGACCGGACCGAGCGCCTGCACCGCGAGCTCGACGCCGTGATCCCGCGCGTGCGGGCGCAGGTGCAGAGTCTGTCGTCGGTCGCGCTGTCGCGGGCCGGATCGCCGCTGGAGCAGCTGCGTGAACTGCAGACGCTGCGCCAGGGCGCCGATCCGACCGTGCGGCTCGAGACGCCGGCCACCGCTCCGAGCTCGCCGGTCGAGCCACGCCCGCTGCTGACGATGATCGCCGCGCTGCTCGGGGGCCTGGTCGTCGGCATCGGCGGCGCCTTCCTGCTCCAGCTGCTTGATCCGCGCCTGCGCCGCGAGACGCAATTGCGCGACGGGTACCGGCTGCCGATCGTGGCGCGCGTCCCGAATCCCGACGGCGGGACCAAGAACCGGCGCTCGGCCGAGTTCTCGCGCGAGGCGATCAACGTCTACCGCCCGCTGCGCGTCGCGCTCGACGACGCCGAGCCCGACGCAGCGCGGATGATCCTGCTGACGGCCCCGCCGCACCCCTCCGGGACGCCATCGACGGCTGCCGGGCTGGCCTGGTCGCTGGCGCGAGGCGGTGAGCGCGTGCTGCTCGTGGCGGCCGACACCACGCAGCGCAGCCTCGTCGAGGCGTTCCACGTCAAGGCGCCGCGCAGCGGCTTTGCCGAGGTGCTCGCCGGCACGGCCGAGCTGCGCGACGCGGTCGTGCGCGTCGGTGATGGCGACGGTCTGCTGGTGATGTCCGCAGGGGACGTCGGCGAGGTTCCCGACGCGGCCTTCGGGCACGCCGCGGCACAACGCTTTCGTGAGGACGTCTCGGGGCCGTTCGACTGGGTGGTGATCGACGCGCCGCCGCTCGACCGCCAGGGCGATCTGCTGTCGGTCGCCGACCGCGCCGACGAGGTGCTGATCGTCGTCCGGCCGGGAGCCAGTCGCCTGCGTGACATCGAGACCCTCGGCGAGACGCTGGAGCAGCACCGCATCCAGCCTCGCGGCTTCGTCGTCGCCGGGGTGTGATGGCGACCACGCCGATCAGACGCGGCGGCCCGGGCGGCCGCGACGACCTGGGGCTGTGGCTCGGGACCGGGGCGGCCGGCCTGTCTGCGGCCGCGATCGGTCTGCTCGCCGTGCGCAGCCCGGGCCTGGCGATCGGCTTCGCCGTCGCCCTGACGTTCGTCAGCCTGATGCTGGCCGACATCTCGACCGGCTTTCTGCTGTTCACGTTCGTCGCGTTCCTCGAAGTCCTGCCGGGCGTCGGCGGCGGGGTGTCGTTCGCCAAGCTCGCCGGGATGATCCTGCTGCTGTCGTGGCTGGCGACGATGACGATTGCCGGGCGTGAGCGGCGCTCGTTCCTGTCCGACCATCCGCTCGCGACCGCCGTGACGGTGATGTTCCTGGTCTGGACCGTGGCCAGCACGATCTGGGCCGAGGCTCCGGCCGCGGTCTTCGACGCATGCTTCCGCTACGCGCCCAACCTGCTGCTGCTGCCGATCGCCTACACCGCACTCGGTCGCCGCCGCGACATGACCCGCTTCAGCCTGGTGTTCGTCGGCGCGGCGCTGATCTCGGCGGTCTACGGGATCGTCGCACCGGCACCGTCACCGGCCGTCGAGCGCCTCGGCGGCGCCGGCGTCGATCCCAACATCCTTGCGATGACGCTCGTCGGCGCGACCGCCGTCGCCGGCGGCCTGGCGGCGATGCCCGGCAACGCGAAGTCCCTGCGGGCGGCGGCCGGTATCGCCGCGGCGCTGTGCGTCTTCGCGATCCTCGGCACGGTGTCGCGCGGCGGGCTGGTCAGCCTCGCGGTGATGCTCGTGCTGTCCGGCGTGTTCTCTGGCAGCGGCCGGCGCGGGATGACGATCTTCCTGCTCGTGCTGGTGACCGGGATCGCGGGTGCCTACGTCGCGGCGCTCGCGCCGAAGTACGTGCGCGACCGGATCGTCCACAGCGACGGCGGATCGGGCCGATCGGACCTGTGGCGGATCGGCTGGCGGATCGTGCAGGACGATCCGGTGCTCGGCGTCGGCGCCGGGAACTTCCCGATCGTGTCCGTCCACTACGTCCTGCGGCCGGGCACGATCACGCGCAGCGACCTGATCGTCGACGAGCGCAAGGTCGCGCACAACGTCTACCTCGAGATCCCCGCCGAGCTGGGGCTGATCGGGCTCGCGCTGTTCCTCTCGATCATCGGCTTCGCGCTGCGCTGCGGCGTCCGCGCATCGCGCGTGTTCGCCGATCTGGGCGACAAGGACATGGACATTCTCGCGCGGTCGATCGTGCTCGGCGCGGCCGGCATGCTGACGGCGAACATCTTCATCTCGCAGCAGTTCAACAAGCCGTTGTGGCTGCTGTTGTCGGCCGGGCCCGCACTGCTGGCGCTGGCGCTGCGGCAGTCCGCGAACGCACGGCCGACGCGATGAAGCCGGTCCGCGTCCTGATGGTGATCGACAGCATCAGCGACACCGCTGGCGGCGCGGAGCGCTTCGTCGTCGGGCTGGCGAAGGCGATGTCGGACGACGGCTACGCGGTGCTGGTCGCCACGACCCGTCAGGCCAGCGGTGAGCTCATGGGCCAACTGGACGTCGCGGGAGTCGCCCACGTCGACGTCGTGCGGCGCACGCGGTTCGACGTGCCGACGCTGTGGCGCCTGTTCCGCTCGCTGCGCAGCGAGCGGATCGACGTCCTGCACGCCAACAAGTACGGCTCGAACGTCTGGGCCGTCATCTTCGGCCGGCTGGCGCGCGTCCCCGTCGTGATCGCTCAGGAGCACACGTGGGCGTACTCGGGCGAGCGTGTGCGGCCGTTCCTCGACGGGCGCCTGATCGGGCCGCTGTCGGACGCGTTCGTCGCGGTCTCGACCGCCGACCGCGACCGGATGATCTCGCTCGAGGGCGTGCGAGCGGAGAAGATCGAGGTCATCCCGACCGCGTACATCCCGCGCGAGGGCGCAGACGGTGAGGATCTGCGGATCGAACTCGGGCTCGACCCGGCGACCCCGCTCGTCGGCACGGTCGCGGTGCTGCGCCCGCAGAAGGCGCTGGCGGTGCTGCTCGACGCCTTCGCGATCGTCGCGCGCGAGCGGGACACGGCGCATCTGGTGATCGCCGGGACGGGCGTCAGCGAGGCCGAGCTGCACGCCCACGCCGCGTCGCTCGGCCTCGCCGGCCGGATCCACTTCCTCGGCTTGCGCCAGGATGTCAACGCGGTCTGGCAGTCGCTCGACGTCGGGGCGATCAGCTCGGACTTCGAGGGCACACCGATCGCCGCGCTGGAGGCGATCTTCAATGGCACGCCACTGGTCGCCACCGCGGTCGGCGGGCTCCCGGACCTGATCGACGACGGGGTCAGCGGGCTGCTTGTCGCGGCGCAGGATCCCGCGGCACTGGCCGGCGGCATCGTGCGGCTGCTGGACGATCCCGCTGAGCGCGACGCGATGGCCGCCGCCGCCCGGGAGCGGCTCGACGACTACAGCCTCGACCGCCTCGTCGCCCGCATGGGAGCGCTGTACCAGCGGCTCCTGCAGCGGCCGGGCCGGCGCGCCGCACGGGCCCGACGGGAGGATGCATGACCGACGTCCTGGTGTTGTCCTACCACGCGATCAGCCCGACGTGGCCGGCGGCGCTGTCGCTCGATCCGGGCACGCTGGAGCGCCAGCTGCAGGCGCTGCTGGATCGCGGCTACCGCGGAGCGACGATGCGCGATGCGCTGCTGTCGCCGTCCCGTGAGCGGGCGCTCGTCGTGACCTTCGACGACGCCTACCGCTCGGTCATCGAGCTCGGCTTGCCGATCCTCGAGCGGCTCGGGATCCCGGGGACGGTGTTCGTTCCGACCGACCACGCGGGCACCGAGCGGCCGATGGTCTGGTCCGGGATCGACCACTGGCAGGGCGGCCCGCACGAGCACGAGCTGATCGCGCTGTCCTGGGACGAGCTGCGACGGCTCGACGCGGCGGGCTGGGAGGTCGGCTCCCACACCTGCTCGCATCCGTGGCTCACGCAGTGCGACGACGCGACGCTGGAGCGCGAGCTGGGCGAGTCGCGCGCGCGCTGCAGCGACGAGCTCGGCAGGCCGTGCGTCAGCCTCGCCTATCCGTACGGCGACGAGGATCCGCGCGTGGTCGAGGCGACACGAGCCGCCGGCTACCTCGCCGCCTGCACGGTGCCCGCGCTGCTGCAGGAGGGCGACCTGCTGCGCTGGCCGCGGATCGGCATGTACCACGACGAGACCGAGCGCAGCTTCCGTCTCAAGGTCTCGCCGATGGTGCGGTCGCTGCGCCGCTCGGCGCTGGGGCCGCCGGCGGTGCGGGCGATGCGCGCGGTCCGCGCGCGCGAACGCTCGTAGCCGGGTTCCGTTCCACGGTGGCGTGGGTGGTTCGGGCGCCGGTGGCGCTGCCGAACGGCGGGCATCGAGGGTGGGGCGGCCAGTCGCGGGCCTGTGGCTGATCCCGGCGGGCCGGGGTCCCGGATCGAGGCGGCTCCTACGCATGTCATGCATGCATCAGCGCCGGGTCGATCCGCGCCCAGATCGAGGCGGCTCGTCTGCATGTCATGCATGCATCAGCGCCGGGTCGATTGCGGCGGCGCAGAGCCGCCGGCGTCCCGCGGCTAGAGCTGCGCGGCGGCGTCGAAGCCGACGACGCGCAGGCACGGATCGCCGGGCGCCAGGCGGTAGTCGTGCGTGGCCGCGTCGACGTACGTGACCGGAGCCGTGGCCGTGTCACTGATGGCGATCGCCGGCATCGCCGGCATCGCGCCGGCTGCGTTGCCGGAGATGCAGTTGTGGTGGGCGCTGTTGCCGCTGCCGACGCCGGACGCACCCCAGAAGACGTCGAGGCCGTAACGCGCGCCGCCGGTGATCACGTTGTAGGCGACGGTGTTGTCGTCGGACACGCGACCGGTGCCCGGATCCTGATCACTGGCGAAGATCACGCCGCCCCAGCCGGAGTCGACGATCACGTTGTGCGTGACGAGCGTGTGATCGGCGCTGGGGTAGAGGTGGATCGTGAAGGCCGACGCGTGCCAGAAGACGTTCTGCGTGATCGTCGCGTCGACGGTCTGGGCGACGTAGATGCTGTGTTCCTGGTTGCCGGTCGCGGGGTTGCCGCAGTCGTGGATCCGGTTGCGCCGGATGATCGACCCGTGCGCCGTCGCGTGACCGGCCCAACCGAGCTCCATGCAGTGCGCGAGCGAATTGGCGCTGATGTCGTTGCCGTCCCAGAGGCTGCGATCGCTGTGGTCCTGGATCATCACGGCCTGGTTGGTCGTGCTCGCCGGGTTGTTCGTCACCGCGAGGTTGCGCATCGCGATGTCGGTCGTGCCGGCCGGGAAGTACACGTCGGTGTCGACGACGATCCTCGCCTGCTCGCCGGGGGCGCTGGCGAGCGTGATCGGCGCTCCGGGGGTTCCGGAGTGGCTGGCGCGCAACTCGGATTGGCGGTAGGTGCCGCCGCGCAGGCAGCCGGTCTGGCCGGCACTCAGCGCGTCGAACAGGCGCTGGGCGGTGGCGAACGGGGCTGCGGCGGTTCCGGCCGCGCTGTCGTTGCCGCTGCTCGCGGCGTAGCGGTCGCAGACGATCGCGGGCGCCGGCGCGGCCGGCGACTCATTGACCGCGGACGCCGATGCGGCGAGCGGCTCGGCCTTGGGCCCGGCCGGGCCGGCGTCAGACGCGATCGTCGTCTCAGCGGCGGCGGTGCTCGCCTGCGGTGTGACCGCCACCGGCGACGAGGCCGGGGAGACGTTGCCGGCGCCATCGACGGCGACCACGCGGACGGCATACGGGTGGCCGTTGGGCAGGCCGGTGAGTGTCTTGGTCGTCGCGCCGCGGGTCGTCGCGACGCGTCTGCCGCCGTGCAGGATCCGGTAGCCGTGGGGATGGTCGCCGGCCGGGCGGCTCCAGTGCAGCCGCACGCGCCCGTCGCCGGCGGTCGCGGCCAGCCGGCGCGGCGCCGCGGGTCGGCGACCGTCGGTCCGCAGCGTGAGGACCGCGCGGCGATGGGCGCCGAGCCGCAGCCGCACGATCCCGCGACGCGCGCCGGCCCGCAGTCGGCGTAGGCGCAAGGTCAGACGCCGGCCGCCGCGCAGCGTCACGCGGGCCGAGATGACTGCGGCGACGCGGACATGACCAAGGTGAAAGGCAGTCGCGCCCGAGTGCAGTGGCACGCCGGTGATTCGATGAACGGCGCCGTGGTGCGCCGATGCCTGCGCCGTGCCGGCGCCCGCGATGGCGAGCATGACGAGCGCGGCGACGAGGCTGTGGGCGAGGCGACGGATGATGGCGGGCGCGGCGGGCGGGGAAGGCCGGGACAGGCCTGCCATCGGGCGGCGCGCGTGCGCGCGTGATGTGCCGCGGCGGACGCGGACGAACGTCCGAGCACCGCCGCGGTGGGCGGTAGCGCGCGGTGCGGTGAGCGGTGCGGGCTATGCAGCGCGGGTACGGCTGGCGCGGACGCGGGCGGCGGCCTTGCGGACGTCCGAAACCCGCACTTCGCCGGTCAGCAGCAGGACGCCGCAGAATGCAGCCAGCGCCGCGCCGCCGCCCAGCAGCCAGCCGCGGAGGTAGATGCCGCCGTCGAGCGTGTAGAGCAGTGGCAGTGCCATCGCGGCGCCGGCGAGTGCCGAGCGCACGCACGTCCGCACGATCGGTCGGACGTCGAACCGCAGGATCCGGTGGCAGATCAGGAAGTGCCCGGGCACGTAGATCGCATAGGCGACGGAGGTGCCGATCGCGCCGCCGATGATCCCGATCCGCGGGATCAGGATGATGTCGATGACGAGGTTGACGGCGACGGCGGCGACCGCGATCGGGGCTCGCCGCCGGGCCTGGCCGAGGTAGTTGACGCTGACGGTGATCAGCGGCCCGACGCCCTGGAGCAGGATGTACGGCGTCAGCGCGCGCAGGACGCCGACGGCCTCGCCGTAGCGCGAGCCGAGCAGCAGGTCGACGATCGGCCGGGCCCAGATGAGGATCGTCACCGCGATCGCCACCTGCAGCACGATCAGGCCGCGCAGCGCGGTGCTGAACGACCGGATGTCGGGCTCGTTCCCGTCGCCGCGCGCGAGCCGCGGAGCGACGGCGTTCGAGACCGCCAGACCGGGGTAGTGCAGCACGGCGCAGAGCCGCAGCGGTGCGGCGAACAGGCCGACCGACGCGCTGCCCAGCAGGCGGCCGATGATCAGGATGTCGACCTGGTTGAACAGCGTGTACGCCCCGTCGACGACGAACAGCGCGCCGGCGTAGCGGATCAGCCGCCGTGAGCTGGTGCGAGGCCGTAGGCCGGGCGCGACCGCCGTGCGGCCAAACGTGCGTGCGGCGACGACCAGGCCGAACAGGGCGCCGAGCGCGTAGCCGACGCCGCGACCGGCGACCGCGCCCGCGGCGCCCGCCCCGGCGAGCACCAGCGCGACGCTGGCGGTCAGTTCGATGGCGCTCTCGGTCGCGATCAGCCGCAGGTTGGATCCCAGTCGGCCGACCGCGATGAACGTCCCGCTGAACAGCTGGATCAGGCTCTGGCCGAGCAGGGCGATCGCGGCCAGGCGCAGTGGCGTCTCGAGCGCCGGGGTATCGAAGATCCGCGCTGCCGGAGCGGCGACGGCGACGAGCGCACCTGCCAGGACGACGCCGATGACGAGCTTGAGCCGCAGGGCGTCGGCGATGATCAGGGCGCGCGCGCGCGGGTCGCGACGCGCCTCCGCGACGAACCGTGCAGCCGAGCCGGAGATGCCGAAGTCGGCGGGCAGCAGGAACAGGCCGGTGATCGCGATCGTCAGCGAGAAGACGCCGTAGGCCGCGGGGTCGAGGTGCCGGATCAGGAACAGCGTCAGGATCGCCGTGGCCGTGGCGGTCGCAACCTGCGTCAGCAGCGAGAGTGCGGTGTTGCGCACGACGCCGGGGTCGTCCGCGTCTGCGCCGCCCGGTTCCGCCGGTGCCGGCGGGTGGTGGCCCACCTCGTGCGCGCGCTCCAGTCGGACGAGCGTGCGGCCATGGTCGGCGACCAGGGTCGCTGCGTCGTCGCGCATCGCGGCGCCGGCGGCGCGCGCGGCGTCGACGTCGGCGCGCAACTCGTCGGGGGCAGCGACGAACAGGTCGCGTGCCGTCCCGTGGGCGTGCGGATCCGCCGCGCCGGGCGGGCGCGCGCGGAGCGGTCCGGGGTCTCCCGGGTCGGGCGTCACGTGGTCATGGTCGGCAGGTGAAGGCGCATCTGGTGCAACTGTCCGCCCGTGAGCGGTTCGTCTGCCAGTATCCATGACGAACCGCGGAGCCTCGGGCGAGCCGCGAACCGGGGGCGAGCAGATGACGTCAGCAGAGGTCCAGGGGCGCGCGAACACGCGCATGTGGGGGGCGCGAAGCCGCGCGCGCGCGTACACCACGACCGACCTCGCAGCCGGCGAGGCCGCCGTCCTGGAGCGTTTCGCGGACGACTTCGGCGGCCGCGTGCTCGAGATCGGCTGCGGTACCGGCCGCGTGACCGGTCACATGGCAGCTCTGTCCACGGATGTCCGGGCCGTCGACATCTCGCCGCAGATGCTCGACCGGGCGCGGCCGCTGTACCCGGCGGTCGCGTTCGCACGGGCCGACCTGCGTGAGTTGTCGGGGTTCCCTGACGCCGACTGCGACGTGATCGCGCTGTGGGACAACCTGATCGACATCGTCGGCGACGAGGAGCGCGCAACGACGCTGAGCGAGCTCGCGCGGATGCTGCGGCCCGGGGGGCTGCTCGTGCTCGACACGCACAACCTCGCACACGCCCCGCAGCGGCGCCGGGCGACCGACCTCACCTGGGACTCGCCGGCGGCCTTCGTGCGTGCCGCCGCGGCGGCCCCGGTCAAGCTGTTCAACCACCGTCGCCTGGTGCGTCACGAGCAGTCCGGCGAGGGCTACGCGGTGCTCAACGACGAAGCCCACCGCTTCATGGCCCTGCACTACTACGTCGACCGCGGCGAGCAGGAGCGCCAGCTCGGGGTCGCTGGACTGGAGCTCGTCGCGATCGTCGATCGCTCTGGAACGACACTCGGCCTCGGCGACCGGGCCCCGCGCTCGCCGAGCCTGACCTACGTCGCGCGCCGTCCGGGCTGACGGCGCTCAGGCGCCGACGGCCGGCCGGATCGTCGCCAGCAGATGCGTGCGCAGCAGCGGCAGCGAGGACAGCGGGCCGTACAGCCGGTCGGTCGCTGAACCGAGCCGCCGGGCGACCTGCGGCACCAATGTCAGCGACGTCGTCTGCACGCTGCAGCCCGGGAACAGCCGCGCCAGCTCGGAGCGGCCGATCGCCTGGACCGCGTCGTTGCGCGGGTTGGGGGTGCGCGCGTCGTAACAGAGCACGGCGCCGCCCGGCCGCAGGACGCGCAGACACTCTCGCGCGACCTGCTCGCGGATCTGCGGGTCGAGGATCGAGCTGAGGACGGTCGAGAGCACCACGACGTCGACCGCTCCGTCGGCGAGCGGCAGGGCCCGCGCGTCGGCGACCTGGAGGTCGATGCCGGGGAAGCGCTCGCGGCCCGCGGCGACGCGCTCATCGAGCAGGTCGACCCCGGCGAGCGAGCCTTCCGGAGCACCGCGGTCACGCAGGCGGCCGAGCAGGGCGCCGGCGCCGCAGCCGACGTCGAGCAGGCGGTGCTGCGCGTCGGGCATCAGCTCGAGCCGCCGCAGCTCGAGCTCGAGCGCGTCGTAGAAGCCGCCGATGATCCGCAGGTTGCCGGGGTTGTCGGCGTTCCAGTCGCGCTCAGCCCGGCCGCCGGAGCTGTACGAGCCGTACACGTCGGCGATCCGCGCGGACTCGTCGTCGCGGGCCGGTTGCGGGTCCAGCGCCGCCTGCGCGAGCTGCTCGAGGTGGGTGACGAACGCGCGGCGGCTGACGTGCTCCTCGGCGTACGCGCGGCCGGCCTGCCCCATCCCGAACGCGGCCTGCGGATCGGCGGCGATGCGCTGCAGTGCGCCGGCCAGCGCCTGCGGGTCCTCGGGCGGGCACCAGGCGCCGCACTGCGCGCGCTCGACGAGCCGCGCCGCATCGCCGGCCGCGGCGGCGACGACGGGCTTGCCGGCGGCCATGTACTCCAGCAGCTTGGTCGGCACCGCGTCCTCGAACAGCGGCAGGTCCTTCAGGCTCATCACGGCGATGTCTGCGGCCGCGATGATCGCGGGGATCTCGGCACCGGGGAGCCGCCCGTCGAAGCGCACGTGGTCCAGGCCGCGGGCCGCGGCCGAGGCGGCGAGCTGCTCGCGCTCGGCGCCGTCGCCGACGATCCGGAACGTGAACGGGGCGCCGGCGTCGCCGAGGATCTCGGCCGCGTCGAGCAGCGTGCCGACGCCCTGCGCCAGCCCGACGGTGCCGGAGTACAGCACCTGCGTCAGCTGCTGCGAGGCGGCCGCAGGCGGCGTGAAGCGGCCGGTGTCGACGGCGTTGGGCAGGTGGACGACCTTGCCCTCGGGCTCGCCCTGCTCGCCGAGGATCCGGACCATACCGGCGGTCGGCACGGTGATCGTCGCCGAGTGGCGGTAGGAGAAGCGCTCGAGCAACTGCGCGGCCTTGATCGCCCGCGGGTTGCGCAGGACCCCGAGCTGGACCGCGGATTCGGGCCACAGGTCGGCGACGTTCAGCAGCAGCGGCGCGCGGCGCAGGCGGGCGATGACGACGCTGGCGACGGCGGTGAACAGCGGCGGCGTCTCGCCGATCACGACGTCGACGCGGCCGGTCCGCGAGGCGGCGAGCACGGCCGAGATCGCCGACGTGGCGTGATTGGCGATCCGGCGGCTGAAGCCACGGTTCGGCGCCGGCAGCACCCACGAGCGGATCACGTGCAGGCCGTCGATGTCCTCGATCTGGAACAGCTTGCCGCGGTAGGGCTCCTGGACGATGCCGTCGGGGTAGTTGGGGAACCCCGTCAGTACGGTGACCGCGTGACCGCGCTCGCGCAGCAGCCGTGCTGCCTCGAGGATCCTGGTCTGCGGCGCCCCGACCTCAGGGTGGAAGTAGTGCGTGACGAAGAGGAGATGCATGAAGGTCGCGAAGCCTAGTGACGACCACGGCCCCTCCGAGGGGCACGCGCCGCGCCTGGCGCTGTTCCTCAACCTGCCGATCCGCGAGGTCGGCGGCGAGCTGACCGCGCGCTACGCGCACCTGTTCGACTTCTTCGCCGCACTCGCCGAGCGCACCGAGCGCACGACGTTCTGCCTGCCGCTGGCCCACGACGCCGAGCGCCGGCCGGAGTACGGGACGGTCGAGCTGCCGGCCAACGTCGGCCTCGCCGGGCTGCCGCACTGGACCAGCGCGCCGATGCTGGCGCGGCGGATCCACCGGATCGTGCCGTCCGTCCTGTGGATCGGCGCTCGCCGCGGCGGCTCGTGGGACGCGCTCGGCGCCGTCGTTCCGAGCGTCGCCGGCAACCTGCTCGTCTACCAGGCCAGGCTGCGGCGCCGGCCGGTCTTCCTGTTCGTCCGCGGCGAGAAGCAGCGCACGGTGTCGATGATCTTCGGCGCCGGCCGTCGCACGCGGCTGATGGTGCGCGCGCTGGCGGCGATGGAGCGCCCGGTACGTCGCTGGATCGCCGCCGGCGTGCCGACATTCGTCGCCGGCGAGGAACTCGTCGAGCGTTACGCGGCGCCGGGAGCGCGGCTCTACAACCTCTACCCGGGCCTCAGCCGTGACTTCCCGATCCTTCCCGCTCCGCGAACGTCGTGGGCGCCCGCGGGCGAGCCGCTGCGCCTGGTCACCGTCGCGCGGCTGTCGCCCGAGAAGGGGCTCGAGGACCTGCTGCAGGCGCTGGCGTCCGCCGTCGCGGCCGGTGCCGACGTCGTCGCCGACCTCGTCGGTGACGGGCCCGATCGCGCGCGGCTGCAAGCACTGGCTGAGGAACTCGGGATCGCCGCTCGCGTGTGCTTCACCGGGTTCGTCGGCTCGCGCCCGGAGCTCGTCGAGCGGCTCGACGCGGCGGACGTGTTCGTCCTGCCCTCGCGGTCGGAGGGCCTGCCGCACTCCGTCGTCGAGGCGATGGCGCGCGGACTGCCGATCGTCGCCAGCGCGATCGGCGGCCTGCCCGAGCTGCTCGGCGAGGGCTCCGGGATCATCGTCCCGCCGCGCGACCCGGACACGCTCGCCGGCGTGCTCACCGCTCTGGCCGGCGACCGCTCACGGCTGGACGACCTCAGCGCCCGCTCGATCGCCCGCGTCGCGCGCTTCGAGCCGGACGCGCAGGCGCGCGAACTCTGCGAGCGCCTCGTCGACGCCTACCCGCAGCTGTCGGGCCTGCTCGGCGCCGGGTAGCGCGCGGGCCACCAGGCCCGATCCTGGTGCAGACAGCAAAGCTGGATGACAGTTCCTCGCGCTATGCGCAACAAACCGTCATCGAGGTGCCCGGCCCGGCCCGAACGGCCCGTGTTCCTCCGTTGTCGGCGTCGATCCCCCGCCGACCCGGCAGCTCAGCCCGCCACTTCCTCGTGCGCCTGCAGCACGTCCTCGCCGGCCTCGCCGGTGCGAACGCGCCAAGCGCCCTCGACCGGGATCACGAAGACCTTGCCGTCGCCGACGGCGCCGGTCCGGCCGTGCTTGAGGACCGTGTCGACGACCGTCTGCACGTCGCCGTCGGACACGACGCACTCGAGCTTGATCTTGGGCCGCAGGTAGTTGGTCAGCACGGCGCCGCGGTAGGTCTCGACGACGCCCTTCTGACGACCGGAGCCCTTGACCTCGCTGATCGTCAGCGACGGGTAGCCGAGCTCGAGCAGCTCGGTCCGGATCGGCTCGAATGCCTCGTGCCGGATGAACGCTTCGATCTTCTTCACGCTGCTGCACTCCTCGGTCGGAAAGCGGGTGGCCGCCGGCCGGCGAACCCGGCGCGCCAGCCTAGATGATGGACCCGTTCAGCGTCCGATGCGTCGCAGCTCGCGCAGCGCGAGCCCGCCGAGGACGATCGTCATCCCGGTCAGGGCGAGCAGTCCGGGCCAGGTGTTGTGCCAGCTCGGCGGGAAGCCTTCGACGGTCGCCTGGCGCGCCATCCGCAGCACCTGGGTGACGGGGTTGATCCGCGCGAGCGAGCCGAGCCAGCCGTGCAGCAGGACCTGCGGGGTGTACGCCGTCGACAGGAAGACGACGACGAAGACCCCGTTCTGGATCAGCGGGCCGATCTGCTGTGTGCGCGAGCGCAGCGCCAGCAGCGACCCCCAGAGCGACGCGCAGATGCAGAACCACAGCGCGGCGATGTAGAGCAGCAGCACGCCCGCGATGCCGCCGGGCAGGCCGGCGCCGAGCACGATGCCCAGCGCCAGGACCGCCGTCGTCGGGACGAGCGCTCGCGTCATCGCCGCCAGGATCGGACCGAGCAGCAGCACCGGCCGCGGCACCGGCGACGTCAGCAGCCGGTCGAACCAGCCCTGTTCGATGTCGCGCGCGAGGTTGGCGCCCGCGGCGCCGCCGGCGAAGCCCGCCGCCTGCAGACACGACAGCGGCACGATCCAGGCCAGGTACGAGGTCGTCGGGAAGCCGGTCAGGTTCGTCAGGCGGCCGAACTGGCCGACGGTCCCGAGCATGAAGATCGCCGGCGCCAGGATCGTCGGAAACAGCGCGCCGCGCACGCGGACGACCTCCAACAGGGACCGGCGCCACATCGCGACCCCGATGCCGGCGGTGGTGGCGAGCTGGTTCACAGCGTCGCCGTCCGGCGGTAGATCGCCAGCACCGACAGCGCCGTCGCACCGATCGCCAGTGCGACCGCGGCAAGCAGCCCGTTGGTGGTGCTGCCCAGGCTCGCGTCGGCGTGCAGCGCAGCGCGCATCCCCTCGACGATGTAGGCCAGCGGGTTGTACTCGGCGACCGCGCGCAGCGCCGGGTGCAGCAGGTCCCGGGGAAAGAACGCCGGCGCGGTGAACAGCAGCACGAAGACCAGCGGGAACAGGCTCTGCAGCAGGGAGAGCGAGCCGGTGCGCAGCGCGATCGCCGCCGCCAGTCCGCCGGTCCCGACGGCGGTGATCGCGGCCAGCAGGATCGTCAGCAGGACGCCGCCGACGCCGCCTTCGTAGCGCGCGCCGGCGATGAACGCGATCAGCAGGAAGAACGAGGCCTGGACGATCGCCAGCACCGCCGTCCCGACGAGCCGGCCGAGCACCAGGCTGACGCGGCGCACCGGCGCCGTCAGCAGCCGGTCGAAGAAGCCGCCCTCGATGTCGCCGGCCAGCGCGATCCCGGCGGTCATCCCGGCCAGCAGCGTCCCCTGCACCAGCGTCCCGGGGATGATGAATCCGACGAAGCTGCCGATGTCCGGGAAGCCCCGCAGCCGGCTCCCCGCCGACGCGCCGTTGGCGACGACCGCGAACAGCACCATCGGCAGCAGGAACGTCGGGATCAGCAGCTGCGCCTTGCGCGTCTGGATCAGCAGCGCGCGGAACGCGAGCGCGCCGACGACCCGTGCCTGAACCCCGACCTCGAGGCTGCTCACGCGGGCACGTCCGCGGTGTCCTCACTGCTCGTCGGCTGCCCCGTGACGGCGAGGAAGACGTCGTCCAGCGTCGGCTCCTCGACTTCGACGGTCTCGATGTCGATGCCGGCGTCGTCGAGTGCGCGGACGACCGGGGCGATCGCGCGCGCGCCATCCGGCGTGCGGACCGCGAGCCCGCCGGCGCGCCCGTCGGAGACCGCGCCAAAGCGCTCCAGCAGCCCGCGCGCCTGCTCGAGCCGTCCGTCGTCGCAGAGATCGACGTGCAGCGTCGGCTCGCCGAGCCGCTCCTTCAGTGCGTCGGGGGTGCCCTCGGCGACGATCTTCCCGCGGGCGATGATGCCGACGCGATCGGCGAGCTGCTCGGCCTCTTCGAGATATTGCGTCGTCAGGAACACCGTCGTGCCGTCGTCGTTGAGCCGGCGCACCTCGCGCCACAGCGCCGCGCGGCTCGCGGGATCCAGCCCGGTCGTCGGCTCGTCGAGGAACAGCACGCGCGGCCGCGGGACCAGGGCGAGCGCCAGGTCGAGCCGCCGTCGCATGCCGCCCGAATATGTCCCGAGGCGACGGTCGGCGGCGTCATCCAGTTCGACGCGACCGAGCAGCTCGCTCCCGCGCGCCTGCGCCTCGCCGCGGCGCAGCCCGTGCAGCGCGCCCTGGAGCGCCAGCAGCTCGCGCCCGGTCATCAGCGGATCGAGCGCGGCCTCCTGCAGCGCGACGCCGATCGAGCGCCGCACACCCGCGGCGTCGCCGACGACATCGTGGCCGGCGACGAGCGCGCGACCGGCGGTCGGCCGCAGCAGCGTCGTCAGGATGCGGACGGTCGTCGTCTTCCCGGCGCCGTTGGGTCCCAGGAAGCCGTAGATCTCGCCGGGGGCCACGGCGAGATCGACCCCGTCGACGGCGGTGAGCCCGCCGGGGTAGGTCCGCACCAGTCCCTCGACGACGATCGCGTGGTCATCATCGCTGCGCTGCATCGGCGACGCACCCTATCGGGGTGGTTGCGCGGGTCTGTCGGCGATGCGCCATCCTGCATGGACATGCGCATCCCGGCCCTCGTCCTGACCCTCGCCGTTCTCGCCGCCGTGCCCGCCACCGCGGCCGCGGCCGATCCGCCCCTGACGGTGTCCAAAGCGGCACTCGCGGCGTCGCTGAAGTGCGCCGGCACGCTCAAGGGCGCGGCCAAGCAGCCGCTGATGCTGGTCACCGGGACCGGCGCGTCGGGCGACGAGGCGTACGCGATCGGCAAGGCGGCGTTCGACACCTGGGGCGCGCCGGTCTGCTGGGTCAACTTCCCGGCTTTCACGACCGGCGACATCCAGATCGCGACGCAGTACCTCGTCGCCGGCATCCGCACCGAGGTCCGCCGCGCCGGCCGGCCGATCGCGGTCTTCGGGATCAGCCAGGGCGGACTGCTGCCGCGGCTGGCGCTGACCTACTGGCCGAGCCTGCGGACCAAGGTGACCGACGTCCTGGCCGCCGCGGGGACGCAGCACGGCACGCAGGCGTTCGCCAGGAGCGCGTGCCTGCCGGGCGGGTGTACGCCGGCCGTCTGGCAGCAGGCGAGCGGGTCGAAGCTGCTGAACGCGCTCAACGCGCTGCCCGACGAGACGCCGGGGCCGACGTCCTGGACGACCGTCCGCTCGACCAGCGACGAGACCGTCAAGCCGCAGAACGGGCCGCATCCGACGTCGTCGCTGAAGGGGGCGACCAACATCCTGATCCAGCACGTCTGTCCCGGCCGCGTCACGTCGCACATCGGCACGGCGCTGGACTCGGTCACGTTCGCGGCCTTCGCCGATGCGCTGACCCACGCCGGCCCGGCGAAGCTCTCGCGCCTGCCCAAGGACGTCTGCGCGCACCCCTACGCGCCGGGTCTGGACGACGCCGCGACGGCATCGCTGCTGGGTCTCGCCGGCAACCTCACCGCCGGGCGCAGCACCGACGCGACGAACAAGGTCACGAGCGAGCCGAAGCTGAAGGCGCCGTTCCGCGCTCGCGCGGGGAACTGACGGGCGCCGTCAGTCCGACTGCGCGAGCTCAGCCGCAAGCGCGGCAAAGGTGCTCGCCACGCCGTCCTCGATCTGGATCTCCGCGCGCCAGCCGAGGACGTCGGCAGCGCGCGAGGTGTCCAGGCAGCTGCGCTGGAGTTCGCCCTCGCGCAGTGGCTGCAGGTCGGGCTCCAGGCTCGTTCCGGCGCTCCGCTGGAGCAGCCCGAGGAGGGTCAGCACGTCGGTCTCGACGCCGGTCGCCACGTTGAAGGTTCCGCGCGTCCCACTCGCCGCGCACAGCGCCGCGGCGACGTCCTGCACATGGACGTAGTCGCGCGTCGGCGCGCCGTGGCCGAACAGCGTCGGCGGCTGGCCCTGCAGCAGCTTGTTCGTGAAGATCGCGACGACGCCGGCCTCGCCGTGCGGGCTCTGGCGCGGGCCATAGACGTTGCCCAGCCGGCAGATCGCGTGCGGCAGCCCGCCCCGCGCGGCCCAGGTGGCGACATACGCCTCGCCGGCCCACTTCGACGCGCCGTACGGCGCGAGCGGCGCAGGCAGCCGATCCTCCGGCGTCGGCAGCGGCGCGTCGTCGCCGTAGAGCGCACCGCCGGTCGACGTGAAGACGACCGGGGCCCCGTGACGTTGCGCGCCCTCGAGAACGTTGAGCGTTCCCTGGACGTTGACGGCGCAGTCGCGGCCGGGATCGTTGACGGAGACGACCACGCTCGACTGCGCGCCGAGGTGGAACACGGCCTGCGGGCGCGCCATGTCGAAGATCGCGTCGAGTGCGCCGCGGTCGACGATGTCGACCTCGTGCAGCGTCGCGCGATCGGGGACGCGGGCCGCGTCACCGCTCGACAGGTCGTCGACGACGTGGACGTCACGTCCCTCCGCGAGCAGGCGGTCGACGAGGTGCGAGCCGATGAACCCGGCGCCGCCGGTGACCAGCGCGACGGCGCTCATCGGGGGCAGCCGATCTGATGGTGGTGCATGCGCGTCAGCATAGGGACGGCCCACCGCAACGAGCGTCCATTTCGACGGTCAACCGGTGGCCATCTGCGCGCCGCGGTGATAGTGTCGATCCACACGAGCCGTCGCCGGTGAGAGCGTCGGACAACACCGGAAGGGAGCTCGACATGTGCGAGATCGATCCGCCGGACCGCAGGGCCTGACACCAACCCCGCAGGACCCATCACAGCGGCGCCCTGAGCGCCGCAGCCGCACGCAGAGGCGGCGCTGAATTTGGATCGAGGGCCGGCGTCACGCCGGCCCTCGGCACGTCCGGGCCGCGCGGCTCAGCGATATTCGGGGTTGGGATGGTCGGGCTGCGACAGGTCCCAGTCCTTCGTCGAATTGCCGTAGGCCGGGACGCCGCCGGCGTCCTTGAGCAGCTTGGCCAGGTGCAGCAGGTTCCAGGCCATGAAGACGGTGTTGCGGGTCGTCCAGGCGTTCTGCTCGCCGCCGCCGACGGCGTCCAGGTACGACGGACCGGGGCCCGCCTCGCCGACCCAGTAGGCGTCCGACTGCGGCGGCACCGTCAGCCCGATGTGCTGGAGCGCGTAGAGCACCTGCGCGCTGACGTGCTTGCCGCCGTCCTCGTTGCCGGTCGTCAGCGACCCGCCGACCTTGCCGTAGTACGACCACTGGCCGGCCGCGTTGACCTCGCTCGAGTAGGCGTAGAGGCGCTCGATGATCTTGCGCGTCAGCGAACTCTGGTCGCCGAGCCAGATCGGCCCGGCGATCAGGATGATGTCGGCCGGCTCGACGAGGTCGCGGTAGATCGCCGGGAAGTCGTCGGCGTCGCAGCCGTGCTCGCGCATGTCCGGCCACAGCCCGGCGGGAATGTCGTGGTCGACGGTGCGGATCTCGTCGACGCGCGCGCCGGCGCGCTCGAACACGTTCCGCGCGATCGCAAGCAGCCCGTCGGTGTGGCTCGGCTCCGGCGAGCGCTTGGTCGTGCCGTTGAAGATCACGACGCGCAGTCCGTCGTAGCGCGTCGGCGAGCCGTCGGCCTGCTGATCGATGAACTGCTGGATGTTCTGCGGGATGGGCATGGGGTTGCCGTCCTGGTGGCGGCGCGAGCGTTACGGCGCGTCAGGTCGCCGGAACCGGACGTGTGGTCGATTGACCGCGCATGGAGGGGTCGATCGACCACACCCCGTGCGGCGCGGGCGGTTCACACCCCCATCGACCGCCCGATGATCTCCTTCATGATCTCCGTCGTTCCGCCGTAGATCCTGGTGATCCGCGCATCTGCATAGGCCCGCGCGATCGGGTACTCGAGCATGTAGCCGTACCCGCCGTGGAGCTGGACGCAGCGGTCGGTGACGCGGCCCTGGAGTTCGCTGCACCACCACTTCGCCGCGGCGGCGTCCTCGGCGGTCAGCGTGCCGGCGTTCAAGGCGAGGACCGCCTGGTCGACCCAGATGGTCGCCATGTCGATCTCGGTCTTCATCTCGGCCAGCGCGAAGCGGCTGGCCTGGAAGCTGCCGATCGACTGGCCGAACGCCTGGCGCTCGCGGACGTACTCGACCGTCCAGTTCAGCGCGGCCTGGGCCGCGGCGACGCCGGCGATCGCGATCGACAGGCGCTCCTGCGGGAGGTTGCTGACGAGGTAGGTGAAGCCGAGCCCCTCGTCGCCCATCCGGTTGCTGATCGGCACCCGGATGTCGTTGAAGAACAGCTCGGCGGTGTCCTGCGAATGCATCCCGATCTTCTCCAGGTTGCGCCCGCGCTCGAAGCCGTCCATCCCGCCTTCGAGGATCATCAGCGACATCCCCTTGTGGCGTTGGCTGGGGTCGGTCTTGACGGCGGTGATGACCAGGTCGGCGTTGATGCCGTTGGTGATGAACGTCTTGGATCCGTTCACGAGGTAGTGGTCGCCGTCGAGGATCGCGCTGGTGCTCATCGACGCCAGGTCGGATCCGATCCCCGGCTCGGTCATCGCGATCGCCGTGATCAGCGACCCGTCGGAGATCCCGGGCAGCCAGCGCTCACGCTGCTCGGGCGTGCAGTACTCCAGGAAATACGGCAGGCAGATGTCGTTGTGCAGCGTGATCCCCAGTCCCGCCGCGCCGACGCCGCCATAGGCGAACTCCTCGACCAGGATCTGGTTGAAGCGAAAGTCATCGACACCGCTCCCGCCGAGCTCCTCATCGACCGCCATCGCCAGCATGCCCTTCTCGGCAGCCTTGGCGAACAGCTCCCGCGGGACGATCCCGGCCGCCTCCCAGTCGTCGATGTGCGGGGCCATCTCGGCGGCGACGAACCGCCGGACCGACTCGCGGTAGTCGCGGTGCTCAGGCTCGAAGATCGTGCGGTCCATGACGTCGGGGAGGCTACCTTTCCGCCCATGTCCGACAGCACGACACCGCGGGCCGCCGTCGTCGGAGCCGGTCCGTCCGGCTTCTACGCGAGCGGGATGCTGCTCGATCAGGGCTTCGCCGTCGACATGTACGACACGCTGCCGACGCCGTACGGACTCGTGCGCGCGGGCGTCGCTCCGGACCATCCGAAGATCAAGACGGTCACCCGCGTCTTCGACAAGACCGCCGCGCGCGAGGGCTTTCGCTTCCTCGGCGGCGTCGAGCTCGGCCGCGACGTCAGCCGCGAGGACCTGCTGGCGCGCTACCACGTCGTGCTCTATTCGATCGGCGTCAACGTCGATCGCCGGCTTGGCATTCCGGGCGAGGACCTGACCGGCAGCCATGCGGCGACTGAGTTCGTCGCCTGGTACAACGGCCACCCGCATCACGCCACGCGCGCGTACGACCTCAACACCGACCGCGCGGTCGTGATCGGCAACGGCAACGTCGCGATCGACGTCGCGCGGATGCTGGTGCTGGACCCCGGCGAGCTGGCCGTCACCGACACCGCCGATCACGCGATCGACGGCTTCACCGCGTCGGGCGTGCGCGAGGCGCTGATCGTCGGCCGGCGTGGCCCGGCGCAGGCGGCCTTCACCAACCCCGAGCTGCGCGAACTCGGCGAGCTGGCGCGGGCCGACGTGATCGTCGACGCGGCCGATGCCGAGCTGGACGACGCCTCGGCGGCGTGGCTGGCGAGCGACGACGCGGACATCACCGCGCGCAGGAACGTCGAGATCCTGCGCGACTATGCCCAGCGCGAGCCGAAGGGCCTGAGCCACCGCATCGCCCTGCACTTCCTGCGCTCGCCGATCGAGATCCTCGGCGACGGTCGCGTCGAGGCGATTCGCCTCGGGATCAACCGGATCGAGGACGACGGCACCGGCAATCTGCGCGCGGTGGCCACGGGCGAGGAGGAGACGATCGCCTGCGGGATGGTGATCCGCTCGATCGGCTACGCCGGTGCGGCGATCGCGGGGATCCCGTTCGACGAGCGCCGCCGGGTGATCAGCAACGACGGCGGGCGCGTCGTCGACGAGCACGGCGTGCCGTGTCGCGGTGAGTACGTCGCCGGCTGGATCAAACGCGGGCCCAGCGGCGTCATCGGCACCAACAAGAAGGATGCCGCCGACACGGTCGCCCGGCTGATCGAGGACCGTGACGGCGGCCTGCTGAACGAGCCGACGCTGCCGGTCGACGCCGACTGGCCGCACGATCGCGTGATCGACTGGCAGGGCTGGCAGCGGATCGACGCGCACGAGATGGGGCTCGGCGAGCCGCACGGTCGCCCGCGCGTCAAGGTCGTCGACCTCGATGCCCTGCACGCCGCCGGCCGCGGCTGAAACAGGCGTAGGATCGCCACTGGGCCAGACCGAGGAGGCGATCCGCATGAGCAGTGCCCAGCAGCATTGGGGGACCGATCCGAATGCCGAGGCGACCGCGGCGTGGGACGGGCCGTTGTTCGAGCGCTTCGTGCAGTACCGGCGCGTCTTCGCAGACGGCCTCGGCGCGCACGGGGAGGCGGCGCTGGCACTGGTCCCGCCGCAACGCGGTCAGCGCGTGCTGGACATCGGCTGCGGTTTCGGCGACACGACGCAGCGCATCGCCGGCCTGGTCGGTCCGACGGGCGAGGTCGTCGGCGTCGACGTCGCGCCGCGCTTCATCGAAGCGGCGACCGAGGAGGCTGGGGCGGCCGGCGTGGGCAACGTCTCGTTCGCGGTCCGCGACGTGCAGACCGACGACCTGGGCGAGGGCTTCGACATGGCGTTCTCGCGGATGGGAACGATGTTCTTCGCCAACCCCGTCGCGGCGCTGCGCAACGTGCGCAAGGCGATCACGCCCGGCGGGCGCCTGGTGATGGTCGTCTGGCGCCGGCGCGAGGACAACGACTGGCTCTACCGCGCGCAGCAGATCGTCGAACCGCTCGTGCTGCGCAACGAGCAGTCCGACGAGCCGACCTGCGGGCCGGGGCCGTTCTCGATGTCCGGCGCCGACACGACGAGCGACATCCTGCTCCACTCCGGGTTCACGGACATCGCGCTCGCCCGGGCCGACATCCCGATCCGGATCGGCGACGACGTCGAGGAGGCGATCGGCGCCGTCACCGCCGTCGGACCTGCCGCGGAGCTGCTGCGCTTGGCCGGGGACGAGGCGACGCCGCTGCGCCAGGAGATCGAGGCGCGCCTGCGCGAGGGGCTGATGGAGTTCGCCGGCGACGACGGGTTGTGGGCGTCGGCGTCGACGTGGATCGTCAGCGCCACGGCGTAGCCGACCGCGGATAGTGTCGCGAGCATGCGCCTCGAGTACGTCGACCCGACCGCCGACCGCAGCGCCTTCTACCGCGGCTACGCGCGCTTCCTGCAGATGCCGCCGGGGCGCTGGATCGCGATGAACATCGCTCCCCGCGTCGATCCCTGGCTGCTGCGTCACAGCAACGGCCGCGTCGGAATGGGACTCGTCCTGACGAGTGCGCTGCTGGAGTCGACCGGCGCCAAGTCCGGCGCGTCACGCGAGTGCACGGTCCTGTACTTCCACGACGGCGCCGACGTGATCCTGATCGCGTCCAGCTACGGCCGCGAGGCGCACCCGGCCTGGTACCACAACCTTGTCGCGCATCCCGACTGCACGCTCGGCGGCGAGCCGTTCCGTGCCATTGAGGTGACGGACGCCGCAGAAAGCGAGCGGCTGTGGCGCCTCGCCGCCGGTATCTACAGCGGCTACGAGGGCTATCGCGAGCGTGCCGGCGCCGCTGGCCGCACGATCCCGCAGCTGCGGCTCACCGCACGGTGAGCGTGAACGCCATGCCCTTGTCCTCGTGCGAGTCGGGCGTTCCGGCGAACAGCGAGCAGATGATCCTGTAGGTCCCCCGCGCGAGCGTCGCGTCGATCGTCCCCGCCTCGCCCGGCTTCAGCGGGACGCGGTGCACGGTCCCATCGCGCTCCAGGACGACGATGTCGTGGTCGTCCTCGCCGCGGTTGTAGACGCGCAGCCGCACCGCGCCGGCGGCGACGACCGTCTTCGACGGGCGCATCGCCCACTCGGACTCGTCGACGGCCAGCGCGTGCGGCAGGTCGGCTGCGGGCAGGCGCAGCCGGTGGCGGCGCCCGTCGGCGGCCGGCACGAGCAGCAGCGCCGAGAGCGCCGCAAGGGCCGTGATGGCGCCGGCGCGCCGCATCACTTCATCAGCGCGGTGCCACCGTCGTAGCGGTGGATCGGGGCGAACGCGCCGCCGGGCAGGATCGCCGCGGGATCGCCGCCGAGCCACTCGCTGATCAGCGACTGGTAGACGCTGCGGAAGTCGGTCTTGACGACGAGGTCGCCGTCGTCGGAGACCTTGACGCCCGGGTGCTCGCCGGCCAGGCCGCCGCGCACCGCGGAGCCGCTGACGAGCATCATGCCGCCGGCGCCGTGGTCGGTGCCGCCTGAGTCGTTGGAACCGATCCGTCGCCCGAATTCGGAGAAGACCATCGTCACGACCTTGTCCTCGATGCCGCGCGCGGCGAGGTCGGCCTTGAACGCCGCCAGCCCGCGCGAGAGCACCGACAGCTGCGGGTCCTGGGCGGCGATCTGGCCGCCGTGGGTGTCGAACGAGCCCCAGTCGACCGTCACGATCCGCGTGCCGAGCCCGGCGCCGAGCAGCGTCGCCGCCAGCTGCAGCTTGCGGGTCAGGTCGGTGTTGGCCGGGTAGCCGGCGACCGGCGTACCGCCCTTCAGTCCGCCGAGGCGATTGGACACGTCGACCGTCAGCCCGTAGATGTCGCGGGAGCGGCCGAGGTGCTCGTTGCCGGCCTGCGCGGCGGCGACGGCCGCGAGCTTGCCGACCTCCGCGTTGGCGTCGGCCGTCGTCACGGTCGGCACGTCGAAACGCGCGCCGTTGAGGCTCTCGATCGCGCACACGGGCGCCTTGGAGGAGCGGATCTGCTTGGACAGCGACGAGTCGAGCGAGACCGCCTGGAGCGGGTTGGCGGTCGAGCCGTACGTGTCCAGCCAGCGGCCGAGCCAGCCGGTCTGCAGCTTCTGCAGCGCGCCGGCGAACCAGTAGTCGCGACTCTCGAAGTGCGAGCGGTTGGCCGGCGTGTAGTCGGCCGCGGGGAAGATCGCCAGGTCCGATCCCAGGCCACCGAGTCCGTCGCCGTAGAGCGTGTCGAGGCCGCGCGTGTCGCCGTTGTTGGCGGCACCGGAGACGAGCGGGTTGGCGAACGCCAGCGAGCCGCCGGTGCCCGGCATGACGGTCGTGCCGACCTGCGTGCCCGTCGAGGCGCCGATGATCCGCGCGATGTTCGTGCGCTGCGACTGGTAGGAGGCGTACTCCGGGCCTGCGACCGGAACGATGTTGTTGAGCCCGTCGTTGCCGCCGTTGAGGAAGATGCAGACGAGGCTCTTCTGCATCGGCTCGGCCGCCTCGGCCATCGCCGCCTCCCAGACCGAGCCCCAGTCCAGCTGGGTCGCCGAGTACACCGACGCCACGCCGGCCAGGCCGTTGCGCAGGAAGGTGCGGCGATCGAGCCCGCGCGCCGTGCGCTGGGCGTGCGGGACGCCGTCGGGGAAGCCCATCATCGCCTCGACCGGGATCGGCAGCGCCGACGTCGGGGCGAGGTCGGTGACGAGGCTGTCCGAGCGCGCGCAGTCGGCGCAGCGCAGTGCCTGCATGTCGCTCGGCTCGGGGCCGTTCATCGGGGTGGGCGTCGTCGAGTCGCTCATCACATCACCTGTCCGTCGGGGCCGGCCAGCATCAGTGCGCGAAGCATGAGCTGGCGCTCCTTGCGGAGCTTCGAGTTGCTGGATCCGGCGCGCCCGGAGTAGTCCCGGATCGCGGTCTGGGTCGCGGGCGCGAGCCACGGCTGGCCGACGGCCGCGTACGCGCGGTCGTAGGCGGCTGCCGGGGACTCGCCGATCACGTCGTCGATCGTCATCCGCGACACGAGCGTCGCGACAAAGCTGAACCGCGCGAGCGCGGTGTTCGTGTTGAGCCACGAGAGGCCGCCCTCCCAGCCCGCCACCGTCGGCGGGAAGTACGGGAGCTGGCCCATCGCGTCGAGGTGGTCGGTCGCGGTCGAGTCGGTCACCAGCGCGGCGAGCGTCCGCATCGCGCCGACGACGTAGACGACCGGCGGCTTGATCAGGTTCGGTTCGTCGAGTGAGGCGTAGAGCGCCGGGTCGGCGAGGATCTGCTCGAGCAGCGGCTTGAGCTTCAGACCCTGGGAGGTGTAGATCCCGGTCAGCTTCGTCAGTGTCGCCGCATCGGGTGGCGTCGTGATGAACTCGCCCCACAGCTTGGAGACGAAGTACGGCGCGTGGTTGGGGTGCGCAAGGACGAGGTCGATGGCCTCGTTCTGCTTGTAGTTGCCGAACTTGCCGAAGACGATCTTCGGGCCGCTGTACCAGCGATCGGGGGTGAAGTAGCTCACCACCGCGTCCGGGTTCTTGTCGTCGATCTGCCAGCCGGACAGCGATTTGGCCAGCTGCTTGACGTCCTCCTCGGAGTAGTTGCGCGCGCCGGCGGCGTCGGTGACGCCGAGGCCGAACAGCTCCATCAGCTCGCGGGCGTAGTTCTCGTTCGGCGCGCCCTTGACGTTGTACTCACCGGTCAGGAAGCGCAGCATCGAGGGGTCGACCGTGACCTCATAGGCGAGGTCCTTGAACGACGCCGTCGGCGTCGCGGCGAGGTCGGAGTACTTGCGGAACAGCGCGTTCTGCTTGACGAGCAACTGCGGCGGGGAGACCGACTCGCGCGAGTTGGCGAAGTGCCGGTGCCAGAAGAAGCCCATCCGCTCGACGAACGGGTTGGTCGAGCGGACCATCCGGTCGACCCAGCCGAGCACGAGGTCGGTGTCGTCGACGGTCGGGTCCAGCGGCTTGCCGTCCCTGGTCCCGGGCGTGCCCGTGATGCCGGCGGGCGTGCTCAGCAGCCAGGCGACGGCGTCGGTGACCGGCTTGCCGGTCCACGCCGCGCGGTCGGCCGCGGTCGGGCCGAAGCCGGCGCGCCAGAACAGGCGGTCGACCATCGCCGGGCTCATCGAGGTGACGTCGACCTTCTGCTGGTCGGCCGTGGTGATCGCCGGCGGCAGCTGCAGGCGGTGGCGGCGTGGGGCGGCGGCGGACTGCTTGGCCCGGCGCCGGTGCTTGGTCTGGCGGCTCATCGACATGCTCCCTTCAGCAGGCCCTTGAACGCGGTTCTGACGGGAGCTCCCTGGAGGCGGAAGTCGCCGTATGGATCCTTGGCGTCGAACCAGATGACGCCGGCCAGCTTGGGCATCGAGGTCGTGCGCAGGCTGGTGAGCGTGTTGATCCAGCCCGCCTTGTCGCCGCCGGCGGCGGCCGAGGCGGTCTCGGCGAGCCAGAACGGCTTCGGTGCCAGCGCCTGGATCGTCGTGTACGCCGACCCGAACAGCGTGCCCGGCTCGCTCCAGAGCAGCGGCGGGCGGGCGCCGAAGTTGTACGCGCTGGCGCCGACGAGGTCGACCTGGGCGGCACCCGGGAAGTACGTCGGCAGGCCGTTGATGCCGTTGTCCGGGATGCTCCGCGCGTACGGCGACCAGAGCAGCTTGACGCGGGCGCCGCCGGGGACCGAGCGGACGGCGCTGCGTACGCGCTTCCAGGCCGCGACGTAGTCGCCCGCCGCGTTGCCGTTCGCCGCGCCGGACCATGGGTACCACGGGGTGTTCATCTCCGGCATCGGCCGCAGGACGACGCCCTTGCGGACCTTGCGCAGCTGCCGCGTGAGGGCACGCAGCGAGCTGTCGTACTTGCCCTTGGCGATCACCTTGAGGCGGTAGGCGGGCTGGGTCGCGCCGTCACGGCCACCGTCCGGAAGCCAGGTCACGACGAGCTGCGCCTTGTTGCGGTTGGCGGTCCGCACGAGCGCCGCCGACAGCGGCCGCCCGGCGGTCAGATAGGTCGAGATCGCGGTCACGCCGGGCCCGACCTGCTTGCGCAGCGCCGGCAGGCTCCGCGCCGGGTCGTCCTGATAGATCCCGACGCGCAGGCACGCGGCCTGTGCGCCCGGCGCCAGCGCCAACGTGCTGAGCACGGCGATGCCGGCCGAGCGGGTGATCCTGGTCATCGCTTGACCTCCAGCTTCAGCGTGTTCGTGGTCTGCGTCTTGGTGTCCGGTGCGGTCGTCAGGACCCGCAGCGTGTAGCTGCCGAGCTTGCGTGCGGCGAGCGGCAGGGCCAGGCGCAGGGTCTGGTCGCCCGGGGTCGTCAGCGGCAGCGGCAGCGTCAGCAGCGTCACCTGCGTCGTGCGGTGCTTCTTCAGTCGCTTGCGGCCGATCAGCGCCACCGTGGCCTGACCGATGCCGCTGGATCGCAGCTTCAGCGCCAGCTTCCACTTGACGCGCTTGAGCTTGCGCTTGGAGAAGCGCAGCGTCGACATCGCCTCGAGCGTCGGCGGGTCGGTGCACAGCTGCGTCGCCGACGGCTGTCTGGTGAAGCTCACCGCCGCCGGAGAGTCGGAGATCCAGCCGACCGTCGTGCTGACCGCGACGACCGTGAACGTCACCGGCGTGCAGATCGGGCCCGTGCCCGCGATCCCGGACAGCTTCGTCGTTTCGGCGAGCAGCGTCGCCGGCGCTCCGGCGACGCTGCTGAAGATGCGGTAGCCGGTCGCGTCGGGGCTGGCCGAGGCGAACGACAGCGCTCCGGTCGCCGCATCGACCGTCAGGCCGGCCGGCATCAGTTCCTTGACCTTGGCGCCGGCGGGGCCGACCGGATGGCCGCTGCCGCCGTCGGTGTTGACGACCTTCTGGTCGTCGAACAGCGGCGACTCGGTGAACGCGTAGATCGCGCCGCCGGCGCCGCCCGGGCCCTGCGTGTCGTTGAAATCGCCGCCGTTCCCGCCGTGCGTGGAGATCGCGACGACCGTGCCGATCGCGTGGGCGACGATCGTCAGCCGTCCGCCTCGCCCGCCGGCGGCGCCGGACTTGCCGTTGACGGGATGGCCCGCGCCGGGGCCGCCGTCCGCGTTGAGGTTGTCGCCCAGCGTCAGCGTGCCGGCGGCGGCACGCAGCAGGACGTCGCCGGCGTCCGCGCCCGGGCGGGGCGGGTCGGCGTCGCCGTTGGCGCCGGACCCGCTGGCGTCGAGTGACCCGCCGACGGCGAGGTCGGCCTGCGCCGACAGCGTGACCGCGCCGCCGGGCGCGCCGGGCCCGCCGCCGGCGTTGCCGCCACGCGTCGAGATCCGCCCGGTCGCGATCGAGCCGCCACTGCTGGTGACGGAGACCGCTGCGCCGGCGCCCGGCGTCGCACCCGACGGAGCGTTGCCGCCGTACGCCTGCAGCGCGAAGATCGAGACGTCACCGGTCGCGGCGACCGTGATCGCTCCCGCCGCCGCGCCGCCGAGCGGTGCCGGCGTACTCGGACCGTTGGCGCCGGGCGTGTACAGCCAGCCTGCGTCGACGGTGCCGCCCTGCAGCGAGATCGATCCGCCCGGCGTCGCGCCGGTCGGGCCGACCGCGCCGGCGGTCCAGGCGCCGCCGGCCACGATCAGGCGGCCGGTCGCGGTCGCGCTGATCGCCGCGCCCGCGGTCGCGGTCCCGCTGGTGCGGTTCTGTCCGCCCGCGTCAAGCCGCCCGAGCACGCTCAGAGATCCCCGCGCGCTGAGCACGATCGGCTGCGAGGCGCCCGCACCCGAGTCGGCACTGGTGCCGCCCGTTGCGTCGATCGAGCCGACGCGGACGTTGCCACCGGTCAGCGCCACCCCGCCGCCGGCACCGCCGCCGAGGCCGAGACCGGCGTTGGCCGGAGCGTCGCGGCCGGAGGCGTTGATGTTGCCGGAGACGCGGGCGTCGCCCGCGGAAGAGGCGACCGTGACGGCGCCCGCGGCTGCGACACGCAGCGGGTCGGGGGCGGCGATGCCGTTGGTCCCCTGCGTCTGGATGTCGCCGCCGACGTCGATCGAGCCGGTGCCGGTGATGCTCACGGGCGCGCCGTATGCGTAGACGTTGCCGACGCTGACCGTGCCGGTCGAGCTGATCGTGACGGCGCCCGACGCCCCGCCGTTGACGCCGGTGGTGTTGATGTCACCGCCGACCGCGACGGACGCGCCCTGCAGCGACAGCGCCCCGGCGTTCTGCGGCGTGCCGGTGGCGCCGGTCAGGTCGATGCCGGAGGCGACAGTCAGCGGGCCGACGGCCTGCAGCGTCAGTGAGCGACCATTGGTGCAGGCGTCGTTGCCCGTGCCCGGCCCGCTGCCGGCGACGAAGCAGGTGTGCAGCTGGGCGCTGGGCCCGAGGTAGATCGAGTTGGCCTTGATCGCGGTGTCGCCCGTCAGGCGCAGGTCACCGTCGATGTAGACGAAGCCATACGTCTGCGACCCGGAGAGCGTGACGTTCTCGCTGTCGAGGACGAGCAGGTCGGCTGCGTGGGCGGCCGGTGCGGCGACCAGCATCGCCAGTGCCGCGAGCAGGACGAGCGTGACGGCGCGTGCGCGATGCGGCGAGCCGGTGTGCGAGGGAGTGAGGGTGATGATGTCGGCGCCTTCCGTGTCCGGGTGAACGGCCCGCGGCGGGGACCCTGCGGGGGTCGTCTCCCGGCCGTGTGGCGGGGAACGGGCGACCACCATGACCTCCCGCAGCACACCCCGCGAGCGCTTTGGCCATATGGTCGAGCACCGTCCGGTCGGCATCGGTGGTGGCGCCCGGGAGGCGCTGCGACCGGCCTTCGCGCGGTCTTCGCCGCCGGTCGTCGTTGACCTGCCGCCGAGCGCGCGCGACGGTCCACCGCCGCCGCCCACAAGGGGTCCCGGGCGACGGTCCTGCAGCCGATCTTGCAGTCGAGAGCGGTCTTCGCGCGGACCTGCGCGCGCCGGTCGCCTCCGCCGCCGGCTGGCCGCCGACCCGCGCGATCGGCGAAGATGCGCCGGCGCGCCCCTCGGCGCCCGTCCCCGACTTCCAGCAGGAGACCGCATGAGCCTCTCGGGCAAGACCATCTTCATCTCCGGTGCAAGCCGCGGCATCGGCCTGGCGATCGCGCTGCGCGCCGCACGCGACGGGGCCAATGTCGCGCTCGTCGCCAAGACGGCCGAGCCGCATCCCAAACTCGACGGCACGGTCTACACCGCGGCCGCGGAGATCGAGGCCGCCGGTGGTGCGGCGCTGCCGATCGTCGGCGACATCCGCGACGAGGCCCAGGTCCAGGCGGCCGTCGACGCCGCGGTCGAGCGCTTCGGCGGGATCGACATCTGCATCAACAACGCGTCGGCGATCAACCTGACCGGCACCGAGGCGACCGAGATGAAGCGCTTCGACCTGATGCAGCAGATCAACGTACGCGGGTCGTTCGCCGTCACGCGCGCCTGCGCGCCGCACCTGCGCAAGGCCGACAACGCGCACATCCTGACGCTGTCGCCGCCGATCGGCCTGAAGCCCGAGTGGCTTGGCCCGCACGTCGCCTACACGCTCGCCAAATACGGGATGAGCATCCTCGCGCTCGGCTGGGCGGCCGAGTTCGCCGAGGCCGGCATCGCCTCGAACGCGCTCTGGCCGCGGACGCTGGTCGCAACGGCGGCGGTCCAGAACCTGCTCGGCGGCGACGCCGCGATGGCCCGCGCGCGACGGCCCGAGGTCTACGCCGACGCGGCATACGCGATCCTCAATCGCGACAGCCGGATCTGCACCGGCAACACCTACCTCTGCGAGGACGTGCTGGCGCAGGAGGGCGTCACCGATCTGTCGCCCTACAACTACGTCGAGGGCGCCGAACTGCAGGTCGACCTCTACGTCGACCACGTGTAG
>JBBRFO010000004.1:0-51324 GCA_038224135.1 Solirubrobacterales bacterium
CAGCGCCGGCTCGACCGCGGCGCGCCCGCGGTCCTCTGTGCACTGGCCGACGCGCTCGGGGCGGGGTACGGCCTGCCCGCGGCGCTGGCGGCTGCGGCGCGCGACGGCGCGCTCGACGCCCCGGCGCGCGAGGTGCTCGCCGCGGCCGCGCACGCGATCGCGCTCGGTGCCGCGGTTGCGGATGCACTCGAGGACCTGCGCCGGCAGGCGGCGCCCGCCGGCACCTGGGACGCGGCCGTCGCGGCCGTGCTGCTCCAGCGTGAGGCCGGCGGTGACCTCGTCACGCTGCTGCGCGATCTCGCTGCCGGTGCCGACCTGGTCGCGCACGACGTCGCCGACGCGCGGACGGCGAGCGCGCAGGCGCGGCTCACCGCGCGGATCGTCCTCGGACTGCCGGCGCTCGCCTGCGGGCTGCTCGTGCTGACATCGCCCGCGCTGGCACGGTCGATGCTGACGCGGCCACTGTCGCTGATGCTGCTGACGAGCGCGGGCGTCCTGCAGATCGTCGCCCTCGCCGCCGTGCAGCGGATCACGACGGACCGCGACGGATGAGCCTCGACGAGCTGCTTGCCGCCGGGGCCGCGGTGGCGGCCGTCCGTGCCGCGGGCGCTGCGCTGCAGGCCCGCCCGGCACGGTCGCGGCGTCGGCCCCGTCGGCCCGCGCTCGTGCCGCTGCGCCGCGGCCGCGCCGCGGACGGTGCTCCCGCGGATCTGCAGGCGCGGGTCAGCGCGGCGGGCGAGCCGGGCGGGTGGGGTAGTGGTGACTGGCTGGCGCTCAAGTGGGGGCTCTGCTGCGCCGGCGGTGCGCTCGGCGCGGTGCTTGCGCTCGGCGAACCCGGCCGGGGCGGGTACGCCGTCGCCCTCGTGGCGCCGGCGCTCGGATTCGTGGCGCCGGACATCGCGCTCGCCCGGCGGGCGCGGCGCCGCAGGGCGGCGATCGCCGCCGAGGCCCCCGACCTCCTCGATCGCGTGCGGCTGGCGAGTGCGTCCGGGATGCCGGCGGACCGCGCGCTGGCGCGGGCCGCCGCTCACGGCAGCGGCCCGCTGGCGACCGAGCTGCGGGCGCTCGGCACCGCGGTTGCGCTCGGTGCGACGTCGACGCAGGCGCTGGGCGAACTGCGGCGGCGCTGCGCCGCGCCCGAGGTCGACGCCCTGGCGGCGCTGCTGGAGCGCGTCCGGCGCCACGGTGCGCCGCTCACCCCGGAACTGGCACGCGCGGCGGGCGGGCTGCGCGCCGAGCGCGCGCGTCGCCGGCGCGAGCGCGCTGCGACGAGCGCGCCGAAGATCCAGCTCGTCGTCGCGTTGCTGCTGGTGCCCGCGGCGCTGCTCGTCGTCGCCGCCGCGATGCTGGCGCAGGGTGGCCCCTGAGCCCGTCCTACTTCACGTTGACGCCGGCGACGATCGTCGCGCGGCTGACGTCCCCGTCGGCCTTGCCGCCGGCAGCCAGCTGGGTGAAGCGCCGCAGCACGTCGACCGCACCCTGGGCCTTCGTGCCGCCGAGGCTCGCGACGAGGTCGGCGACCTGCTGCAGGTCGAGGTACAGGACGGGCCGCGCTCCGTTGAGCCGGTCGGCGCTGGCCTTGAACGCCGGCGCGTCACCGAGGCGATCGCCGACTGCGAGCGCCTGCTTCAGCGCCGCGTCGCCGATCGCGATGATGAACGTGTCGCCCTTCACGGCGATCGTGGCGCGCGTCGTCTTGCCCAGTGCGATCGAGAAACCGCTTGCCGGGCCGCTGATCCTGGCCACGCGGTTCTTGCGCATCAGGCGCGGGATCGACGTCGCCAGCGTGTTCACCGCGCGTCGCGTCGCCGCGGGATCGGTCGAATGCACGACGAGCGCGCCGCCGACGGTCTCGCGCGTGGTGCCGCTGACGAAGATGTGGGCCGACCCCATCCAGGCGAGCAGGTCCTTGCGAACGTCGAGGCCGATCGCCTGCTGAGCCTGGCCGAGCAGCGCGCCGACGCCGATCGAGCCCAGGCCGCCCCCGGCCGACAGCCCGTCCAGGAGATGACCGAGCGACGTGCCGATGTTCCCCAGCCCGACACCGAGCCAGGCTCCCGCGGGCGCTGCCTGGAGCGCCGTGGCGGCGTCGCCGCCGGACAGACCGCCACCGATCGCGCCGGTGCCCGGGACCGCGACCTCGAGCCGGATCGCGTCGGCGTCGGCGTAGGCGCCGAGCCCGATCCCGGCGACGCCCTTGCCCAGGACCGATCCGAACAGCCCGGTGGCGGCGCCCTGGCCGGCCGCTGCGCCGGCCGTCGTGATCGCGTTGCGCAGATCGAGATAGCCCGTCGCCAGCGCGTCCCCCGGGAGGCGCTCGACGGCGGCCGTGTACGCGCGCGTCTCGCTGAGTGAGGTGTCCTGTGAGGCGTCGATCGCGCGCTTGACGTCGGCCTCGGGGCCGTACAGCGCGAGGTGATCGACGACGGCGCCGGCGTGCTTGCCGTCAGCTGAGTGCTGATAGTCCACCCCGCGGTACGTGGCATCGGCGGGTGACGGGATCCCGCGCGCCATACCTGCTCGGGCCTTGTCGTCGTCGGTCGTCGCGGCGATCAGCAGGCCGTCGCCCTTGGTGCTGAAGCTCGGCAGCGCCAGAGCCAGGCGATCGCCGAGCCACGGCTCGACGTCGCGGGCGACGTCAAGGTCCTTCGTGCCCGTCGAGGACTTCGCGATCAGCCGCTCGAGCTCGGCCGGGAAGTCGTTCGTCGCCAGGATCGTGCGACCGAGCTGGTCGACGTTGGCCTTCGTCGTGCCCTGCGGGCGGACGATCAGGCTCAGGTACAGCGCCGACCCGGGCGGCGCGACGGACGCCGGGTCGGTGCCGCCGCCGTTGGCGGACCCGCCCGCGGCCTTCGAGCTGCCGCCGCAGCCGGAGGCGACGAGCGCCAGCAGGATCAGCAGGAGCATCACGGGCGCGGTCAGGCGCGCGCGTGTGCGGCGGGACGGGAGCCGAGTCACGGCGCGGATGCTACGCCTCGCCCGGGCGCCATCGGTCCGGTTGTCCAGGGCGGATCGACGCATACGGCGCGGACGGAAGCGCGTGTGGTGTGCAGGTCATCGTGCAGGCGTGGGGGATGCACGCTGTCCTGCCTCGTGGGCGCCGAAGTGCGTGACGGCGCGATCCGCGAAACCGCCCGCCCCGTGGGTGATCTGGGTTCGATGTGGCGCGACAAGACGGCGCGGTGGGAAAAAATGTTGCACTGGTATTGCAATGTGGGAGAGAGTGGGATACCTTCGCCACAGCGGACCGGGGTGGAGGGGCTCCTCCCACTCCTCCTCCCCGGCCCGCCACCTCTTGCCCCGTGATTCGCCGGGGGACCGCGCATGGCCTTCCGAGGCACTCACGATCACAACCTCGACGCGAAGAACCGGCTGACGGTCCCGTCGAAGTTGCGCCACGAACTCGGCGAGCAGGTCGTGCTGGCCAAGGGCGTTGACGACTGCCTCGGCCTGTGGCCGCTGGATGCCTATGACGCGATGGTCGATGAGGCACTCGACGGTCTGAACCCGGCGACCCCGAAGTTCCGCAAGATCCAGCGGTTCTTCAATTCACAGGCGTTTCCGACCGAACTCGATTCGGCCGGTCGCGTGATGATCCCGCCGTTCCTGATGGAGGCGCTCGGATCGGGCCGCGAGGTCGTCGTGGCGGGCGCCGGGCGCTGCCTGGAGATCTGGAGCCGCGAGTCCTGGGCCACCGAGACGGTGGACCTGGACGCCGGCATCGACGACCTGACCGCGAACCTCGGCCATGCTGGGTGAGATGACGCGCGAGCACACCCCGGTCCTCGCCGCCGAGCTCGTGGCGATGCTCGATCCGCAGCCGGGCGCGACGGTCGTCGACGCGACCTTCGGCGCCGGCGGCCATGCCCGGCTGCTCGCCGAGCGGATCGGATCGTCCGGGCTGCTGGTCGCGATCGATCGCGATCCGCAGGCCCGCGAGCGCTTTGACGCGTTCGCGACCGACGTCGACTGTGCGACACGGTTCGTCGCCGGCGCCTTCGGCCAGGCGCTGGAGGACCTTGTCGCGGATGGGCTCCAGGCGGACGCCGTGCTGCTCGATCTTGGCGTGTCCTCGATGCAGATCGACACGCCCGAGCGCGGCTTCTCGTACACGCAGGACGCGCCGCTCGACATGCGCATGGACCCGACCGGCGGCGAGACCGCGGCCGAGCTGGTCCGCGACTGGGACGAGCGCCGGCTGCGCTCGATCCTGCGCGAGTACGGCGAGGAGCGCTACGCCGGGCAGATCGCCCGCGCGATCGTCCGCGAGCGCGTGCGGCGCCCGATCGAGACGACGGCGCAGCTGGTCGAGGTCGTCACGGCGGCGGTGCCGGTGCCGGCACGGTTCGCCGCCGGGCATCCGGCCAAGCGGGTCTTCCAGGCGCTGCGGAGCGCCGTCAACGACGAGCTGCTCGAGATCGATCGGGGCCTCGTCGCGGCCTGGGAGCTGCTTTGCGAAAACGGCCGCTTTGCAGGGATCTCCTTCCACAGCCTGGAAGACCGTCGCGTGAAGCGCTTCCTCGCCGACCTCGAGCGCGGCTGCATCTGCCCGCCCGGGCTGCCGATCTGCCGCTGCGGCCAGGTGCCGCGGGCGGAGCTGCTGCTGCGCGGCGGCGTCACAGCCGGCGACGACGAACTCGCCGCCAACCCGCGAGCACGGTCGGCTCGGCTGCGCGGCGCTCGCAGACTGCCTGCCGAGGAGGCACGGATCGCATGACCCCGCCGCCCGCAGCGATGATTCCCACGACGGCACGGGCCCGCGCCGCCGCGCGTCCCACCGCGCCCCACCGCGCGTGGACCGGACTGCGGCGCCCCGGCGGCACGCTGCGCAGCCTGCCGCGGCCGGTGCTCGCCCGTCCGTCGCTGCGCGGCGTTCGCGATGCGGTCATCGACCGGCTCGTCGGCGGACGTACGTGGATCGGCGTGATCGGCGTGATGCTGCTCGGCCTCGTCTTCCTGCAGGTCTCGCTGCTGCAGCTGAACACGCGGATCAGCACGGACATCGGCCACGCGGCCAAGCTCGAGCGCTCCAACTCCGAGGTGCGCAGCGCGATCTCGCACCTCAGCGCCGGGCGCCGCGTCCAGGACGCCGCGCGCAGCCTCGGCATGATCCTGCCGGGCGCGGGCGCGCTCTGCTACCTCTCGGCGGCTCGCAACCACCCGTGCGACGGCGGCGGCCAATCGGGCTCGACGGCGCAGGCGGCCGACACCGCGGTGGTGGCTGCGACCCCGCCTCCCGGCAGCGCTGCGGCACTCGCCGGGCCGGCGCAGGCGACGCCCGCGCAGAACCCGGCGCCGGCGGCGATCGCGCAGCAACCGGCCGCGGCACAGGCTGCGCCCGGCACCCAGGCCGCGCCCGCGTCGCAGCAGAATCCCGCCGCTCAGGCGCCGGCGACGGCGCCGGCAGCCGCGGCGACTCCTGCGGCGACGACGGTCCAGACCCTCGGCGGCCAGGCGGCACCGCAGGGATGACCCTCGTCGAGCGGCGCATCGGCCTGCTGTTCGCGTTCTTCCTCGCGCTGCTGGCGATCGCCGGATTGCGGGCGACGTGGATGGTGACGGTGCGCGGCGGATCGCTCAGCAGCGCCGCGACACAGCAGCAGCAGCTCGAGCAGGTCGTCTTCGCCCGCCGCGGGACGATCCTCGACCGCCGCGGCGAGCCGCTGGCCGTGTCCGAGCCGGCCGACGACATCTCGGCCACGCCCTACCTCGTCAAGGACCCGGTCCTCGCCGCAAAGCGGCTCGCGCCACTGCTGGGACTGACCGAGGGCGAGGTCGTCCAGCGCCTGGCGCGCAGGCACACCGGCTTCGTCTACCTCGCCCGGCAGCTGCCGGCGGCGCAGGCGGATCGGATCGGCAAGCTCGATCTCGCCGGGATCGACGTGACCGCCGGCTCGCGGCGCACCTATCCGCGCAACCTGCTGGCCGCGCAGGTCATCGGCTCGACGAGCGTCGACGGCAAGGGGCTGTTCGGGCTCGAATACGGGATGGAGAAGATCCTCCACGGCCGCGACGGCAGTCGCAGCTCGGTGCTCGACGGCGGCCGCCAGGCGATCCACATGCACGACGTGCGGACCGCGATCCCCGGCAAGAGCGTGCGCGTGACGATCGACGCCGAGGTGCAGCAGCGCACCGAGGACGTGCTCGCGGGCGTCGGGCAGACGTACCGCCCCAAGGGCGCGACCGCGATCGTGATGGACCCGCGCACCGGTGCGATCCTGGCGATGGCCAACTGGCCGCGGATCGACGCCAACCACCCGGGCGCGGCGCCGGCCTATGCGACCCACAACCGTGCCGTCGACTTCCCGTACGAGCCGGGCTCGACGTTCAAGGCGTTCACCGTCGCCGGCGCGCTGCAGGACCGCAAGGTCACGCCGGAGACGAAGTTCAACCTGGCTCCGTCGATCCAGGTCGCCGACCGCGTGATCAACGAGTCGCACGCCCGCGGCTGGGAGACGTTGTCGACCGGCGAGATCCTCGCCCAATCGAGCAACGTCGGCGCGATCACCGTCGCACTGCGCCTCGGCGCGACGAAGCTCCAGGCCGAGCGCCGCTTCGACCAGTGGGTTCGCGCGTTCGGCTTCGGCCAGAGGACCGGCCTGGGCTTCCCGGGCGAGGAGCAGGGCCTGGCGCTGAAGCTCAAGGACTACTCCGGGTCGTCGATCGGCAACCTGCCGATCGGTCAGGGCGAGCTCGTCACGCCGATCCAGATGGCGACGGCCTACGCCGCGATCGCCAACGGCGGCGTGCTGCGCCGCCCGCGCCTGGTCGATCGCGTCGACGGCAGCCCGGTGCCGCTTGCCCGCGGGCGGCGGATCATCTCCGCCCGCACGGCCGCCCAGGTCCGCAAGATGCTGGAGGGCGTGGTGGAGGCCGGCGGCACGGCCAGCAAGATCTCGGTTCCCGGCTACGTGCTGGCGGGCAAGACGGGCACCGCGAACAAGATCGATCCCGGCACCGCCGAGTACTCCAAGACGCGCTACATCGCCTCGTTCACCGGCTTTGCGCCCGCCCGCGACCCGAAGCTGCTGGTCTCGGTCGTCGTCGACGAGCCGAAGGGCGCGATCTACGGCGGCGACGTCGCCGCGCCGGCGTTCGAGCAGATCGCGAAGTTCGCGCTGCCCTACCTGGCGATCCCGCCGTCGTAGGCGCGCGCCGCGACCTCGGCCGCGCCCGCCCGTAAGCTCAGGGCCGATGCTCCTGCGCGACGTCCTCGCCGAGGCCACGGGCGCCGCCGCCGACGTCCCGATCAGCGGCTTGGCGTACGACGACCGCCGCGCCGGGCCGGGCGTCGCGTTCTTCTGCGTGCCCGGGCTGACGCGCGACGGGCACGACTTCGCGGCGGCGGCGGCCGCCAATGGCGCCGCGGCGCTCGTGGTCGATCACCTCGTCGACGTCGATCTGCCGCAGGTCGTCGTCGCCGATGTGCGCGCGGCGATGGCGCCGGCCGCGGCGGCGCTCGCCGGCGATCCGACCGCGGCGCTGTCGATGGTCGGCGTGACGGGCACCAACGGCAAGACGACGACCGCGTTCCTGACCCGCGCGCTGCTGGAGGCCGGCGGACTGCGAACCGGAATGCTGGGGACCGTCGAGCAGGTGATCGGCGGACGCGCGGAGCCGGCCGTGCGCACGACGCCGGAGGCGATCGACCTGCAGCCCGCGTTCGCGGCGATGCGCGACGCCGGCGACGTCGCCTGCGTGATCGAGGTCTCCTCACACGCGCTGGACCTGCACCGCGCCGACGCGATCCACTGGGATGTCGCGATCTTCACCAACCTGACGCAGGACCACCTCGACTTCCATCCGTCGATGGAGGCCTACTTCGCCGCCAAGCGCCGGTTGTTCGACGCCGGGCCGCGGCTGGCGGTGATCAACATCGACGACGCCTACGGCGTCCGCCTGGCGGCCGAGGCCCCGGGCGCGCTCACGATCGCGATCGACAACCCGGATGCCGCGCTGCGCGCGACGGAGGTCGCGGGCGGCTTCGCCGGCTCGCGGTTCGTGGTCGACGGGCTGGAACTGGAGGTCGCGCTGCCCGGCCGCTTCAACGTCTTGAACGCGCTCGGCGCGGTGGCCGCGGCACGGGCACTGGGCGTCGCGGACGAGCAGATCGCGACCGCGCTGCCGGCCGCCGGGCGCGTGCCCGGCAGGTTCGAACCGGTCGACGCGGGCCAGGACTTCGCGGTGATCGTCGACTACGCGCACACCCCGGACTCGCTGGAGAACGTGCTGCATGCCGCGCGCGAGCTGACGGCCGGGCGCGTGCTGGTGGTGTTCGGCTGCGGCGGCGATCGCGATCGCGGCAAGCGGCCGCTGATGGGTGCGATCGCGGGACGGCTGGCCGACCACGCGTACGTCACCTCGGACAACCCGCGCTCCGAGTCGCCCGCGGCGATCATCGCCGAGATCCTCGCCGGCGTGCAGGCCGGCGCTGATGTCGAGTCGATCGAGGACCGCGCCGAGGCGATCGCCGCCGCCGTCGGCACAGCCCGCGCCGGCGACGTGCTGGTGATCGCCGGCAAGGGTCACGAGCAGGGCCAGGAGTTTGCCGACGGCGTGAAGCTGCCGTTCGACGACCTGGACGTCGCGCGTTCGGCGCTGACGGCGGTGCGCGGCTGATGCGCGGCTGGAGCGCCGATCAGGTCGCGCAGGCCGCCGGGGCACAACTGGTCGCGGCGGGCCGCGGCGGCGACGGCCCCGGGCGCGTCGTCATCGACTCGCGCGAGGCCGGGCCGGGCGATCTGTTCGTCGGCCTGCCGGGAACGCGGGTCGACGGCGGGACGTACGCCGCCGCGGTCCTGGCTGCCGGAGCGTGGGGTGTCCTGGTGGCCCAGGAGCACGCCGGCGGCCTGACCGGGGGCGCGGTCCTGAGCGCCGCGGATCCGCTCGCCGCGCTCGGTCGGCTGGCGACCGGCTGGCGCCGAGCGCTGGGATGCGCGGTCGTCGGCATCACCGGCTCGACCGGCAAGACGTCGACCAAGGACACGCTCGCCGCGATGCTCGCCCCGCAGCGCCGCGTCGTCGCGACGGCCCAGAACCTGAACACCGAGATCGGCCTGCCGCTCACGATCCTCGGCGCGCCGGCGGGCACCGATGTGCTCGTGCTGGAGATGGCGATGCGCGGCCCCGGTCAGATAGCCGACCTGGCGGCGATCGCCGAGCCCGATGTCGGCGTGATCGTCAACATCGGCCCTGTGCACCTCGAACTGCTGGGCAGCATCGAGGCGATCGCTGCCGCCAAGGCCGAGCTGCTGGCCGGTCTCGCGACGGGAGCAACGGCCGTCGTCCCGTACGGCGAGCGGCTGCTGGCGCCGCACCTGCGGTCCGACCTGACCACCGTGACGTTCGGGCCCGGCGGCGAGGTCAGCGAGCTGCCCGAGGGTCTGGAGCTGCCATTCCGCTCCGCCCACCAGCGACTCAACGCGCTCGCCGCACTGGCCGCGGCACGAGCGATCGGCGTCGAGCCCGCCGGCCGGATCGACGTCGCGCTGTCGCGGCTGCGCGGCCAGCGCATCGCCCTGGCGCGCGACATCGTCGTCATCGACGACTGCTACAACGCGAACCCGATGTCGATGCAGGCCGCGCTCACCGACCTCGCCGCAACGGCGCCGGGGCGACGCGTGGCCGTGCTGGGCGACATGCTCGAACTCGGCCCCGACGAGCGCCGCTACCACGCCGAGCTGGGTGCCCAGGCGCGCGCGGCCGGCGTCGACGTGCTCGTCACCGTCGGGCCGCTCGCGGCCCACGCCGCCGTCGGTTTTGCGGCCGGCGACGTGTGCGCCGTTCCGGACGCTCGCGCAGCAGCCGAGCTGCTGCCGAGCCTGCTGGAGCCCGGCGACACGATCCTGGTCAAGGCCTCGCGCGGCGTCGGCCTCGAAGTCGTCGCCGAGCACCTGCGCGGCGAGGAGCGCTGACATGGGCGAGGTCCTGATCGGCGGGACCGCCGCGCTGCTGCTCTGCGTCTTCCTCTCGCCGCGGTTCATCGAGTTCATGCGCGAGCGGCAGTTCGGCCAGCACATCCGCGAGGAGGGACCGAAGGGCCACCAGGTCAAGGCCGGAACGCCGACGATGGGCGGCGTCGTCATCTTCATCGCGCTGTCGCTGCCGTTCCTGATCCTTGCCGACTACGACTGGCGCGCAGTGTGCGTCTACGGGACGGCCGTCGCCTGCGCGCTCCTGGGCTTCGCCGACGACTACGCGAAGATCGTGCGGCGCCGCTCGCTCGGCGTCCAGGGCCGCACGAAGCTCATTGTGATCTCGGTGATCTCGGTGGCGCTGTGGTGGGTCGCCACGCACAAGGCCGGGATCCACGAGACCGTGCGGTTGCGGTTCGTCGATGCCAACGTCGACCTGGGGGTGTTCTTCCCCATCCTCATCTACCTCGTCATCGCCGGCAGCGCCAACGCCGTCAACCTGACGGACGGGCTCGACGGGCTCGCTGCCGGCTGCGCGGCGATCGTGATGCTCGCGTACGTCGGCATCGCGTTCATCACGACCGGCGAGAAGGATCTGGCGCTGCTCAGCGCGTGCATCGTCGGCTCGTGCATCGGGTTCCTCTGGTTCAACGCGCACCCGGCGACGATCTTCATGGGTGACACCGGGTCGCTCGGCCTCGGCGGGGCGATCGGCGCGATGGCGGTGATGACGAACACGCCGATCCTGCTCGTGCTGCTCGGCGGCATCTTCGTCGTCGAGGCGCTCAGCGTGATCATCCAGGTGTTCGTCTTCCGCACGTTCAACCACCGCCGCGTCTTCCTGATGGCGCCGCTGCATCACCACTTCGAGATGCAGGGCTGGTCGGAGACGAAGATCATCCTGCGCTTCTGGATCATCGCGGCGGTCTGCGCGGCGATCGGGTTCACGCTGTACCGCCAGTCGATCACGCGCGGGCGCGACGTCCTGGGCGCGGCGACGCTGCGGGTCCCCGCGCCGGTCGCGGCGGCCGGATCGGCGCCGGCGGTCCTCGGCCGGGCCGTCCGGATCCCGCGCGCGGGCTGAAGATGGACGCCGGCCCGCGTCCCGCGCTGCCGCCCGGCCCGTGGCTGGTCGTCGGCCTGGCGCGGTCGGGCGTGGCGGCGGCGCTGGCCTTGCAGCGTCGCGGCGAGCACGTCGTCTGCGTCGATGCCGGCGATCCGCCGGCGGCGGGCGAGTTGCGGCGAGCGGGCCTTGACGTGCGAACCGGTGTCGACGGGCTGACCGAACTCGACGCTGCGGCCGCGATCGTCAAGAGCCCCGGCGTCCCGCGCGAGGCGCCCGTGATCGCCGCCGCCCTCGCGCGCGGGATGCCCGTACTGGGCGAACTGGAACTCGGCTGGCGGCTGCTGCCCCGACCGGTCGTCGCCGTCACGGGAACCAACGGCAAGACGACGACGGTCGAGCTGCTCGGCGCGATCTGGCGCGCGGCGGGCCTGCCGGTCGTGGTCGCCGGCAACGTCGGGACGGCACTCTCGGGACTCGGCGATGACGTGCCCGCCGGCGCGACGGTCATCTGCGAGGCGAGCTCGTTCCAGCTCGAGGATGCAGTCGCGTTCGCGCCGCAGGTGGCCGTGATCCTCAACCTCGAGCCCGATCACCTGGATCGCCACGGCACGCTGGAGGACTACCGCACCGCAAAACTCGCGCTGTTCGCGCGCCAGCCCGAGGGCACGTTCGCCGTCGGCCCGGCGGAGCTGCTCGCAGACGCCGCCGGCGCGGCCGAGCGGGTGGTCGTCGGTGCGGGACCGGCCGGTGCGATGACGGTCCGCGAGGGCGTGCTCACGTGGCGCGGGGCGCCGCTGCTCCCGGCCGCCGACGTCGCGCTCCCCGGTGCGCACAACCTGCAGAACGCGCAGGCGGCCGCCGCCGCGGCGCTCTGCTTCGGCGTACCGCAGGCGCCCGTGGTCGCCGCACTGCGCGCGTTCAGCGGCGTCGAGCACCGGCTCGAGCCCGCGGGGAATGTCGGCGGTGTGCGGTTCGTCAACGACTCCAAGGCGACGAACGTGGCGTCGACGCTCGTCGCGCTGGCGGCGATCGACGGGCCGGTTCACCTGATCCTCGGCGGCCGGGGGAAGGGCCAGCAGTTCGCGCCGCTGCGCGCCGCGCTGAGCGGCGTGCGGTCGGTCTGGCTGATCGGCGAGGACGAGGCGGTGCTGGAACGCGAGCTGTCCGGCTCCGCCGAGCTGCACGCCGCCGGCACGCTGGAGGCCGCCGTCAGCGGGGCTGCAGAGCTCGCTGCGCCCGGCGACGTCGTGCTGCTCTCGCCCGCCTGTGCAAGCTTCGATCAGTTCGCCGACTTCGCGGCTCGGGGCGCGCGGTTCAAGCAGCTCGTCGCACAGCTCGACGGCGCTCACTGAATCGCGCAGGAACCCGCTCCCAGACGTCGAAAGAGGGGCGGAATGGCCAGCGTTGCCGCCCGCGCCACCAAACCCAGCACCGCTGCTCGCCGCACCCGCTCGCGCGCGATCGAGGAAGACCTGCTGCTGACCGCGGTGCTGTGCCTGATCGCCTTCGGCGCGATCATGGTCTACAGCGCGTCGTCTGGCACCAGCGCGGTCCAGGGCGGCAACGGCACGGGCTTCCTCGTCAAGTACCTCGGCTACGGCGCGATCGGCCTCGTCGTGATGCACCTCGTTGCGCGCTTCCCGCTGCAGCGGCTGCTGGCGCTGACCGGGCCGCTGCTCGTCTTGTCCGGCGGCTGCCTGCTGGCGCTGAAGGTTCCCGGTGTCGGCGTGACCGTCAACGGGGCGACGCGCTGGCTCGGCGCCGGGCCGCTCGTCTTCCAGCCCAGCGAGATCGCGAAGCTCGCGCTCGTCCTGTACGCGGCGCGGTTCCTCGCAGAGCGTCCGCGCGGGCTGCGCAAGATCGGCGATCTCAAGCCGCTCGGGATGGTCGTCGGCGTCGCCGTGCTGCTCGTCGCCGCCCAGCCGGATCTCGGCACGGCGCTCGTCATCTGCTTCACCACCGCCGCGATGCTGATCGGCGCCGGCGTCCCGATCGGGTGGATCGGGCGCATCGCCGGCGTCGGCGCGACGTTCGTCGGGCTCTACGCGATGAGCGCGCCATACCGCCGCGCGCGCCTGACGTCGTTCCTGAACCCGTGGGATCACGCGTCCGGTGCGGGGTTCCAGGCCGTTCAGGGGCAGATCGCGATCGGCTCCGGCGGCCTGTTCGGGCGCGGGCTCGGGCAGTCGGTCGAGAAGATCTACTACCTGCCCGAAGGCCACACCGACTTCATCCTCGCGATCATCGGCGAGGAACTCGGCGTCGCCGGAATCTTCGGCCTGCTCGCGCTCTACGGCCTCGTCGCGTGGGCCGGGCTGCGGATCGCTCAGCAGGCCAAGGGCGTCTACCCGGCGCTGCTCGCCGCCGGGGTCACGTCGCTCGTCCTCAGCCAGGCCGCGCTGAACCTGTTCGTCGTCCTCGGCATCGCGCCGCTGACCGGCGTTCCGCTGCCGTTCATCTCCTACGGATCGACCAACCTCGTCGTGCTGCTGGCCGGCGTCGGGCTGGTGCTCAACGTCGCGCGCGGCGGGCACGTCCACCTGCGTGCCGTCAGCGGCGGCCGCGATGCGGGACGATCACGCACGGATGGCCGAGCGGACGATCGTGATCGCGGCGGGCGGGACGGCGGGACACGTCGTGCCGGCGCTGGCCGTGGCCGGCGCGCTGCAGGCTGAGGCGCCGGGAACCCGGATCGTCTTCGTCGGCGGCCAGCGCGCCGAGCGCGAGCTGGTCCCCGCAGCCGGCTACGAGCTGCGGACGCTGCAGGTCGAAGGCCTGAGCCGGACGAACCCGCTGGCGGCGCTGCGCGCGGCGGTCAGGGCGCTCGGCGCCTGCCTTGCCGCGTGGCGGATGCTGGGCAAGCTGCGGCCGGCGGCCGTGATGGGCGGCGGCGGCTACGTCGCCGGCCCGGTCGGCGCCGCGGCGATCGCCCGGCGGATCCCGCTCGTGCTGACCGAAGCCGACAGCCACCTCGGCGTGACCAACCGGCTGCTGGCACGGTTCGCCCAGCGCGTCTGCCTGGCATTCGCGCTCGCGGGCCGTGAGCAGCCGCGGTTTCTGGTGACCGGGCGTCCGGTGCCGGCGCCGTTCGGCGATCGCGCCGCGGCGCGCGCGCGGTTCGGCGTCGCCGGCGACGAGCCGCTGCTGCTCGTCTTCGGCGGATCGCTCGGCGCGCGGAGCATCAACGACGCGGCCTTCACCGCGTTTGCGGCGGCTGCGCCCTGCCGCGTCCTGCACGTCACCGGAACGCGCGACTTCGAGCAGTTCGACGCGCGCGAACGTGGCGAGCACTACGACCTGCGGCCCTACCTCGACGACTTCGCGGTGGCGCTCGCGGCCGCCGACCTGACGCTCGCGCGGTCCGGCGGCTCGGTCTTCGAGCTTGCGGCGGCCGGGCTGCCGGCGATCCTCGTCCCCTACCCGCATGCCGCCGGCGACCATCAGGCCGGCAATGCCGACTGGATGGCGCGCGCCGGTGCCGCGCTCGTCGTTCCGGACGCGCAGCTGAGCGCCGCTCGGCTGACACACGATGTCGGCGCGCTGCTCGGCGATCCGCAGCGACTGGCGGCGATGGCCGCCGCATCCGCGGCGCTCGCGCGGCCGGACGCTGCGGCCGCGATCGCCGTCGAGGTGCTGGTCGCAGCCGGGAGCCGGTCGTGAGCGACGCCCGCCGGTGGGCCGGACGGCGGCTGCACCTGCTCGGCATCGGCGGGGCGGGCATGAGCGGCTATGCGGCCGTCGCGGTCGCGCTCGGCGCCACCGTGTCCGGCAGTGACGGCAACGATGGGCCGGTGCTGGAGCAGCTGCGCGGACTCGGCGTCGCGGTCCACGTCGGGCACGACGCGGCCAACGTCCCGGACGGCGCCGACGTCGAGGTCATCTACTCCAGCGCGATCCCGCAGACGAACCCGGAGCGGGCCGCTGCCCAGGACCGCGGCCTGCGCGTCGCGCCGCGCGCGGAACTGCTGGGCGAGCTGAGCGCGCTGAAGCGGACGATCGCCGTCGCCGGCGCGCACGGCAAGACGACGACGTCCAGCATGGTCGCCCACATCCTGCTCGGCTGCGGGATCGATCCGGCGTATCTGATCGGCGGCGACCTGCGCTCGACCGGCCGCAACGCGGCGTGGGGTGCCGGCGACTGGCTGGTCGTCGAGGCCGACGAGTCGGACCGCTCGATGCTGTCGCTGCACGTCGACGTGGCCGTCGTGACGAACGTCGAGCTCGACCATCACGCGACCTACGGGTCGCTGGCCGAGGTGCAGGACGTCTTTCGCGAGCTGCTCGACGGTCCGCCGCACGCGGTGCTCCCCGCCGACGACGCGGGCGTGCTGGTGCTGCGCGGAGCCGCGCCCGTCACGCCGTTCGCCGTCGCGGAGCTGCAGCTTGATCCGCTCGGCAGCCGCTTCAGCTGGCGCGGGCACGAGGTGCGGGTCGCGGTGCCGGGTGCGCACAACGCGCGCAACGCGGCGGCGGCGCTCGAGGCGGCAGCGCTTGCCGGGGCCGATCCGGCGGCTGCGATCACGGCGCTGGCCGGCTTCACCGGCGCGCGGCGGCGCTTCGAGCTGCTCGGCGAAGGACCGCACGGCGTGCCCGTGTTCGACGACTACGCGCACCACCCGACCGAGGTCGCCGCGACGCTCGCGGCCGCGCGCACGCTCGGCGCCGGTCGCGTGGTGGCCGTCTTCCAGCCACATCTCTTCTCGCGCACGCAGCATCTGGCCGGTGGCTTCGGCCGCGCGCTCGCGGCCGCCGACGTCGTCGCGCTGCTCGACGTCTATCCGGCTCGCGAACGGGCGCAGGACTTCCCCGGCGTCAGCGGCCTGACGATCGCCGAGGCGGTCGCCGACGCGGCTCCGGGGCGCGAGGTCCTGTGGGTCCCGGGCTTCGACGCGGCCGAGCAGGTGCTGCGGGCGCGGCTGCGCGCCGGCGACGTCTGCCTGGTCATGGGCGCCGGCGACGTGCGGCGACTCGGGGAACGGCTCGCGGGCGCCTGATCGCGGCGGAAGGATGCGGCCCGGCCGCGTCGAAGGGGATGCCGTGAACGTCCGGGTCGCCGCCCCCTCGATCTCCCGTCCGGAGCTCCCGCGCCTCTCGCCACGAACGCTCGTCGCGATTCCGGTGGTTCTGGCGGCGCTGGTCGGGGGCTGGTTCTGGCTGCGCGACTCCTCGCTCGTCGCCGTCGACCGCGTCGTCGTCACCGGCGGCAAGGGCGCACCGGCCGCGCGGTCCGCGCTGGACAGCGCCGCCCGCGAGATGACGACACTGAACTTCGACCCGGCAACGCTGCGCGCCAGCGTCGCGCGCTTCTCGATCGTCCGCGGCATCGAGGTCACGAGCGAGCTGCCGCACACGCTGCGGATCACGATCGACGAGCGACGGGCCGTCGGGGCGATCGTCGCCGCCGGGACCCGCGTCGCCGTCGGCGATGACGGCGTGCTGCTGCGGGACACCCCGTCGGGCGGCCTGCCCGTGATTCCTGCCCGCGTCCCTCCGGGCGGCGCCCGGGTCGTCGATCGCGTCACGCTGGCACGCGTCGCCCTGCTGGCGGCGGCTCCGGCGTCGCTGCGCTCGCGCATCCTGCGCGTCATCGCGACGTCCGACGGGCTCGTCGTGCACCTCGACGGCGACAAGGTCCTGCGCTTCGGCGGCAGCGATCGGCTGGTCGCCAAGTGGATCGCCGTCCGCCGCGTGCTGACCGATCCCGCGGCGCAGACCGCCACCTACATCGACGTGCGCGTCCCGGAGCGGCCCGCCGCCGGAGGCGTGTCGGCAGACCTTGGCGGCTCGGTCGTGCAGCGCCCCGTGGTCGCCGCGCCGGCGGTTGTGATGCCGCCGACCGGTGCCACCGGGGCGACAGCTGCTGTGGCGCCGACACCGGCGCCGGCCCCGCGGGTGCAGGCTCCCGCGCCACCAGCGACCACAGCGCCCGCGGCAGGCGCCGTTGCACCCACGGCGACCACAACCCCCTAGAGTCGATCTCAAGCATCGGTTGAGGGTTGATCTCGGCGCAACCCTCGATAATCACATGAGGTACGGTCGTGGTGCAACGGATCTTGCCCGGGTAGGGTCTCGTTGCCAGTAAGAGTTGCCGATGCGTACGGTGCCCAGCCTTGCTGAGCGCCTCCACGAGGCACCAGCCTCTACACACACTTGAGGGTCGGTCGGATTGATATGGAAAGCAGCGGCACGTATCTCGCAGTCATCAAGGTCGTCGGCGTCGGCGGCGGTGGCACCAACGCCGTCAATCGGATGGTCGACGCGGGCCTGCGCGGCGTTGAGTTCATCGCGGCCAACACGGACGCCCAGGCGCTGCAGATGTGCGACGCCGACATCAAGCTCAACATCGGTCACGAGTTGACGAAGGGCCTTGGCGCCGGCGCCAACCCCGAGGTCGGCTTCGGCGCCGCCGCTGAATCGCGCGACGAGATCAAGGAGGCGCTGAAGGGCGCCGACATGGTCTTCGTCACCGCCGGCGAGGGTGGCGGCACCGGTACCGGTGCGGCGCCGGTCATCGCCGAGATCGCCAAGAACGAGATCGGCGCACTGACCGTCGGCGTCGTGACGCGCCCGTTCGACTTCGAGGGCACGCAGCGCCAGCGGTCCGCCGAGGAGGGCATCGCCCGCCTGCGTGAGGTCGTCGACACGCTGATCGTGATCCCGAACGAGCGCCTGCTGTCCACCGTCGAGCGCCGCACGACGATCCTCGAGGCGTTCCGCGAGGCCGACAACGTGTTGCGCCAGGGCGTCCAGGGCATCACCGACCTGATCACGATTCCCGGCCTGATCAACCTCGACTTCGCCGACGTGCGGACGATCATGTCCGACGCCGGCTCGGCGCTGATGGGCGTCGGCGCGTCCAGCGGCGAGCAGCGCGCGGTCGACGCGGCCAAGATGGCCGTCTCCAGCCCGCTGCTGGAGGATGCCGTCGACGGCGCCACCGGCGTGCTGCTGAACATCACCGGCGGCAAGGAGCTCGGCCTGTTCGAGGTCAACGATGCCGCAGAGATCGTCCACGCGGCGGCCGACAGCAACGCCAACATCATCTTCGGCGCGGTCATCGACGAGTCGATGGGCGACGAGGTGCGGGTCACCGTCATCGCCACCGGGTTCGATCACGGTCGCTCGCGGCCGCGGGCGGCGCGGGGAGTCGTCGGCGAGAAGGCCGACCGGTCGGCTGCCGAGCGCTCGCCGCGGGTCGGCAAGGACAAGAAGGACCTCGAGATCGGTGATGACGATCTCGACATTCCCGCCTTCCTGAAGTAAGCGCTTCGCGGATCTCGTGGCGCCTGAGGCATCCACGATCGCCCGCGCGGGGAGTTGCCTGGTTCGGAGGGCGGGCGCCTTGGCTCAGGGTTGATGGTCCTGCGTTGGCGCTCCCCCGGCGTGCCTCGGCACGCTGGTCGACACGCCGGCCCAAAGGCCCAAACCCCAAACCTTTGACCCGTCCGCGCTACCGTTCTCTCGATGGACGCCGCGCTTCGCCGCACGCCGCTCTATGACCGGCACGTCGCGGCCGGCGGCAAGGTCGTGCCGTTCGCGGGCTGGGAGATGCCGGTGCAGTACGGCGGGATCCGCGAGGAGCACCTGGCCGTGCGCAACACGTGCGGCGTGTTCGACGTTTCGCACATGGGCGAGATCATCACCGACGGTCCCGATGCCGCCGACCTGCTGCAGCACCTGCTCTCCAACGACCTCGACAAGCTCGCGGTCGGGGGCGCCCAGTACAGCGTCATGTGCCGCGAGGACGGGGGCGTCCTGGACGACCTGTTCACGTATCGGCTCGACGCCGATCGCTACCTGACGGTCACCAACGCCGCCAACCACGAAAAGGACCTGGCATGGTTCCGGCACCACGCTGACCGGTTCGACTGTGACGTCCTCGACGTCGCGCACGAGTGGGCGATGCTGGCCGTCCAGGGGCCGCTCGCGCGCGAGATCGTCCAGGCGATCGCCGATCAGCCGCTGCCGGACCGGATGACCGCTGCGATGCGCACCGTCGCCGGGTTCGATGTGCTGGTCTGCGGCACCGGGTACACCGGCGAGGAGGGCGTCGAGATCCTCTGCTCGCCGGACGCCGCCGGGCCGATCTGGGACGCCGTGATCGCCCGCGGCACCGTTCCCGCGGGCCTGGCCGCGCGCGACACGTTGCGCCTGGAGGTCTGCTTCCACCTGTACGGCAACGACCTGATGGAGTCGCGCGGCCCGATCGAGGCCGGCCTGGGCTGGTGCTGCAAGGAGGACACCGGTTTCATCGGCTCCGACGCCGTCCGCGCGGCCCGCGCCGCCGGCCCGCAGGACAAGCTCGCACCGTTCCGCTTCACCGGCCCCGGCATCCCGCGCCAGGGCAACGCGGTCGTCGGCGGTGGCGAGGTCACCTCCGGCACGCTGTCCCCGTCGCTCGAGATCGGCATCGGCATGGCCTACCTGCCGGCCGACCGCGCGGTCGAGGGCACCGAGCTGCAGATCGACGTCCGCGGCAAGCTGCGCGACGCCGTCGTCGCTGCCAAGCCCCTCTACCGCAGGCCGGCCGCGTAGGATCGGCGCGACCGAGCACAGCCCACCTTCCAGGAGACCCCGATGGCCGACGCCAGCTACCCCGACGACCTCCTCTACCACCCCGAGCACGACTGGGCGCGGATTGATTCGGATCCCGCCCACCCCGTCGCGACGTTCGGCATCACCTGGTTCGCCCAGGATGCCCTCGGCGAGGTCGTGTTCTTCGACCCGCCGCGCGTCGGCTCGCACGTCGTCGCCGGTGACAGCTACACCGAGGTCGAGTCGGTCAAGGCCGTCAGCGACGTCGTCGCGCCGCTGTCGGGCGAGGTCGTCGAGGTCAACGAGGCGCTCAGCGATGGGCCCGAGGCGATCAACGACGACCCCTACGGCGAAGGCTGGATGGTCAAGATCCGCCTGTCTGATCCGGCCGAGGTCGACGGGCTGATGGACGCCGCCGCCTACACCGCATCGCTCTCCTGAACCGCGCCGCCACACCGCCCGTACATCCGGGCAGGACCCGCCAGACACCCGACCGAAGGACGCCGTGAGTCGCTACACCGCCGTCACCGCGCAGGACCTGGAGCAGATGCTCGCCACGATCGGCGTCGGGTCGATCGATGACCTGTTCGAGCAGATTCCCGAAGGCGTGCGCCTGCGCCGTGAGCTCGACCTGCCCGCGGGCATGCCCGAGCAGGACGTCTACGGCCACCTGCTCGACCTCGCGCGCAAGAACACGTCGGCCGAGGACGAGATCACTTTCCTTGGCGCCGGGATGTACGACCACTACGTCCCGGCGGTCATCGACATGCTGCTCGGCCGGTCGGAGTTCCTGACGCCGTACACGCCCTACCAGCCGGAGATCAGCCAGGGCGGGCTGCAGGTGATGTTCGAGTACCAGACGGCGATCAGTGAGCTGACGGCGCTGCCGGTCAGCAACGCGTCGGTCTACGAGGGCCCCAGCGCCGTCGGCGCGGCCGGCTACCTCGCCAAGCTCGCCAACGGCCGTACGCGCCTGGTCGTCTCCGCCGGGCTGCATCCCGACAGCCGCCAGACGCTGCACACGCTGTCGGTCGGCTACGGCACCGAGGTGATCGAAGTCCCCCTCAAGGACGGCGTCACCGACCCCGACGCCTGGGCCGCCGCGATCGACGATGACACCGCCGCCGCGATCTTCCAGCAGCCCAACGTCCTTGGCGCGGTCGAGGACGCTGCCGCGCTGGCCGCCGCCGCGAAGTCCGCCGGTGGCGAGGAAACGGTCGTCGTCGGCTCGTACGACCCGATCCCGCTCGGCATCGTCGCCCCACCCGGCGAGTGCGGCGTGGACGTCGCCGTCGGCGAGGGGCAGACGCTCGGGAATCGCCTGGACTTCGGTGGCCCGTCGTTCGGCTTCTTCGCCGCGACCGAGGCCTATCTGCGCCGGATGCCGGGGCGGATCGCGGGGGAGACGCGCGACGTCGACGGGCGCCGCGGCTTCGTGCTGACGCTGCAGACGCGCGAGCAGCACATCCGCCGCGAGAAGGCGACCTCGAACATCTGCACCTCGCAGGCGCTGAACGCGCTCGCCGGCGTCGTCTACCTCAGCTGGCTGGGCCGCGAAGGCCTCATCGAGCTGGGCGAGCTGCTGCTGCAGCGCACGGCCTACGCGCGCGACACGCTCGCCGCCTTGGACGGCGTCAGCACGCTGCACGACCAGCCCGTCGTACGCGAGTTCGCGCTGCGGCTGGAGGGCCTGGACCTGGAAGGGGTCCAGCGCGTCGTCGCGCGCTGCCAGGACGCCGGAATCCACCCGGGGTACCCGCTCGGCCTCGTCGACGAGGCGCTCGGCGACGGCCTGCTGGTCGCGATCACCGAGCAGCGCACGCGCGAGCACATCGACCGCCTGGCCGACGTGCTGGGCTCGGCGCTGGCGGCCGAGCGAGCCGGCACGACGCAGGAGGTGCATGCCTGATGACCGCGACCGCGATCTCCGGCCCGACGCCGATGCAGCAGGACGAGGCGACGACGATCTTCCAGAAGGGTGCGCCCGGCCGCCGGGCGTTCACCTGCCCGCAGCTCGACGTGCCCGAACGCGACGCCCATGAGTTGCTGCCCGCCGCCCTGCGGCGCCGTGAGCCGGCGCGGCTGCCCGAGGTCTCCGAGCCCGAACTCGTGCGCCACTACGTGCGCCTCAGCCGCCGCAACTTCGACCTCGACTCCGGGTTCTACCCGCTCGGCTCGTGCACGATGAAGCACAACCCGCGCCTGCACGAGCGCGTCACCGCGCTGCCCGGCCACGCGCGCCTGCACCCGCTGCAGTCGCCGAGCCGCTCGCAGGGAGCGCTCGAGCTGATGTGGAACCTCGAGCGTGCGCTCGGGGAGATCGCAGGCCTGCCGCACGTCTCGCTGCAGCCGTCGGCCGGATCCCACGGTGAGCTCGCCGGCGTGCTGCTGACCCGCGCCTACCACGAGTCGCGGGGCGAGCACCGCCACAAGGTGCTGACGCCCGACACGGCGCACGGAACCAACCCGGCGACCGTGACGATGGCGGGCTACGAGGTCGTCAAGGTCGGCACCAATCCCGACGGCGGCGTCGACGTCGACGACCTGCGGGCCAAGGCCGACGGCGACGTCGCCTGCCTGATGCTGACCAACCCGAACACGCTCGGGATCTTCGATCCCAACATCGAGGAGATCGCCGCGATCGTCCACGAGGTCGGGGCGACGCTCTACTACGACGGGGCGAACCTCAACGCCGTGATGGGCAAGTCGCGCCCCGGCGACATGGGCTTCGACATCGTTCACTTCAATCTGCACAAGTCGTTCACGCAGCCACACGGCGGCGGCGGCCCCGGGTCGGGCCCGATCGCCGTCAGCGACCGGATCGAGCCGTTCCTGCCAAAGCCGGTGATCACGCGGACGCAGACCCACGACGGCCCGCTGTTCGACCTCGATTCCGACCGTCCGCAGTCGATCGGCAAACTGCGCGGTTTCCAGGGGAATTACGGCTGCTTCGTGCGCTCCTACGCGTACATCTGCTCGCTCGGGGCGGAGGGGCTGCGCGACGTCAGCGAGGTCGCGGTGTTGAACGCCAACTACCTCCTGGCGCGGCTGCGCGAGCTGTGCGGCGACGACCTGCCGCTCGCCTTCGGCGAGCGCTGCATGCACGAGTTCGTCCTCTCGGCGACGCCGCTGAAGAAGGACACCGGCGTCAAGACGCTCGACCTGGCCAAGCGCCTGCTCGACCACGGCTTCCACCCGCCGACGGTGTACTTCCCGCTGCTCGTCGACGAGGCGATCCTGATCGAGCCGACCGAGACCGAGACGAAGGAGACGCTCGACGAGTTCGCCGAGGCGCTGGCGGCGGTCGTACGCGAGGCCCGCAAGGATCCATCGATCGCCCAGTCCGCGCCGTACACGACGCCGGTGCGGCGGCTGGACGAGGCGGCGGCGGCGAAGCATCCGGTTCTGCGGCAGGCGTTGTAGCCGGCGCGGGGCGGGCCGCACCGTGACGAGTTGTCCCCCCTGGGAGGGGGACAACTCGTGTCGGTCGGTCGGCACAGGCCGACCGCCGGATCTGAGCGGTCCCGGCGAGCTCCACCGGCGGCACGATCCGCTCGCGGTCGAGAGCGTTCCGGTGCGACGCCCCCGATAGCCTGCGCCACGCATGCGCATCTTCTCCGGCATCCAGCCCACGGGCCGTAAGCATCTGGGCAACCACATCGGGGCGATCCGCCAGTACGTCGAGGGGCAGGCGCGCGCGGAGGCCGCCGGCGACATCTCGATCTTCTGCATCGTCGACCTGCACGCGACGACCGTCCCGTACGACCCGGCCGAGCTGCGCGAGCGGCTGTACGACACGACGGCGATCCTGCTCGCGGCCGGGCTCGACCCCGAGCGCTGCATCCTCTTTCGCCAGGGCGACGTGCCCGAGCACACCGAGCTGTGCTGGCTGCTGTCGTCGGTCACCGCGCTCGGCGAGCTCAACCGGATGCACCAGTTCCGCGACAAGTCGCTGGCCCAGCGCGAGCTGGTCTCCGCGGGGCTGCTGTTCTACCCGGTGCTGCAGTCGGCGGACGTGCTCGCCTACCGCGCCGGCGAGGTCCCGGTCGGCGAGGACCAGCGCGAGCACCTGGAGCTGATGCGCGAGATCGCGCGGCGCTTCAACGCCCGGTTCGCCGGAGATGGCGAGGAGCTCCTGGTCGTGCCCGAGCACCGGATCCCGGAGATCGGTGCGCGGATCATGGACCTGCAGGACCCGACGCGGAAGATGTCGACGACCAGCGGTAGCGAGGAGGGCACGGTCTACGTGCTCGACGAGCCGGCCGCGATCGAGAAGAAGCTGCGCCGCGCCGTCACCGACAGCGACGACCCGCCCGTGATCCGCATCGGCGACGACAAGCCCGGCGTCACCAACCTGATCGACATCCTCGCCGCCTGCTCGGGCCGCACGCCGGCGCAGGTCGCGAGCGACATGGCAGACGCCCGTGGCTACGGCGACCTCAAGGCAGCAGCCGCCGAAGCCGTGATCGCCGAGCTCGCGCCGATCCGCGAGCGCTACGCCGAGCTGCGTCCGGATACCGCGGCGCTCGAGGCGACACTCGTCGCCGGTGCCGACAAGGCGCGCGCGATCGCCGCCGACACGCTGGCCGACGTGCGCCGGGCGATGGGCGTCGGGCCCGTGCGCGGGTAGGCGAGCGGTGGGCCGGTCCGGTGCCGGCCGCCGGGAGCCGCTGCCGGCGGCGCTGCGCACGCTGCTGGTCCTCGTCGGCGCCGTCGTCTTCATCGACACCGCGCTGTACGCCGCGCTGGCGCCGATCCTGGCCGGGCTGCGCGACGAGTTCGGCCTCGGCAAAGCCGGGGCGGGCGTGCTCGCGGGCGCCTATCCGCTGGGGACGATCGCCGGGGCGCTGCCGGGTGGCTGGCTGACCGCGCGGTTCGGCCCGCGCCGGGTGATCATCGGATCGCTGACGACGATGTCGCTCGCGAGTGTCGCATTCGCGCTGGCCCGGAACATCATCGCGCTCGACGCCGCCCGCGTCCTGCAGGGACTGGGCGGCGCGGCGACCTGGACCGCCGGGCTGGCCTGGGTGTCACGCGTCGCGCCGTTCGAGCGGCGGGCCGAGGTCCTCGGCATCGCCATCGGCGTGGCGATCTTCGGCGCGCAGTTCGGCCCGGTCATCGGCACCATCGCCGACGCCGTCGGGCGCGAGGCGACGTTCCTCGTCACCGCGGCGATCGGCCTGCCGCTGCTGATCTGGGCCCGGGCAACCCCGCCGCCGCCGGTGCTGGCCGAGCCCGCGTTGACCTCGCCGCGCGTGCTCGCGCGCGACCGGACGTTCCGCGCCGGGATCTGGCTGACGGTGCTGCCGTCGATCGCGTTCGGCGTGATCGAGGTCCTCGCGCCGCTGCGGCTCGACGCGCTGGGTGCCAGCGCGCTGGCGATCGGGGCGGCGTTCTTCGTCGCCGGCGGGGTCGAAGCACTGATGAGCCCGATCGTCGGGCGGATGATCGATCGCCGTGGCGTCGCGGTGCTCGTCCGGCGCGGGACGCTGCTCGCCGCCGCCGGTCTGGCGGTCCTCGCGCTGCCGTCGTCCGCGCTGCTGCTCGGCGCGCTGCTGGCGCTGACGTCGGTCGGTCTTGGCGCGCTGTGGGTTCCGGGCAGCAGCACGGCGTCGGACGCGGCGGGCCGCCGCGGCGTCGATCAGGGCTGGGCGTTCTCGCTGACGAGCCTGGCATGGGCGCTCGGCGTCGGCGTCGGCGCGATCGCCGGCGGGGCGCTCGGGAGCGTCGCCGGCGATGGCGTCGGCTACGGCCTGGCCGCGGCCCTGATGCTGGCGACCGGCCTCGCGGCGCGGCGCACACCGGCGATGTTCGAGGCCTGATGGCTGACGACGAGATCACCGAGATCGTCGTGCTCGCGCCCGACCGCGAACTGGTCGTCCGCCGTCCCGCGGACGCCGACGCGCTGATCGACGAGCGCGCGTTCGCCGATGACGAGTTCCTGCCCTACTGGGCGGAGCTGTGGCCCAGCGGCGTCGGCCTCGCACGGGCGATCGCCGATCGCGCCTGGGCCGGCGCGCCCATCGTCGAGCTCGGCTGTGGGCTGGGCCTGCCGTCCGTCACCGCGGCGCTCGGCGGCGCTCGGGTGCTGGCGACCGACTGGTCGGCCGACGCGCTGGGCGCGGTGCAGCGGGCGGCCGATGACAACGGCGCGATGCTGCAGACGCTGCGCGTGGACTGGGCTGCCCCGGACGAGCTGCTCGCTCGCGGCCCGTTCCGCGCGGTGCTCGCCGCGGACGTGCTCTACGAGGCCCGCAACATCGACCCGCTGGTCGCGCTGATCCCGCGGCTGCTGGCCCCGCGCGGCGAACTGTGGCTGGCCGACCCGCGCAGGGCGACGGCCGAGGCATTCCTGGATGCGACCGCCGCTGCGGGCTGGGAGCGCCACACGACCGTTGCCCGCGACCTGCCGACGGTGTCCATCCATCGGATGCGACCGTTACCGTCCCGCCCGTGATCGCCGCCCAGCTCGAGCTGGACCTCGAGGTCTTCACCGGCCCGTTCGACCTGCTGCTGACCCTCGTCCTGCGCGAGGAGGTCGACCTGCTCGAAGTCGAGCTCGCCGATGTCGTCGTCTCCTACCTCGATCACCTCGAGTCGCGTGGCGAGCTGGACCTGGAGGTCGCGACCGAGTTCATCGTGCTGATCGCGGCGCTGCTGGAGCTGAAGTCGCGGCTGATGCTGCCCAGCGAGCACGACGAGCTGCTCGACGACCTGGACCCGGGCGAGGCGGCCGAGGAGTTGCTCGCGCGGATGCTCGACGCGCGCCGCTACCGCCGCGCAGCGGAGTATCTGACGCAGCTGCTCGCTGACGAGCACGGCCATCGCTTCCGCTCGGCGCCGCCGCCGGCGTTCCTGCGCCGCGTGGAGCTCGACGCCAGCCGGCAGGTCTACGACGCGGGCCAGCTCGGCGCGGCGATCGGCGGGATGTTGCGGTTGCCTCCGCCGATCGATCTGCAGCACGTCGGCGTGCCGCGCGTGACGGTCGCCGAGCGCCTGACGCACCTGCGCGCGATCCTGCGCCGCGGGATCGTCTCGTTCGACGAGGCGGTCTCGGGCGCCGACAGGATGACCGTGGCGGTGACGCTGTTCGCGCTGCTCGAGCTGTACAAGCAGGGCGAGGCGACGTGGACGCAGGACACGCCGTTCGGCCCGATCACCCTCGCGGCGCGTGAGGTCGCGCCCGCTGTCAGGAGCGTCGCATGAGTCCGCTCGCCGCAATCGTCGAAGCGCTGCTGTTCCTCAGTTCCGAGCCGGTCCCGGAGGCCGATCTGGCCGCTGCTGCGGAGGTCGAGACCGACGAGCTCCGCGCGGCCTTGGCCGAACTCGAGCAGGCCTGGGCGCCGGGTGCGCGCGGGCTGGTGCTGCGCCGGCTCGCCGGGGGCTGGACGCTGGCGACCTCGCCGGAGGCCGAAGCCGCCGCACGCCGCCTGCTCGCCAAGCCCCGCACGCCGCCGCTGACGCCCGCGCAGGCCGAGACGCTGGCGATCGTCGCCTACCTGCAGCCCGTCTCGCGGCCGGAGATCACGCGCATCCGCGGCGTCGCGGCCGACTCGGCTGCCGGCACGCTGCTCGAGCGCGGCCTGATCGACGAGGCCGGCCGCTCCCCGTTCGGCGCGGTTCTGCTGCGGACAACGCCGCTGTTCCTGAAGCTGTTCGGGCTCGACTCGCTCGGCGACCTCCCCGACCACGGCCAGTGGGACCCGACGCCCGAGGAGGAGGGCGACCTGCGCGAGCGCCTGACCCGCGCCGGCGAGGCACGTCTCGGCGGGCCGGCCGCGCCGGTGCAGCCGGGATTTGAGGACGAGGTCGCTGGTTTCGAGCCAGCGGCTCAGAGCGTTGCTGACGCCGCCGTCCTCACGCCGCAGCCAAGCTGAGCGCGGTCGTCACCCGGCCCGCCGCGCGGCGGGGCGCGTGTGTCAGTTCGGCTTACGGGATTCGCAGCACGTGGTAGCCGAGGCTGGCCAGGACGTGGTCTCTGCGGGCGTCGTCTCGCTGCGCGGTGGCCGTACCGTGAGTCTCGGCGCCGTCGGCTTCGACGATCAGGCGCGCCTCGCGCCAGAGGAAGTCGACCATGAAGCGGTCGTGGATCCAGGCGTCGACCTCCGGCTCCGTGAGGGCGTCGTGGGCGGCGAGGAGGTCGAGCATCGCCAGTTCCAGCTCCGACCGAGCCTGCTGCCAGCGCGGGTCGTAACCGCGCAGGAGCTCACGCAAGAGCCGCGGGCCGCGCTGGCGGGAGCGCCGCGGCCCAGCGCCGCATCGATCGCGGTCACGTCGATCAGCCGGAGTTGTCCGGCGCGGACGAAGGCTCCGCGCACGTGAGCTGGCGGGACGACGTCGCCGAGGTCGATGAGGGTTCGCGCAAGCGAGGTCACGGGGATGCCGTGACGCAGGGCGCGATCGTCCGCGTGGATCGCGCGGCGGTGGACGACGATGCGCTCGCGCGAGCGTGCCTGCGTCTGCGTCGTGACGTGCCTGGCCGCGCTGGTCGTCTGCCGGACGTCCCAGATCGCTGCTGCCGTCGTGTGGCCGGCCACGGCGAGGTCTCCGATGGCGAGGACGGCGGCGAGCCGGTATGCGTTGGCACGAGGACCGTGTGTCCAACCGCGTACACACCGCGGTGGATCCGGTGAAGCCGGCCGGCCGCGACGCGTCTGGCGATCGCGTCGTGGCTAAAGCCCAAGCTCACGAGTTGCCGTGTCGTGATCAACCCATGCTGCCGCCGAGCGAGTACCGAGATCGCTCAGCCCGCCGCCAGCCAAACCGCACTGCCTTGATGCTCGCTGTTCACAAACGCAGGACGAACAACGAGCCCCCCGTTACACCGCGCCCGCCTTCGCCGCGAGCTGCCCGCACGCCGCGTCGATGTCGCGTCCGCGGGTCAGCCGCACCGTCGCGTTGAAGCCCTTCGACTCCAGCACTCCCCGGAACGTGTCGATCGCTTCGCGCGATGACCCGTCGTACGACGAATCCGTCGGGTTGTACGGAATCAGGTTGATCTTGTAGCGACGGCGATCGAGCAATCGGGCCAGAGCGACGGCCTGCTCGTAGCGATCATTGACGCCGGCGAGCATCACGTACTCGATGAACACCATCCGCTTGCGCCGCTCGTACCAGCGGTCACACGCGGCCAGCACGTCGGCCAGCGGATAGCGCTCGTTGACGGGCATGATCGCCGTCCGCAGCGCGTCGTCGGGCGCGTGCAGCGACAGCGCCAACCGGATCGGCATGTCGGCAGCCGTCAGGGCATCGATCCCGGGGATCCAGCCGACCGTCGAGATCGCCGTCCGCCGGTGGGTGATCCCGAGATCGGGGAGATGCCGGCTCGCGGAAAGAACGTTGTCGAGGTTCATCATCGGCTCGCCCATGCCCATGAAGACGCAGTGGTCGACGTCCGACATGCGGCGGAAGTGCAGCGCCTGGTCGAGGATCTCCCACGCCGTCAGGTTGCGGCCGAACTTCATCGCCCCGGTCGCGCAGAACGTGCACGTCAGCGGGCAGCCCGACTGCGAGGACAGGCAGAGCGAGTGGCGCCCGTCGCGGTAGCGCATCAGCACCGCCTCGACCGGCCGCCCGTCGTGGGTCAGGAACAGCGCCTTGATCGTGCCGTCCTGCGAGGTCGCCTCGTGCGTCAGCCTCAGCGTCGAGAACGGGACCGCGTCCGCCAGCGACTCGCGCAGCGCCGCCGGCAGCGTCGTCATCGACTCGAAGCTGTCCGCGCCGCGCGCGGTGAACTGCCACGCCTGGCCGGCGCGGTACGCGGGCTCGCCGGCGTCGGCGAGCGTGCGGTGGAGGAGGTCGAGATCCATCGCCACCTATGGTGACACCACCATGCGCCTCGCCAAGCACCTGGCCCACGCGGGCGTCGCCTCGCGCCGCGGCGCGGAGGCGATCATCGCCGAGGGCCGCGTCACCGTCGACGGCGAGATCATCCGTGACCCCGCCCGCGACGTCACCGGCACGGAGAAGATCGAGGTCGACTTCGAGTCGGTCGGGCGGACCGATCGCAAACGCGTCGTGTTCGTGCTGAACAAGCCGCCGGGCGTCGTCTCGACGGCCAAGGACACCCATGGGCGGACGACCGTCGTCGAGCTCGTCGACCACCAGTCGCGGCTCTATCCCGTCGGCCGCCTCGATGCCGACGCGCGCGGCCTGATCCTGCTCACCGACGACGGCGACCTCGCGCACCTGATGACCCACCCGAGCTTCGAGGTCGAGAAGACCTACCGCGTGAAGGTCGCGCGCGGCCCGATCACCGACACGGCGCTGCGCCGCCTGCGCGCCGGAGTCAAGCTCGACGACGGGCCGACGGCCCCGGCCAAGGTGCGCCGCCTGAGTCCGACGGAGCTCGAGCTGACGATCCACGAAGGCCGCAACCGCCAGGTCAAACGGATGTGCGAGACCGTCGGGCACCGCGTCGTCGAGCTCAAGCGCGTCAGCTTCGGCTCGCTGGAGCTCGGGACGATGCGCGAGGGCACCGCGCGGCGCCTGAAGGCCGGCGAGATCGATGCCCTGCGGCGTCTGGCCGAGGGCGGGCCGTCCCGCCGCGGCGCGCGGTGAGATGATCCCGCGCGTCATGCGCCTGTTCGCCCTGCGCGGAGCCATCACCGTCGATGCCAACGAGCGCGAGGAGATCCTCGCCGCGACGAGCGAGCTGCTGACCGCGCTGCTCGATCGCAACGGCCTGGCCCCGGCCGACATCGTCAACGTCATCTTCACGATGACCGACGACCTCAACGCCGAGTTCCCCGCCGTCGCCGCGCGCGGGATGGGCTTCGATCAGGTGCCGCTGCTGTGCGTGCGCGAGATCGACGTTCCCGGGGCGATGCCGCGGGTGATCCGCGTGCTCGTGCAGTACCACACCACCGTCGACGGCCACGCGCCGAGCCACGTCTATCTGCGCGATGCCAAGGGCCTGCGCGCCGACCTCGAAGCTGCCCAGTGAGGAACCGCGCAGCCGCCGCCGTGATCGCCGCCGCGGCGCTGCTCGCCGTCGCCCGGCCCGCGGCGCCCGGGGCAGCCCCGGCGCGGCCGGTGACCTACTCGAAGACGCTCTGCAACCACGTCACGCTGTACGCCGGCGCCGCCGGCCGGCCGGCGGCGGACCCGGAGGCCGGCGTCTACGCGATCGGCAGGATCGCCGACGAGGAGGTCTGGGTCGGACCGGACGGTGCGCGCGTCGCCCGCGGCCACGAGGGCGCGCCGTACCCGATCAGCGCAGCGGACGAGCGCGCCTGGCGGGCGGCCGGATCGCCCGATCTGCAGAGGTTGATGGGACGCAGCCACTACGGCAACCACGGGTCGACGGTCCGGCGCAAGCGGATCGACGACATGCTGCTCGGCAGCGGCGAGCTGAGCCACCTGCTCCCGGCCGGCGCGCCCTACCGCGACATGCCGCGGGCCGCGAGCGACTTGAAGACGTACCTCGTCCGGACTGCATGGCGTCAGCGCACCGAACTCTCCGGTGAAGGCGACGCGGCCTGCGTCGCCGACGAGGCAGCGTGTCCGGCTGCGATGCGCGAGCGCTACACGTCGCTGGCGCTGACCTACGCCGTCGTCATGCTCGAGGACCCGCGCGCTCCGGCGGCGCTGCGGACGGGCCTGATCGAGCTGTTTCGCGGATTGCCGCGCACGCGATCGCTCGGGAAGCTCATCGACCGCGCCGGGCGCACCGGTGACGCGATCGGGCTGTCGGGCTCAGGCGCCGACGGCCTCAACGTGCTGCTGATCGACGGCGGCAGTCGGCTGCTGGCCGAGGGAAGCGCCAACCCGCCCGACGCCGCGCACCTGCGCTGGTACCGCACGCTCGCGGTCGAGCGCGGGCGCGTCGCGCGCATCGGTGAGCGGCCGGCCGCGAACTGAGCGGGCACCCGCGCGGCGAGCCCGTCAGACTGGAGCCATGACCGACACCGTCCGCGAACCGATCACCGGCGAGGGCTACGCCGTCGCCAGCCTGGACGGGCTGGGGGAGGGCTACGGCTTTCGCAAGATCCGCGCCGGGCTGGGCCTCAAGGAGTTCGGCGCCAACGCGATCGTGCTGCCGCCGCGCTACGAGGCCGGGCCGCATTTTCACGACGAGCAGGAGGAGCTGTACCTCGTCCACCAGGGCGAGATCGAGCTGCTGTTCCACGAGTCTGAGCCGCGCCGGCTGGGCCCGGGCGGCCTCGCGCGGGTCGACGCCAAGACCGTCCGCCGGCTGCGCAACATCGGCGACAGCGACGCGATCGTCGTGGTCGTCGGCGCCAAGGGCGGCTACGTCGGCCGCGACGGCCACCTGCCCGACGGCGAACTGCGCGCCGGCGGGCCGATCACCTGACCGCTCGGGTCAGCGCCGCTTGGGCACCTTCAGCGTGAGCGTCGCGACGCTCTTCCCGCGGTTGCCCGCGGCGTCGGTCACGACGACGGTCAGCTTCGCCGCGATCTTCCCGCGTGCCTTCAGCAGCACTCGCGAGGACTTCGACAGCGTGATCCGCGGCGTTGACGCGCCGCCCCCCGCCGTCGTGCCCTTGGCGACGCCAAGGGTGATGATCTTCGCCTTGCTCCGGCCGACCGCGATCGGCTTGGCCGACGTCAGCGTCGCGACCCAGGCGCAGCTGGTCTCGCTTGCGGGACAGGAGAGCTTGGCGACCGCGGTCCTCCCGGCGAACGCCTGACCGGAGATCGCGAGCTTCGGTGCGGTCGTGTCGGCAGCCGGCGGAGAGGGCGGCGGGTTGCCGCCTGAAGCTGGTGGCGGCGTCCCTCCACCGGCAGGCGGAGGTGTCCCGCCGCCACCGGCGGCCACACCGTCGTCGACGTCGGCGTTGACGGCGGCAAAGGCCTGACCGAAGCCGCTGTAGGTCGCCGATCCGCCGTCGGGAATCGTGGGGATCCAGTACGCGTAAGCATCAGCAAGCGGATTGGCTCCAGGAGCGGTCGCGATCGACGCGCCGTTGCTGATCTCGACGCCGACGTACGAGCCCAGCGCGATCGGCAGCGGCGTCGTCAGCTCGATCGTCTGCACTGTCCCGTCGAGCGTGACGAGCGGCGAACGCGCCGTCTCGTACCACGGCGTGTTGACCGCGCCGGCTGGATAGAGCACGTGCAGGCGAGCGGTCCCGTTCTGGCCCTTGACACGCCAGCGCACGACAGTGCCCGCGGCCGGTGCCTTCACCGCGCCGGCGGAGCTGCCCTCCTGGGCGTAGAGGCAGCCGCCGGCGTTGGCGCACAGTCCCGGAGGCCCGAACGTCGCCGTCGCCGCCGGATTGCCGCCGATCGTCGTGACGGTCGCGCCGGCCACCCCCGGCAGGGCGAGCGCAGCCCCGCAGGCGAGGCCGGCCAGCACCATGGAGCGCACCCTGACCGACCCTTGCTGCGACCGCATCGACGTCCCCCTGAATCCGTGTCGTTCCCCGGCGGCACGATCGTATCCCCGTTGGTGCGCCACAATCAAACCCGTGCCCCTCGAGTTCTCCGCCCGCGTCGCGCGCATCCCGTCCTACCCGGCGGCTTCGGCCTACGCGCTGCCGGAGGATGTCGCGCTGCTCGCCAGCAACGAGTCTCCCGACCCGCCGCTGCCGCAGGTCGTCGAGGCGGTCCAGCGCGTGCTCGGGGCGACGCATCGCTACCCGGACCCGACCAGCGCCGTCCTGCGCGGCGCGTTGTCCGGCCGCTACGGCGTGCCGGCCGAGCGGATAGCGATCGGCAACGGCAGCTGCGATGTGCTGCTGGCGCTCGGCGACGCCCTGCTCGAACCGGGCGCGGAGCTCGTCTACGCCTGGCCGTCGTTCAGCGTCTATCCGCACCTGGAGGCGGCGTCCGGCGCGCGCGGCGTGCGCGTACCGCTGAACGACCGCGATGAACACGACCTCGACGCGCTGCTGGCCGAGATCACGGTCGCGACGCGGATGGTCGTCGTCTGCAACCCGAACAACCCGACCAGCACCGCGATCCCGGCCGCCGACATCGCCGCGTTCGTCGCCAACGTGCCGCCGCACGTCGTCGCGCTGATCGACGAGGCCTACTGCGAGTTCAACACGCTCGACGACCCCGACACGACGCTGGCACTGCTCGAGCAGCACCCGAACCTCGTGCTGCTGCGGACATTCAGCAAGGTCTACGGCCTCGCCGGGCTGCGCGTCGGCTTCGCGCTCTGCGGGTCGGCGCAGATCGTCACCGCCGTCAATCAGGTGCGCCAGCCGTTCTTCGCCAACGCCGCTGCGCAGGCCGCGGCGACCGAGGCCCTGCGCCACCAGGACGCCGTCGCCGAGCGCGTCGAGCGGGCCGTCACGGCGCGGATCGGCATGGACGAGGACCTGCGCGAGCTGGGCATCGAACCGCGCGAATCTCAGGCCAACTTCTGCTGGTTCGCGCTGCCGGCGCGTGCGGGCGAGGAGCCAGGAGAGGTCGAAGCCCGCATCGTCGCCGCGCTGGCCGCGGTCGGCGTGCTGGTCCGCGCCGGTGCGGCGCTCGGCCGACCCGGCTGGCTGCGCGTGACCTACGGCACACCGGCGCAGAACGCGCGCTTCATCGCCGCGCTGCGCGACGCGCTCGTCTAGATCCTGAGAACCCGCCTCGCGCAGCAAACCCCGGTGTGCTTGAATTCTGCTCGATGAGCCGTCCGGCCCACAGCGCCCCGACGTACGCAGTCAGCCCCGCGCTGTTCGGCTATGACTACGCCTATCGCACCGCCTGGCGATTGAGCTAGGCGCTCGGCCGGACCCGTGAGGGCCGCCGCACCAGGGCCTTCGGGCCGAGCGCCGAACCACTGGAGCCCGTGCTTCCGTACCCGCGGTAGCGCCCTTATCGACGTCGCCCTGCGCGAGAAGGAATGAACGAAGGATGTTGATCGTCATGAAGTCAGAAGCCACCACCGACGAGATCCAGGCCGTGATCGACCGGATCGAGTCCGTCGGCGGGACCGCCCACCCCAGCCGGGGCGCCGAGATCACGCTGATCGGCGCGATCGGCGACACCGACACCGAGGTGCGCGTCAGCCAGCTCGAGCTCGACGGCCAGCCCGGCGTCGAGAAGGTCATCCCGATCCTCAAGCCGTACAAGCTCGCGTCCAAGGAGCAGCACCGCGAGGCGTCGGTGTTCGAGATCGGCGGGGCCAAGATCGGCGGCGACCACTTCGCGCTGATCGCCGGCCCGTGCACCGTCGAGTCGCGCGACCAGCTGCTGCAGACGGCGGAGATCTGCCAGGCCGCAGGCGCGAACATGCTGCGCGGCGGCGCCTACAAACCGCGCACGTCGCCGTACGCCTTCCAGGGTCTCGGCGTCGAGGGTCTGAAGCTGCTCGCCGAGGCGAAGGCGCAGACCGGGATGCCGATCGTCACCGAGCTGATGGACGCCCGCGACATCGAGCCCGTGCTGGAGGTCGCCGACCTGATTCAGGTCGGCGCGCGCAACATGCAGAATTACGGCCTGCTGACCGAGCTCGGCCGGGCCGGTCGCCCGGTGCTGCTGAAGCGCGGCCTGTCGGGGACGCTTGAGGAGTTCGTGATGGCGGCGGAGTACATCCTCAAGGAGGGCAACGAGCAGGTGCTGCTGTGCGAGCGCGGGATCCGCACGTTCGAGACGGCGTACCGCTTCACGCTCGACCTGATGGCCGTTCCGGTGCTGAAGCAGATGACGCACCTGCCGATCGTCGTCGACCCCAGCCACGCCGCCGGCCGGCGCGACCTCGTCGAGTCGCTGTCGCTGGCGGCCGCCGCCGCCGGTGCCGACGGCATCATCGTCGAGGTGCACCCCAAGCCCGAGGAGGCGATCTGCGACGGCCCGCAGGCACTGCGGGCAGCGGAGTTCGCCGCCTACGCCCAGAAGGTTCAGCAGGTGGCGCTGATCGCCGGCAAGCTGCCGTTCCTGAAGGCGGCACAGACCGCTTGATCGTCGCGATCGTCGGCACCGGGCTGATCGGCGGGTCGGCGGGCATGGCCGCCCGCCGGCGCCTCGACGCGCACGTGCGGGGCACGGGCCGCAAGGCCCCGCTCGCCGTCAGCCTCGGGGCGCTGGACGAGGCCTGCACCGACCTGCCCGCGCTGCTCGACGGCGCCGACGTCGCGATCGTCTGCGCGCCGGTCGACGTGCTGCCGCAGGTCACCCGCGACGTGCTGGCCGCGGCACCCGCCGACTGCGCGGTGACCGACGTCGGATCGACCAAGCGCGAGGTCGTCGCCGCCGCCGGTGGCGACGAGCGCTTCATCGGCGGGCACCCGCTCGCGGGGGCCGAGGTCGCCGGCGTCGAGCACGCGCGCGAGGACCTGTTCGACGGTGCGACCTGGTATCTGACGCCGCAGGCGACGACCAGCGGCGTCCTGCTCGAGCGCGTGCACAAGCTGCTGACCGGCATCGGCGCGCGGCCCGAGGTGGTCGATCCCGATGACCACGACCGCACGATGGCCGCGGTCTCGCACCTGCCGCACGTCCTCGCCAACGTCCTCGTCGGCCAGGCTGCCGGCGCGCTGGGCGGCGAGCGGATGCCGGCGATCGGGCCGAGCTTCCGCGACGCGACGCGGGTCGCGGGGGCCAATCCGGAGCTGTGGACCGGGATCTACCGCTCCAACCGCGGGGCGCTGCTGGACGCGCTCGACCTCAGCATCGCGCGGCTCGGGGAAGTCCGCGCGTCCTTGGCGGACGACGACGGCGTGGAGCTGCTGGCCTGGCAGTCCGAGGCCGCCGACAGCCGCCGGGCGCTGCTCGAGGCGGGCCTTGCCGGCGGACCGGTGAGCGAGCTGCGCGCCGCCGTGCCCAACCGCCCCGGCGTGATCGCGGACATCGCGCTGACGCTGGGCCGCGCGGGCGTCAACATCGTCGACATGTCGCTCAGCCCGTCCCCGGACAACAGCAGCGGCGTCGTCTCGCTCTGGGTCGCGCAGGATCGCGCCGGCGCCGCGGCCGATCTGATCCGCGACCTCGGGATCCCCGTCTCGTGAACGTCCGCATCGACCGCTCCGGCCCGCTGCGCGGGACGCTCACGGCCCCAGGCGACAAGTCGATCTCGCATCGCGCCGCGCTGCTCGGCGCGATGGCCGACGAGCCGGTGCGGATCACCGGCTTCCTCGACGCGCAGGACACGAACGCGACCTTGCGCGCGGTCGCGGCGCTCGGCGCGCTGGTCGAACGCCGCGGGGACGACGTCGTGATCCGCGGGACCGGGCTGCGCCAGGCACACGAGCCCGTCAGCGCGATCGACGTCGGCAATGCCGGCACGCTGATGCGGCTGTTGCCGGGCTGGCTCGCCGGGCAGGCCGGGCGCAGCTTCACGCTCGACGGCGACGCGTCGATCCGGCGCCGGCCGATCGACCGCATCGCCACCCCGCTGCGCGAGATGGGGGCGCAGATCGAAGCGACCGGCGAGCGTCTGCCGCCGTTCACCGTCAATGGCCGCGCGCTCCACGGGATCCGCTACGAGCTGCCGGTCGCGAGCGCGCAGATCAAGTCCTGCGTCCTGCTGGCCGGACTCGTGGCCGATGGTGAGACAACGGTCGTCGAGCCGCAGGCGACGCGCGATCACACCGAGCGGATGCTGGCGCTGGCGGGCGCGGCGATCCACCGCGACGGCGACGCGGTCACGGTGCTCCAGCTCGACGAGCTGTCGCTGCCCGCAACGCTTCACGTTCCTTCGGACCCCTCGTCGGCGGCGTTCCTCGTCGCCGCCGGCGTGCTCGTCCCGCGCTCGCGGCTGCTGATCGAGAACTGCGCCGTCAACTGGACCCGCACCGGCTTCTTCGAGATCGCGCGGCGGATGGGAGCGATCGTCGTCGGCGACCTCGAGCGGCGCCCGACCGGCAACGTGATCCCCAGCGCCGAGCCGCTGACCGACCTCGACGTGCGCGCCGGGACGCTGGTCGGCACGACGGTGACCGCGGATGAGGTGCCGCTGGCGATCGACGAGCTGCCCTTGGTGGCGCTGCTCGGCTGCTTCGCCGACGGCGAGACGGTCGTCACCGGCGCGCAGGAGCTGCGCCTGAAGGAGTCCGACCGGATCGCCGCCGTCGTCGAGGGGCTGAACGGCCTCGGCGGCGACCTCGAGGCGACCGACGACGGCTTCGTGGTCCGCGGCACCGGTGGGCTGCGCGGCGGCACGATCGATGCTCGCGGCGATCACCGCACGGCGATGCTGGGCGCGGTCGCAGGGCTCGCCTCGCGCGACGGCGTCGAGGTGCTGGGCATGGATGCCGCCGCGGTCTCCTACCCTGGGTTCCTGGACGATCTGGCGTCGCTGCGCTGAGCGCGCGCCGCCCACCACCCGAAACTCCGCGAGGCGATGCCCGTCGTGCCCGAGCCCGGCCCACTGCCCGAAGTGCAGCGTGGCGCTCCCGAGCGCCCCGCATCCGAGCGACCGTCCGGCCGCAGCGACGAGCCGCCCGCATGGCCGCGCGTCGAGCCGTCCAGCGACGGCCGCGGAACCGCGCCGGAGAAGCCGTCGATGATGCCGCGCCGTGGCCGGCGCACGCTGATCACGGTGTTCGTGCTGCTGCTGGCCGTCAACGTCGTCTCGGCGCTGCTGACCGGACGCCCGAAGGCGTACACGCAGGTTCCCTACAGCCCGTTCTTCCTCGAGCAGGTCGCCAAGGGCAACGTCCAGGAGATCTCCTCCAAGGCCGAGACGATCGACGGCAAGCTCAAGGCCAAGTCCGCCTACACGGCGGTCGGGGAGCAGAAGACCACGAACGTCGAGCGCTTCCAGACGCAGGTGCCGACGTTCGTCAACACCGACCAGCTGACGAAGGATCTGCAGGCCCAGGGCGTCGTGCTCAACGCCAAGCCGGTCGACTCCGGCCGCAATCCGCTGCTGACGCTGTTTCTGGCCTTCGGCCCGACGATCCTGATCGTCTTCGGCTTCCTCTGGCTGATGCGGCGGGCGCAGGCCGCCGGGGGGCCGGCGGGCCTCGGTGGCTTCACGCGCTCGCGTGCGCGGCAGAGCAAGCCCGGCGAGTCGCGGGTCTCGTTCGCCGACGTCGCCGGCATCGACGAGGCCGAGGACGAGCTGCATGAGATCGTCGACTTCCTCAAGTCGCCGGAGAAGTACGCCCGCCTGGGCGCTCGAATCCCCCGCGGGGTGATGCTGTACGGGCTGCCCGGAACAGGCAAGACGCTGCTCGCCCGGGCCGTCGCGGGAGAGGCCAATGTGCCGTTCTTCTCGGCGTCGGCGTCGGAGTTCGTCGAGGCGATCGTCGGCGTCGGTGCCTCCCGCGTTCGCGACCTCTTCAACCAGGCCAAAGAGGCCGCGCCGGCGATCATCTTCATCGATGAGCTCGATGCGATCGGCCGTGCGCGGTCGGGCGCGTCGAGCTTCGGCGGCGGCCACGACGAGCGCGAGCAGACGCTCAATCAGATCCTGATCGAGATGGACGGCTTCGAGACCTCGCAGGGGGTGATCGTGATCGCCGCGACCAACCGCCCCGATGCGCTCGACAGCGCGCTGTTGCGGCCGGGACGCTTCGACCGCCGGATCGCCGTGCAGCCGCCCGACCGGGTCGGCCGCGAGGAGATCCTCAAGATCCACACCCGCGGGATGCCGCTCGCGACCCACGTCGACCTGGCCCGGATCGCCGCGACGACGCCCGGCATGACCGGGGCCGACCTGGCACTGCTGGTCAACGAGGCGGCGCTGTTCGCCGCCCGCCGCGAGCGTGATGAGATCGAGACGCGCGACTTCACCGACGCGATCGAGAAGGTCGTCCTGGGCACCGAGCGTCAGGTCGTGATGAGCGTCGCCGAGCGCACGCGCACCGCGTACCACGAGTCCGGTCACGCACTCGTCGGCATGCTGACGCCGGGCGCCGACCCCGTGCGCAAGGTGTCGATCATCCCGCGCGGGATGGCGCTCGGCGTGACGCTGTCGACGCCTGACGCCGACAAGTACGGCTACGAGCGCGACGAGCTGATCGGCCGGATCAAGGTGATGCTCGGCGGGCGTGCGGCCGAGCAGGTCGTCTTCGGGCAGACGACGACGGGGGCCGAGTCCGACATCCAGCAGCTGACGCGGATCGCGCGCAACATGGTCGCCCGCTGGGGCATGAGCGACGCGATCGGCCCGCTGGCGGTGGCGCCCAGCGAGGGCGACGGGCCGCTGCTGCCCGGCGCATCGGAGACCTCGCAGGAGACCCAGCGCGTCGTCGATGCGGAAGTGCGTCTGCTGGTCGAGAACGCCGAGCTGCAGACGCTCGAACTGCTGCGCCGCGAGCGCCCGCGGCTCGACGCGCTGGCCCAGGCGCTGCTCGAACGCGAGACGCTCGACCAGGACGACGCCTACGCGGTCGCCGGACTCAGCTCGCCGCAGGCTCCTGAGCATGCCCAGCGGCCCGTGCCGGCAGCGACGACGACGAAGGTCTGACCGCGCGGCTCCCGCGTCAGGTCAGGCGGCAGTCGGCGCGGGCTCGAGCGCGTCTGCGGCCGGGTCGTCGAGCGGCGGCTCGTGCTCCCACAGGCGGTAGACGACGTACAGCACGATCGTCATCAGCGTCGACGCCGCGCCCGCGAGCGCGAGTGTCGTCCCGGGGCCGATCAGCTTCGCCACCGGCGCCGTCAGCGCGAACGACACCGGGACGAACGCCAGCCCGACGGTCCAGTCCAGGCTGCTGACGCGGCCGCGCATCTCGGCTGGGACGCGCGAGCGCTGGAGCGTCGCCCAGACGACGATCCCGACGGTGATCAGCGCGCCGTGCAGGGCGCTGAAGATCATCATCGGCACGAGGCTGTGGATCAGGCCGAGCCCGATCAGCGGCAGCGTCCCGCCGCCCCAGAGCAGGTACAGAACGGTGATGTAGCGCCGCGGCATGCCGAAGCGGCTCATCAGCATCACGCCGAGCACTGACCCGGCGCCGTCGGCGACGAGGATCAGGCCGAAGTCCTGCGCGTCGCCCATCAGCGTGTGGCGGACGATGTAGGGCAGCAGCACCTGGAGCGGACCGAGGTACAGCAGCAGCGCCAGGCCCTCGCTGACGACGGTCACCGACAGCCAGCGCTGTGAGCGCACGTAGGCGATTCCGGCGCGCGCGTCGGCCAGCAGGTCGGTGCCCGACCCTGCGTTGGGGCGCGAGCGCGTGCGGATCAGGAAGATCGCCAGCGCGGAGACGAGGAACGTGCCCGCATCGAGCGCAAACGCCGTCCCCGCGCCGACCGCGGCGACGACGCCGCCGCCGATCGCGGGTCCGATCAGGCGCCTCATGCCCTGCCGCACGAGCTGCTCGATCGAGCTCGAGTCGACGAGCAGTTCCGGCGTGACGAGTTCCGGGACCAGGCCGCTCATCGCCGGCCCGAAGAAGGCGTCCCCGGCGGCGAAGACCGCGACCAGCGTGACGAGCTGCCACATCTGCAGCGTGCCGGACAGCGCCAGCGCGGCGATCAGCGCGAGGCTCGCCGCCCGCACCAGATCGGCACTGATCATCACGCGGCGGCGCTCGACGCGATCGCTGACGATGCCGCCGGCCAGCGCGCAGAGCGCAACGCTCGCCGACCACGCCAGACCGACGAGCGCCAGGCCGCTGGGCGACTCGGTCAGGATCAGCGCCTGCCAGGCGATCGCGACGAGGTAGATGCCGTCGCCGATCAACGAGATCGTCAGCCCGGCCCAGAGCAGCGCGAAGTCGCGCTCCTGCAACGGTCGCAGCAGCTTCACGGACGGCGTCTATCGTCTGTGGCCATGCTCGTCGCGATCGACGGCCCCGCGGGCGCCGGCAAGTCCAGCGTCGCGCGAGCGACGGCTGCCGCGCTCGGCGCGACGTACCTCGACACCGGCGCGATGTACCGCTGCGTGGCGCTCGCTCGCCTGCGCGACCCGCAGGCCGATCCGCAGGCGCTGGTGATCGGCTTCGACGGCGACCGGGTGATCCTCGGCGGCGAGGACGTCAGCGCCGCGATCCGCGAGCCGCAGGTGACCGACGCGGCCTCGCAGGTCGCCGCCGATCCCGCCGTCCGCGCCGCCCTCGTCGCGCGCCAGCGCGCGCTGATCGCCGACGGCGACTGGGTCGCCGAGGGCCGCGACATCGGCACGGTCGTCGCGCCCGACGCCGAGCTGAAGGTCTTCCTGACCGCCGACCCGCAGGAGCGCGCCAGGCGCCGCGCGGACCAGACCGGGCGGCCGGTCGACGACGTGCTCGCCGAGCAGGAACGCCGCGACGAGCGCGACGCGACACGCGAGGTCTCGCCGCTCCAGGCTGCGGGCGATGCGGTTGCGCTGGACACGAGCGGCCTGACAGTAGCCGAGGTCGTGGACCGCATCGTCACGCTGGCCAAGCGCGCTGCGACGAGCGGCGCAGCGTCATGAAGGTCGCCGTCGTCGGCTTCCCGAACGTCGGGAAGAGCTCGCTCGTCAACCGCCTCAGCGGCACCCGCGAGGCCGTCGTGCACGAGCGCGCCGGCATCACGCGCGACCGCAAGGAGGTCGCCTGCGAGTGGAACGGCCGGCGCTTCACGCTGATCGACACCGGCGGCATGGACCGGCTCGACGCCGACCCGATCTCGGGATCGATCCGCGAGCAGGCCCAGGCGGCGATCGGCGATGCCGCCGTCGCGATGCTCGTCGTCGACGTCAAGGCCGGCCTGCGCCCGGGTGACCAGGAGATGGCGACGCTGCTGCGCCGCGCCGGCATCCCCGTCGTGATCGCCGCCAACAAGTGCGACAGCGTCGCCGACATGCCGCTGATCGCCGAGTTCCACGGTCTGGGCATGGGCGATCCGGTCGCCGTCTCAGCCGCCCAGGGGCTCGGCACGGGTGATCTGCTCGACGCGGTCGTCGCCGCGCTGCCCGACGGCGACGACGACGCGGACGACGACGACGCGACGATCCGCCTGGCGATCATCGGCCGCCCGAACGTCGGCAAGTCGACGCTCGTCAACCGCATCCTCGGCGAAGAGCGGGTGATCGTCAGCGAGGTCGCGGGAACGACGCGCGACGCGATCGATCTGCCACTGGAGGTCGACGGGCGGCGGATGGTGCTGGTCGACACGGCCGGCATCCGCAGGCAGGCGAAGGTGTCGGACAGCGTCGAGTACTACACGGTGCTGCGCTCACAGCGCGCCGTCGAACGCGCCGACGTGGCGCTCGTCGTCTGCGACGCGCGCGACGGCGTCACCGCGCAGGACCTGCGGATCGCCGAGCTGGCGATGAAGGCCGGCTGCGCGACGCTGCTGGCGCTGAACAAGTGGGACCTCGCGCCGCTCGACGAGAACGCGCTGGATCGCGAGCGAGGCAAGGTGCAGACGAAGATGCGCCTGCGGCCGAAGGTGCTGACGATCAGCGCCCTGGGCGGGCGCAATGTCTCGCGCGTGCTGCAGGAGGCGATCGTGCTCGGCGACCGGATGCGCCAGCGGATCCCGACGCCGCAGCTCAACTCGTTCGTCGCCGAGATCGTCCAGATCCGCGAGCCGCCGGCAAAGCAGGGCCATCGCCTGAAACTGCTGTACCTGACACAGTTCGAGACGCGCCCGCCGCGCTTCTCGCTGCACGTCAACAGCCGCCAGCGCGTCACCCGCGACTACATGTACTTCATCGAGAACCGGCTGCGGGCGCGCTTCGGGCTCGATGGGGTGCCGGTCGTGATCGACGTCAAGGAACGCGCCAAGCAGCGCCGTTCCGAGCGCTGATTCCCAGCCGATCGCTACCCTTCTCGGACTTATGAGCCAGGACAACAGCTACCTGTTCACCTCCGAATCGGTGACCGAGGGCCACCCCGACAAGGTCGCCGACCAGATCTCCGACGGCGTGCTCGATGCCGTCCTCGCCGGCGACCCGTATGGGCGCGTGGCGTGCGAGACGCTCGTCAACACCGGCCTCGTCGTCGTGTCGGGCGAGATCTCCACCAAGATCTACGTCGACATCCAGGAGATCGCGCGCGAGACGATCCGCAAGATCGGCTACATCGACGCGGACCTGGGCTTCTCGGCCGACTCGTGCGCCGTGCTGAACGCGATCGACAAGCAGTCGCCGGACATCGCCCAGGGCGTCGACCAGGCCGACGAGACGCGCACCGAGGGTTCGCATGACGCGCTCGACGTCGCCGGCGCGGGCGATCAGGGCATGATGTTCGGGTACGCGACGAACGAGACCGAGTCGCTGATGCCGCTGCCGATCTCGCTCGCTCATCAGCTGGCCGCGCGCCTCGCCGCCGTCCGCAAGAACGGCGACCTCGACTACCTGCGGCCCGACGGCAAGACGCAGGTGTCGGTGCGCTACCAGGACGGCCGTCCGGTCGGCATCGAAAAGCTGCTGATCAGCACGCAGCACGCCGAGAGCGCCGACCGCGCGCAGATCACCGCGGACCTGTGGGAGCACGTCGTGCTGCCCGTCCTGCCGGCTGACCTGTACGACGCGAACGCGCTGCACGCCGAGTTCCTCGTCAACCCGACCGGCCGGTTCGTCATCGGCGGCCCCGTCGGCGATGCGGGCCTGACCGGCCGCAAGATCATCGTCGACACGTACGGCGGCATGGCCCGCCACGGCGGCGGCGCCTTCTCCGGCAAGGACCCGTCGAAGGTCGACCGCTCCGCCGCCTACGCCGCACGCTACGTCGCCAAGAACCTCGTCGCCGCCGGCCTGGCCGATCGCGCCGAGGTGCAGGTCGCCTACGCGATCGGCGTCGCGCACCCGGTGTCGGTCATGGTCGAGACATTCGGCACCGAGAAGATCGGTCGCGGTCGGATCCAGGAGCTCGTCGGTGAGCACTTCGACCTGCGGCCGGGGGCATTCCGCGCGGAGCTCAATCTGCATCGGCCGATCTATCAGAAGACGGCTGCCTACGGGCACTTTGGCCGGGATGATGTGGATTTCACATGGGAGCAGACGAATAAGGCTGCTGCTTTGGCGGACGCTGCTGGTCTTGCGGCAGTGCCTGCGTAGAGCTTCTTGCTGCGCGGGTCTCGTGGCGCCTGCCGGGTGGTGGCCGGCTCTGAGGTTGCCGCAGGTGGGCCGGCGCTGTAGGGCGCCGTCCCGTGTGGTTCGCAGGGGCGGGCGCTTGTTCTTCGGGCTCGCGGTGGCGCGGGTTGCGTCGCGTGACCCGTAGAGTGCTCCCGTGCTTGCTCGCCGACTGATCCCGCTGATCCTCGCTGCCGTGTTGGCGCTTCCCGCCGCCGCGTCGGCGAAGGCGCTGAAGGTGTCCGTGACGCCCGCGAGCCCGAAGACGACGACGGGCAAGATCGTGCTGTCGTTCGTCGCCGACCGGACGCTGCCCAAGCGCGCGCGGTACGTCGGCACGCTGTCGGTCGATCAGCCGGCGCCGCTGCGGCGCTGTGCGGCCGGCACGCTCGAGGCGCGGTCCAAGGCGGGGGTGCGCAAGGGGACGAGGGTCAAGCTGACGTACATGCCGACGGACCGCTGGAGCACCGGGCGCTGGTGCGCCGGGCAGATCCGGCTGCTGCTGGAGACGGCCGCGACCGACAGCGTCGGAACCGAGACGACGAAGACCGTCGCGGCCAGCGTCGCGTCGACGATCACCCAGGACCCGTCGGTCCCGCAGGGCGTGATCGTCTACACGCCCGCCCGGATCTCGCTGCTCGACGGCAGCGTCATGACGATCAGCGCGCCGGGCCACGCCGACCGCGTCTCGGTCCTGACGGGCGTCCTCGCCGCGCGCAAGCCGGGCCGGCTGATCATCAACCAGGACTACGACTTCACGGTCGTCTCAGGCTCGATCTCGGCGACGCAGCCGCCGGTCGATCCGCTCTGCTCGGCTGACTCCGACGGCTGGCCCGCCTCGCTGCCCGTCCAGCCGGACGTATCGACCGCACTGCTGCGTGTCAACGGCACCGCGTCCTACTCGTACGTGCTCCCGGTCAACGCCGTGCGACTGACCGGCTGCCGCGGCAACGGCACGGGCGCGACCACCACGACGGTCGACTTCACCGGCAAGCTCGACGCGCACAAGCTGTCCCGCCTGCCGCTGACGGCGACGGTGACCGGCATCACGCTTGCCGACGGGACCGCGGCGACCGTCACCTTCTCGGTCTTCGTCAAGGTTGACATCCTTGACGAGAACCAGGTGCCGTAGGCCTGCTCAGAGCCCGGTCGCCGGCGGCGTTCCCGCAGGCTGCTGCGCGGCGTTCTCGCGCTGCGCCTCGGCGACCGCACTGACGACGGCCTGCGGGTCGTTGACGCCGACGAAGACGAAGTTCGCGTCGTCGGTGCCGGCGGTGTCGAAGTCGACCGATCCGACGCGGAAGGCGCGGTCCATGACGGACTGGCGGGTCGTGACGTTCTGCACGCGGTCGATCCGCGTCTGCTGGATGTTGCGCGAGATGATCCCGCGCTGCAGGTACAGCCGCTGGGTCGTGATCGAGTAGCGCACGAACGTCCGCTGGATCAGGCCGAGCAGGAACGTGAGCGCGACGACCGCGACGAAGATGGCGATGCCGAGCCCGTGCGAGGTCGCAAACCAGAAGATCGCGCCCACGAGTGCGCCGAGCAGCGCACCCCTTGCGTAGAGACTCATGATCGAGCGCGCGCTCGGATGACCCTCGTAGATGACGACTTCGCCCGGGTGCAGGTCCATGAACGCGAGCGTATCGGGGCCCGGCGCCGCGTTGCGGCCCCGCAAACGCGGCGACCGGGCGCGGTCGCCCGGTCCGCCGACCGGACTATCGTCGAAGACCGATGCCCGCGGTCGCCCGAGTCGAGCCGTTGACCACGGCTCGCGTGCTGCGCGGGCCGTTCGACTACGCCCGTCCCGAGGGCGTCGGCGTCGGCTCCGTCGTCGTCGTCCCGTTTGGCGGGCGCGACGTCGTCGGCGTCGTCACGGCGCTGGCCGACAGCTCCGAGCATGAGCTTCAGGACCCGCGGCGCGTGCTGGAGCAGGCGCTGCCCGCGGACCTCGTCGCGCTCGCCACGTGGACGGCCGCGGAATTCTGCTCGACGCCGGCGCGCGCGCTGTCGCTGATGCTGCCGCCGCGCGGTGTCAAGGCGCGCACGTCGCTGTACGCCGAGTCCGGGCGCGCAGCGACAGGTGACGAACGACTCAGCGACGCCCAGCAGGCACTGCTGGACTCGCTGCCGCGGTTCACCGGGCCGGACACTGCCGCGTTGCGCCGGCTCGAGGCGCGCGGCCTGGTGTCGATCAGCCCGCGTGTCGTGCGCCGCGCGGTCACCCACACGGCCGTCGGAGCGCCCGCGGGGGCGATCGCGCCGCCGCTGACCGCCGAGCAGGAGGCAGCGCTGACGGCGATCCGGGCCGCTGAGCCCGGGACGCCGCTGCTGCTCCACGGCGTCACCGGATCGGGCAAGACCGAGGTCTACCTCCAGGCCGCCGCGCAGACGCTCGCCGCCGGTCGCGACGTGCTCGTGCTGGTGCCCGAGATCGCGCTGACGCCGCAGATCGTCGCTCGCTTCCAGGCGCGATTCGGCGACACCGTCGCCGTCCTGCACTCCTCACTGACGCCCGGAGAGCGGTTCGACGAGTGGATGCGCCTGCGCCGTGGCGAGGCGCGGATCTGCGTCGGTCCGCGCTCGGCGGTGTTCGCGCCGCTGGCCGACATCGGCCTGCTCGTCGTCGACGAGGAGCACGACGCCTCCTACAAGCACGAAGGCGATCCGCGATACGACGCGCGGCACCTGGCGCTGCGCCGCGCGCGCGACCACGGCGCGGTGCTCGTCGCCGGCAGCGCGACGCCGCGCGCCGAGTCCTGGCACGGCCTGCCGCGGATCACGCTCGCCGAGCGGGTCGACGGCGCTGCGCTTCCGCGCGTCGACGTGCTCGATCTGCGCGCCGTCCGTGGGTCGCTGCACCCGGCCGCGCACGAGGCGCTCGTCGACGCGCGCAAGGCGATCGTGCTGCTGAATCGCCGCGGCTGGTCCAACTTCCTCACCTGCCGCACCTGCGGTCGAGCCTGGGAGTGCCCGCAGTGCGACGTGACGCTCGTGCTGCACCGCTCCGGCGGCGTCCTCGCCTGCCACCACTGCGGCCACCGCGAGCCCGTCCCGCACCGCTGCCCCGACTGCCAGTCGGTGTCCGTCGCGCGTCACGGCACGGGCACCGAGCGCCTGGAGACCGAACTGCCCGGCCGCGTCTTCCGGCTCGACGGCGAGACAGCCGATCCGGCGCGCGTCCTGGCCGCGTTCGAGGCCGCCGACTCCGGGATCCTGCTCGGCACGCAGATGGTCGCCAAGGGCCACGACTTCCCGGACGTCGAACTCGGCGTCGTCGTCGACGCCGATCAGACGCTGCGCTTTCCGGACTTCCGCGCTGAGGAGCGCACGTTCGCGCTCGTCTCGCAGTTGGCGGGCCGCGCCGGACGCGGCTCACGTGACGGTCGCGTGCTGGTGCAGACGCTCGTCCCCGACGCGCGTGCGATCGTCCTCGCCGCCGCGCACGACACGCCCGGCTTCCTCGACGGCGAGCTCGAGCGCCGCAAGGTCCTGTCCTACCCGCCGTTCTCGACGCTGATCCGGATCGTCTGCGCGGCGCCCGAGCCCGGCGCCGCGCACGTCGCCGCGACCGCCGTGCACGCGCGTCTCCCGGGAGCCCTGGGGCCGGCGCCGCTGTTCCGCCTGCGCGGCAAGGAGCGCAGCCAGGTCGTCGTCAAGGCCCAGGACCGGGCCGCGGCGGTCGCCGAGGTCGGCGCGGCCGTCGACGCGATTGCCGCCGACCGCACCCACCGCGGCGTGGCGCTGTCGGTCGACGTCGACCCGCAGTAGGCCGCAGCTATGCCGGAGCGGTCATGTCGAGCTTCTGCTCGCACATGTCAACGGACACCCGCGTCCCCGGCGTCTCGCCGGCGTCCATCGCACTCATCGCCGCGTCACCGGCACGCATGTCGGCCTCCGACGCGAAGTGCTGCAGCACGACGGCCGTGCCGTTGTCGCGGTCGTGGAGCATCTGCATGGCCGTGATGGGCACATCAGGTGGCGGCCCGTCGGACGCCTTGATCCGGGCGAGCGTGGCCTCCAGACGCTCGGGGTTCACATCGGTGAAGCGCACGACGCGGACGAACACGGGAACCGCTCCTTTCGTAGTGTCGGCCGAACCTACCTCGCCCATGCATGCTCGTGGCGATGCACACCAGGTGCCCGGTTCTACACTCGCCACCGATGTCCGACGACGACAGGCACGAGTTCGAGGTCGCCGAGAGCGACGAGGAGCGCGAGGCGCTCGAAGAGGTCGATCCCGAGGTCATGGCGCGCCGCGCGGCGGCCCTGCGTCTGGTGCGCAAGTTCGGCGACCCGGTACTGAAGTCCAAGGCCGCGCCCGTGACGGTGTTCGACGACGCGCTCGCGGCCGAGGTCGACGAGATGGGGCGGATCATGGGCGACGCTCTGGGCATCGGGCTGGCGGCCAATCAGATCGGCCGGCTGCGGCGGGTGCTCGTCTATCGCGTCGAGGAGGACAGCCCGGTGCAGGCGCTGATCAATCCCGAGCGTGAGTGGTCGTCGAAGGATGCGGAGTGGTTCCAGGAAGGGTGCCTCAGCCTGCCGCGCGTCCACGTCGACGTCGAGCGGCCGGTGCACGTGCGCGTGCGCGCCCAGGACGTCACCGGCGCGCAGATCGTCGTCGAGGCCTCGGGTCTGGAGGCGCGCGTCATCCAGCACGAGATGGACCACCTGGACGGCACGCTGATCCTCGATCGCACGCCGCGCGACCAACGCAAGGACGCGATGCGCACGCTGCGCGAGCTGGACGACGAGGCCGCGGCGTAGCCGCTCCGGCGGCTCGCCTCCGATCGTGCAGATCGCCTACCTCGGCACCTCGGACTTCGCGGCGGCGATCCTGCGACGCCTGGCGGCCGGCCCGCACCGGCCGGTGCTCGTCGTCACCCGCCCGGACCGCCCGGCCGGCCGCGGCCGCACGCTGACCGCGCCGCCGGTCGCGCTCACGGCTCGCGAGCTGGCGATCGACCTCGACCAGCCCGAGTCCGTCAATCAGCCCGAGGCCGTCGCCCGGATCGCCGCCGCGCAGCCGGACGTTGTCGTCGTCTGCGCGTTCGGCGCGCTGATCAAGGAGCCGCTGCTGTCGGCCCACCCGATCCTCAACGTCCATCCGTCGCTGCTGCCGCGCTGGCGCGGCGCGGCGCCGATCGAGCGCGCGCTGCTGGCCGGCGACGCGCAGACGGGCGTCTCGATCATGCAGCTGACCGCGGGCCTGGACAGCGGGCCCATCTGCCTGCAGGCCGGCGCGCCGATCACCGCGGACGACACCTACGCGACGCTCTCCGCGCGCCTGGAGGACCTCAGCGCCACGCTGCTGCTGCGCGCGCTCGACGACCAGCCGCCGTTCGCCGACCAGGACGAATCCGGCGTCACCTACGCCGAGAAGATCACCGCGCAGGACCGCACGATCGACCCCGAGGCCGATCCTGTCGGCGCCGAGCGTGCCGTCCGCGCGCTGCATCCGCACATCGGCGCCCGGATCGCGCTGGACGACGGCTCGTTCCTCGGCGTGCAGCAGGCGCGGCTGGACGACGAGGGACGCTTCGTCCCGGTCACCGTCCTGCCGCCGGGCGGTCGCCCGATGGCCTACGACGACTATCTGCGCGGGCGGCGATGAGCGCCAGTCCCGGGCGCCGCGCGGCGTTCGAGGTCGTCCGCCGCACGCTCGCCGAGGGCGCGTACACCGACCGCGCGCTGCACGCCGAGACGCGCGGCCTGGACGCACGCGACCGCGCGTTCGCCAAGCGCCTGGCGTTCGGGACGGTCCAGCGGCGCGGCACGTTCGACTGGATCGTCGCCCAGCACACGACGAGAAAGCGGCTGGATCCCGAGGTCCGCGCGGCGCTGCACCTGGGGCTCGAGCAGCTGCTGTTCCTCGACGGCGTCGCAGACCACGCGGCGATCGGCGAGTCGGTCGAGCTGGCCAAGCCCAACAGCGGCTACAAGATGGTCAACGCGATTCTGCGCAACGTCCAGCGCGAGGGCGCCGAGCTGCCCGGCGACGAGGACCCGGAGGGCGCGGCCGTGCGCCACTCGCACCCCGAATGGCTCGTGCGGCGCTGGTGGGAATGGCTCGGCGCTGATGCGACCCGCGCGCTGCTGGCGGCCAACAACCAGCCGGCCGAGCTGGCGCTGCGGATCAACACGCTGGCCGCCGGCGGCGATGCGCTCGACACGATTCCCGGCGAGCGCGTGGGGGAGACGACGATCGTCGTCGACGGTGCCTTCGACGCCTTCGGCCACCCGGCGTGGGAGGCGGGCGCGTTCATGCCGCAGTCGCGCGCCTCGCAGCGCGTCGCGGAGTTCCTGGACCCGCAGCCCGGCGAGCGCGTGCTCGACCTGTGCGCCGCTCCCGGCGGCAAGACGACGCATCTCGCGGCGCTGATGCAGGGTCAGGGCGAGGTCGTGGCCGTCGAGCGCCACGCCGGGCGCGCGGCCGCGCTGGAGCGGACCTGTGCGCGGATGCACGCCACCAGCGTGCGCGTTGTGACGGGCGACGCGGTCGAGTTCCTCGATCCCAGCGGTTTTGACCGGGTGCTGCTCGATCCGCCCTGCAGCGGCCTGGGCACGCTGCAGTCCCACCCCGACCTGCGCTGGCGCGTGCGCGAGCACGAGCTGTCCTCGCTGGCCGCCATTCAGGACGCGCTGCTGCTGGCCGCGCGTGCCAACCTGCGCCCCGGCGGGAGCATCGTCTTCTCCGTCTGCACGCTGAATCCGGGCGAGGAACGGGTCAGCAGCACCGACGCCTGGCGCACGTTCCCCTCCACGGACGGCACCGACGGGTTCTATTGTTCGCGCGATGGAGGTTGACCTCGGGCTCAGCTGCCCCGCGTGCCGTGAGCCCTGGCTGCGCGCGTCGAATCTCCCCGGCCGCTATCGCTGCGTCTATTGCCTGCACCGCTTCGAGCTGCGGTCGGTCTGCCCGGGCTGCGGCGAGCACCAGACGATCGTGCGGATGTCCAGCACCGCGACGA
>JBBRFO010000005.1:0-50002 GCA_038224135.1 Solirubrobacterales bacterium
GGTTCGTCGCGCTGATCGACGACTTCATGGCGACGACCGAGCCGGCGGCTCTCGATGCCGCGACGCTCGCGCGGGCGGCCGCATGAGCATCACGCCGCTGCACGAGCGCCTCGCCCAGCCGCGGCTGCGCGGGGTCTCGCACGCCTACGCCTTCTGGGCCGCGGCGGCGACCGCGGCGACGCTGATCGCGCTGGCCCCGGCGGGCCTCGCGCGCGGCGCGGCGCTGGTCTACGGCGGCGGGCTGTGTGCGCTGTTCGGCGGCAGCGCGCTGTACCACCGCTGGCGCTGGGACCCGCGCTGGCGGCCGCTGCTGCGGCGGATCGACCACAGCACGATCTTCGTCTTCATCGCCGCCAGCTACACGCCGATCGCGCTGCTGGTCCTGCACGGGACGACACAGGCGATCGTCCTCGCCGGCGTCTGGGCGGGCGCCGCCGCCGGCGTCGTGCTGAGCATCTTCTGGATCGACGCGCCGCGGTGGCTGGCGGCCGCGACGTACCTGGCGCTCGGCTGGGTCGCACTGATCGCGCTTCCGCAGCTCGTCGGCGGGCTGGCAATCGCACCGCTCGTCCTGCTGGTCGCCGGCGGCCTGCTCTACTCGCTCGGCGCCGTCGTCTACGCGACCGGCCGGCCCGATCCATGGCCGGCGACGTTCGGGTTCCACGAGGTCTTCCACGTCCTCGTGATCCTCGCCGCGACGACGCACGTCGTGGCGATGGCGGGCTGGGTGCTCGCGGCCGGCTGAACCCGCGGCGTTTGGCGAACCGTTCACAGGACGACAACCTCAGCGCGACTAGCCTGCTGACCACGCGATGGTCGACCGTCCCGCCACGACAGGAACCCCGCGCTCGCGACGCCGGGCCGGGCTGGCCGCGATCGGCGCGCTCTGCGTCGCCTGGGTGCTGATCATTCAGTCGCTCGGCTGGGCACAGACGTCGTACTTCGCGTTCGTCAAGGCGCTCGGGGACGGAACGCCGCAGATCGACCGCTACCACTGGGAGACGCGCGACAAGTCATACACCGGTGGCCACTTCTTCTCGGTCAAGGCGCCGGGGTTACCGGTGCTGCTGGTGCCGGCCTGGAAGCTGCTCGAGGCAGTCGGCGCACCCGGCGCCGCTGCGGATGCGGCCGACGCCGCGCGGCGCGGCGGCGCCCGGCAGTGGACCTACCACGGGCTGAACGTGTCGGCCTACGGCTACGACATCAACCGCGCGCGGCAGATCAAGCGCACGCTCGAGCACCAGGCGCCGCTCGTCTGGGCGCTGGGACTGCTGGGCACGGTGCTGCCGGCGGTGCTGCTCCTGCTGCTCGTGCGGCGACTCGTCGAGCGCCGCCACCCGAACATGGGGACGGCGACCGCGCTGAGCCTCGGCGCCGGGACGTTGCTGATGCCGTTCGCGGTCAACCTGTTCGGCCACGCGCTGGCGGCGCTCGTCGGCTTTGCGGCGTTTGCGCTGCTGCTGCGCGAGCGCGAAGGGCCGCCGCGGACGGCGCTCGTCGCGCTGGCCGGACTGGTCGCCGGCGCTGCGGTGCTGGTCGAGTATCCGCTCGCGTTCGCCGGCGCCGTGATCGGCGTCTACGCCGTGACGCGAGGCGACGTGCTGGCTGCCGGAACCGGCGCGGTGCTGCGCCGCGCCGGTGCCTTCGGCGCGGGCGCGCTGGCGGGGGCGGCGCCGGTCGCGGCCTACAACCTCTGGGCCTTCGGCTCGGTGACGACGATGTCGTACGACAACGCCGTCGATCAGCAGGGCTTCACCGGCCACGCGACGCTCGGCCTCAACAGCGGCGGCTTCTTCGGCATCAGCGTCCCGCACGTGCGCACAGCGCTCGAGCTGCTGTTCTCGCCGCGCGGCATCGTCGCGCTCACGCCCGTCGTCGCGCTCGGCGTCGCTGGGATCGTGCTGCTGTACCGCCGCGGCCGGCGCGCCGACGCGCTGACGATCGGCGGGGTCGTGCTGATCTTCCTGATCTACGACGCCGGCTACTGGCTGCCGTTCGGCGGCGGGTCGCCGGGGCCGCGATTCCTCGTCGCGACGCTGCCGTTCCTCGCACTCGGCATCGCCGAGACGTGGCGGCGAGCACCGGCGACGACGCTCGTCCTCAGTTCCTGCGGCGCCATCGTCATGGCAGCAGCGACGCTGACCTACCCGCTGATCGGCACGGGCAGCCTGGGGCAGTGGTGGGAGCGCATCGACCGCGGCGTCTTCCAGCACACGCTGCTCTCGCTGCTCGGCGCCGGGGACGGATGGCTCGCGCTGATCCCGGTGCTGCTGGCGCTGGCCGCTGCGGCGGTGCTCGGCGCACGCGCGACCGGGCCGCTCGCGGTCTCCGGCGACGCTCGCCTCGCGCTCGGCGCGCTCGCCGGCTGGGTGCTGCTCGTGCTGGCCGTGGCGCCCGCCCTGGGTGAGCGGCGCGTGTTGCGCGTCGGGGCACCGATGGGGCCGACCGACCACACGGCGCTGCCGTGGCAGATCGTGCTGGCCGCAACGCTTGCGGCGCTGCTGGCACTCGGCGGGGCGCTCGTCGCCGAGCGACGCGCCGCGCGGGAGGCGCCGCTCCTACCGCCCGATCCGGGTGATCAGCAGCGGCCCGCGCCGGACCTGGCGCGCGTCTGACGGCGGCCCGCAGTCCGGCGGGCGCGGCGGCGGCGCGAGCTCGGTGTGGACGACGACGGTCCGCACGCCGACGCGATGCAGGTACGCGATCGACGCGGCGTCCGGGAAGCAGCGCGTGTGCATGATCACCGCACCGAAGAAGCGTGGCTCGAAGCTGCTGCGACCGTTGACCATCGGCGCGAATCCGTCGGTCGACCAGATGAGGTAGCGGCGGTTGTCGTCAGGCGCCGTCGGCAGCTGCAGCAGCGGCGCGCGCAGTCCCGTCAGCCGCGCGGGCTGCGCCGGGACGCGCGGGTGCGGGTAGGCCGCGAGCGCCTGCCCGTGATGGCCGGCGCGCACGCCCGCGCCCTCGGCCAGCACGCACGCGACAAGCAGCGCGCCGGCCGCGGCGCCGAGCCGCGGGCGGCGCACCGCCGCGCTCAGCACGCGTGCCGCACCGGCCGCCGCCAGCAGGGCGAGGGCGAGCGTCGTCAGCGTGTGCAGGCGTCCCGGCACCCGGATGCCGCGCCAGCCCGGGACCACCTCGTACAGCGCGCGATACGGCAGCCATGCACCGACCCCGTGCTGCTGGAATCCGAGCGAGAGCACGGCGAGCGCGAGGACCGCGAGCCCCAGGCCGATCCGCAGCGCCCGCGGCCAGCCCGTCCAGCCGAGGCCCGCGAGCGCCAGCAGGACGATGATCAGCCCGGGGAACAGCGTCTGTTCGGGGATCGCGTGCAGCCCGTCCCGGATCGGCTTCGTCGCGGCGCCCCAGATCAGACTGGTCTCGGGCGCGGTCAGGAACATCCGCGGCGGCCCGGAATAGCGCGAGACGGTGACCGACGATCGCTTGGCCTCCGGATGGTCGTGCAGCACGCGCACGTACGGACGCGCCAGCGCCAGCGAGACGCCCGCCAGCAGCACGACGCCGGCGGCGGCCGCTGCCAGCATGCGGCGCGGCGGCGCCGGCCGGCCGGCGCGCAGCCAGAGGATCGCCGCAACCAGCCCCAGCGCCACGAGCAGATACAGCAGTGGGAGGCCGAGGCTGAACCCCAGGCTCACCTGCCACGCGGCGACGGCGAAGCCGCCGAGCAGCAGTCGCGCGCGATCGCGTCGCAGGCCGCGCAGCAGCAGCATCAGCGCCAGCGGGATGCCGCCCGACGAGAGCACGTGCAGGTGGCCGCCCTGCTCCAGCCGCCACGGCGAAAACGCGAACGCCGCCGCGCCGACGGCCGCGGCCCACGGGGGCGCACCGAGCTCGCGTGCGAGGAGGTACGTGCCGAGGAACGCCAGCGCGAACGCCAGCAACCAGAGCACGTCGTAGCGCGCGACGGCCGCGTGGACGCCGTGGCCGAGCAGCCCGGCGGGTGCGTAGCCGATCAGCGCATCGGAGAACGCAAGCGAGTCGGGCAGCGGCCAGAACTGGTTGCTCTGAAAGAGGTGAAGCGGCTGATGGGCGAGCGCGTGACCGTCCCACGCGACCTGCCAGCTCTGCGACAGGGGATCGCCGAGGTCGAGCGGGATGTCGCGCCCGAGATGCGCGGCGAGCGGCCAGAACAGCGCCACCGCCAGCACGACCCCGGCCAGCGCCGCGAGCCCGACCTCACGACCCCGCAGCTGCGGCGATGCGCGCCACCACGGATCAGTGCAGGACGTTGACCGCACGCGCCGTGACCAGCAGGATCGTGACGATCGAGATCGCCGACTGCACGAGCATCAGCGCCTTGGCCCGCCGACTCAGCGGCATCGAGTCGGTCGGGCTGAACGCCGTCGCGTTGGTGAACGAGACGTAGACGTAGTCGAACATCCGCGGCCGCCAGCCGGGCGTCGCGAGATCCGGGTTCTCCATCTGCGGGAACTGGAAGTCGGCCGGCGGCGGGTCGGGGAGCGAGCGACGGCGCGGGCCACCGCGGTCGAGCTCCCAGAAGACCAGGCCGAACGCGACGACGTTCGTCAGCCACACGGACGCCGCCTCGAACAGCAACTGCCCGCCGCTCGTCGGATGCAGCGCGATCAGGGACACCATCAGCGCGACGAGTGCGAGCGCATTGAACGCGCCGAGGACGGCGAGGCCGGCCAGGACCAGCCGCCGGCGCCCGCCGGCCTGCGCGTCGGTCCCGCGGCCGAGGCGCACGACGAGCGCCGCGAGGATGCCGAGCTCCCAGGCCGCGGGGATCAGCCAGACCCAGCCGCGCAGTCCCGCGAGCTTCCAGCCGTTGGCCAGGCTGGCAACGGCGAGCGCGAGCTGGAGTGCGACGACAGCTCCGAGCGCGACGACCGCCTCGATGTGCGTCTCGCGCTGCTCGCGCCGCAGGTCAGCCGCCGGCGTGTCCCGCGCGGGTTCACGGTGCGCGTCGGTCGGCATCGGCGCCGCGCCGTTTCAGGCGTCGGCGGGTTCGGCGGCCGGCGGGCGATCCTGCTGCGTCAGCTGACCGGCGCGGACGCGCTCGGCCATCGTGCCCGCCTCGTCGCGATAGACGGTGCCGTCGGGAAGCACGATCACCGGCAGCAGCTTCTGCCCGCTCAGCGCGACGACCTCGGGACGCTGGCCCTTTCCGAAGCCGTGCTTGACGACGTCGTATTCGATCCCCTGCTCGTCCAGCGCGCGCTGCACCTTCCAGCAGGCGTCGAGGTCGGTGTGCAGGAACGTCCAGGAACAGCGGTGGAGCTTGATGTCGGCCATGACGGACCAGCCTAGTGCCGAGGGCTCGGCGCCGGCAACCAACCGACCGCCGCCCGAGCCGCGTAGGGAGGGGTACATCGATCGGAAGGACCGCGCAGCCATGAGCTCGCACTCCAGACTCGTTCCAGTACTCCTCGCAACCGCCGCCGCTGTCGCCGTCTCCGGCTGTGGCGGCTCCGGGTCCTCGTCACCGTCCGCCGCGATTCCCGCAGCGGCCGCGCAGGCAACCACGACGACCGCACCTCCCACCCCCTCCTCCACCGCCGGTCCGGTCATGGTCGCCTCGCCGGCCGACGGCTCGCTCGTCTATGACCCCAAGCAGCTGACGGCCGCCGCCGGGACGCTGCGGATCACGTACGACAACCCGAGTCCCGTGCCGCACAACATCGTGCTGCAGGACGCCGCCGGCAAGACGGTCGGCTCGAAGATCACGCCGTTCGCCAACGGGAGCCGCGCGCTGACCGCAACGGTCGAGGCCGGCAGCTACACCTACTACTGCTCCGTTCCCGGACACCGTCAGGCCGGCATGGTCGGAACGCTGAAGGTGCAGTGACCATGCAGCTCGAGGGATCCCGGATCATGGTGGCCGGCGCGACCGGCGTGCTCGGTGCGAGCCTCGCGCGCGAGCTGCTCGCACGCGGTGCGCACGTCGCACTGGCGGGGCGCGACGCCGAGCTGCTGACGGAGCTCGGCGCCGACCTGCATGCACCCACGGCGCGCTTCGACTTCTTCAGCCCGGCGACCGTCGCGGCGAGCGTCGCGGCGTCGGCGGCGGCACTCGGCGGGCTCGATGCGCTCGTCGTCGCCACCGGCGCGGTCGCCTTCGGGGCCGAGCCGGCGATCGCGGACGACGTGCTGCGCGACCTGTTCGTCGTCAACGCGACCGGGCCGATGCGGCTGATCCGCGAGGCGCTCGGGCACCTGGAGGACGACGGCACCGTCGTCGTCCTGACCGCCGTCGTGGCCGAGCATCCGACCGCCGGCATGGCGGCGTACTCGGCCAGCAAGTCGGCGCTGTCGGCCTACCTCACCGCGGTGCGACGCGAGCGCCGCCGGTCGGGCCTGACGGTGCTCGACGTGCGTCCGTCGCACCTGGACACCGGCTTCTAGACGCGCGCGCTGGACGGCGATCCGCCGGATCTGCCGGCGGCCGTCGACCACCGCGGCGTCGTCATCGAGATCGCCGACGCGATGCGCGACGGCCGCCGGGAACTCGCGTACGACCTGCGCGAGCGGGCGCTCGTCTCGCGCTGAACGGGGCCGGGCCGCAGGTCGCGCGGTCCCGGCGTCGCTCAGGGCAGGATGCGCGGCGTCACTGCGCGCCGCTGCAGCTGCCCGGCTCGCAGGCTCAGGTGCGTCCCCTGCGCCCCCGCGCGGGAGCTGACGGCCTCGACCAGCCGGCCGCGCGCGGTCAGTCGCAGGATCAGTCCGTCGTCCAGGCTCCAGCCGGCCGGCGCAGCGCCTGATGCGACCGCGCGCTCGTGGCCGGCGGTCTGCTCGGGCAGCAGGTCGGCATGGCAGGAGAGCGACGCCGCGACCAGGCCGAGCCCGTCGGCGAGCACGGGCTTCCCGAGGCCGTTCGCCCAGCGGGAAACGGGCGCGCGGCAGAGGCTCAGCGCCGGCGCGCAGACAGCGGCGATCGTCGCGCCGCCACGCAGCGCCTGGCGCAGCGCGGGCAGCCAGTCGAGCTCGCGCAGCATGCCGGTGAGCGCCGCTGTGTTGCCGCCGACCATATAGATCAGGTCCGCGTCGAGCAGCTTCTCGCGCGGGTCGCCCGCGCCGGGCAGCAGGCCGAACACCGGCGCCGCGCTGAGCAGCCCACGGCGCCCCATGTGGTGCACGAACCCGGCGTACTGCTGGCCGCTGTCGCCCTGGCCTGCCGCGACGAGACAGATTTGCGGGGTGCTCGCGCGGGTGTGCCTCAGGATGTAGTCGTCGGTCGCCGCGTCGGCGCTGCCGCTGTAGTGCCAGCCGCCACCGCTGACGAGGATGATCTGGCCGTCACGGCCCGCGGGCGTCACGGGCCGACCGTAGCGCCGGGCGGGCGCTCAGCGCTGCCCGACGTCGTGACGCCGTGCCTGCGGCCGTGCCCGGCGCCGGCCCGCCGCCGCATGCACACGGAGCGCCGGCTCGCGTGCCACGTCGCCGAGCTCGGCCAGCAGCTGCGGTCCGCGCTCGCGGAAGCGCGCGACACTCGCCAGCTTGATGTCCTCGTAGCCGCGGATCTCGTCAGGCAGGCTCGCGAGCGCCGCGACCTGCGCCGACGTCTCGGAGCTGAGCTGCTCCAGCGCCGACGCGACGAGCGCGTCGTACTCGCCGACCAGCGCCCGCTCGACGCGGCGAACCTGCGCGCGGCCGAACGGATCGAGCGCCGTTCCGCGCAGCCGCCTCGACGCGTGCAGCAGGCGGAAGACGGGATAGATCCACGGTCCCAGGCGCAGCTTGCGCTGCATGCCCAGCGCCCGCAGAACCGGCGGATGCAGCAGCACGCGGACCTTGGCGCCGGCCCCGAACTCATCGCTGATCCGCGCGCGCTCGACCTGATCGAGGTACAGCCGCGCGACCTCGTACTCGTCCTTGTAGGCCATCAGCTTGTGCAGGCCGCGCGCGTAGGCCTCGGCGACCGGCGTGGCCGGCGATCCCGTGCGCTCGCGCTCGCTCACGGCGACGCGCATCACCTTGTCGGCGTACTCCTGCGCGTAGGCCGGACGCTGGTACTCGGCGAGGTCGGTGATGCGGAAGGCGAGCAGCTCGTGCAGCGTCCCGGTGGCCTCGCAGCCGTCGATGATCGTCTGGGCCTGCGCGATGGGGGTCCGTGGCGCGGTGGCCGGCGGGGCCAGTGCCGCCTCGACGGCGGCCGGGGCTGCCGCGGCGGCGCGGCCCCAGGCGAACGCGGCCAGGTTCGACGCGACGGCGGCGCCGTTGAGCTCGATCGCACGTTCGATCGCGGCGCCGCTCAGCGGCAGGCAGCCGTGCTGGAAGGCGGCGCCGACGAGCAGCATGTTCGCCGGCATGTGATCGCCGAACAGGCGCTCGCTGAGCGCGCCGGCGTCGAGGAACAGGCTGTCGCCGCGCCGGGTGGCGCGCGCGATCGCGGCGCGCGTGAGGAGCGGCGACGGCGCGGGCACCGTGGGATCGGTGACCATCGCCGCGGTCGCCACCTGCGCCGTGTTGACGACCGCGATCGTCCGATCGGGGCTCGCGACCTCGAGCGTCGCCGGCGCAGCGGCGCTGAGGATGTCGAACGCGAGCAGCACGTCGGCGGATGCTGCGCCGGCGCGCAGCGCGCCGCTGATCGGCGCCGCCGAGATGTGCAGGTCGCTGGTGACCGGGCCGCCCTTCTGCGCGAGCCCGGTCTGATCGAGCCCGGCGGCCTGCAGCCCGTCGAGATGGGCCGCCATCTGCAGGATCTGGGAGATCGTCACGACGCCGGTGCCGCCGATGCCCGGCATCCGCACGCGCACGTCGTCCGCCGCGACCCGCAGCACCGGATCGGGCAGCTCGATCGTCAGCGGCGGCGGGACGCGCTTGACCGGTGCGCCGGGCACGATCTCCATGAACGACGGGCAGTCGCCCTGCACGCACGAGAAGTCCTGGTTGCACGAGGCCTGGTGGATCTGGGTCTTGCGCCCGAGCTCGGTCTGGATCGGCACGACCGACAGGCAGGTCGACTTCTCGCCGCAGTCGCCGCAGCCCTCACAGACGCGCTCGTTGATCAGGATGCGTTGCGCAGGCGCGGGAAGCTTGCCGCGCTTGCGCAGGCGCCGCTTCTCGGTCGCGCAGCGGTCGTCGTGGATCAGCACCGTGACGCCCGGGACGGCGGCCAGCTCCTGCTGGGCGGCCTGGAGGTCGTCGCGGTCGCGGACCTGGGCGATCGGATCGAGTGCGACGCCGCGGTAGGAGTCGGGGTCGGGCGTCGTGATGATGATCCGGCGCACGCCCTCGACCGCCAGCAGGCGCGTCAGCGAGGGCACGTCCATCCGGCCTTCGGGGCGCTGGCCGCCGGTCATCGCGACGGCGTCGTTGTAGAGCAGCTTGTACGTCATGTCGACGCCGGCGGCGACGGCGGCGCGAATGGCCAGCGAGCCCGAATGGTGGAACGTCCCGTCGCCGATGTTCTGGATGAAGTGGCGACCGCGGGCGAACGGCGCGAGCCCGAGCCACTGCGCACCCTCGCCGCCCATCTGCGGCATCCCGAGGATCTGGCCGCGGCCGCCCTCGTCGAGCACGACCATGATGTGGCAGCCGATGCCGGCGCCGACGAGCTGGTCGTCGGCGGCCTTGGTCGACGTGTTGTGCGGGCAGCCCGAGCAGAAGTAGGGCGTGCGCGCCGGGAGCATCGTCAGGTCCCCGGCCGACGGCGCCGGCGCGAGCGCCTGCAGCCGCACGCGGCCGGCCTGCGGCAGCGCCTCGCGACCGAGCACCCGCGCGAGCGCGCGGGCGACGTCGTCGGCGCCGAGCGTGCCACGGACCGCCAGCAGGCTGCGCCCGTCGGCGTCGTGCTTGCCGACGACCAGCGGCGCATCGGGGCAGCGGTACAGCGCCTCCTTGATCTGCGACTCGACGAACGCGAGCTTGTCCTCGACCACGAACACCTGCTCGACGCCGCGCAGCAGGTCCTGAACGTGCGCGGGATCGAGCGGCCACGGCATCCCGAGCTTGACCACGCGCAGGCCGGCCGCCTGCAGCGCCGGCTCGTCGAACCCGAGCTCGTCGAGGGCGCGCTCCAGCGCGGCGAACGCGACGCCGGCGGCGACGATCGCCGTTTGCGGCCGGTCCGGCTCGAACGTGATCCGGTTCAGGCCGGTGGCTCGCGCATAGGCGTGGACGCGGTCCAGGCGCGCGGTCATCGCGTCCTGCTCGGCGTCGAGCGAGGTCGCCGTCAGCAGCACCGGCGGCGGCGCGGCGACGCGCCCGCTGGGTGTCGGAACGCCCGCAGCCAGATCGCTGACGTCGACGACCTGCGAGGCGTCGGCGATGTCGGTGACGATCTTGAGGCCCGTCCACAGCCCCGACTCGCGCGACAGAGCGACCGCGTGCAGACCGAGCGTGATGACCTCGCGGATCGATGACGGTGCCAGGAGCGGCACCAGCAGGCTGCGGCAGAGCGGCTCGCAGGAGCTCGGCAGTGTCGAGGATTTGCACGCCGGGTCGTCGCCGATCAGCGCGACGGCGCCGCCGAGCGGAGCGGTGCCGGTGATACCGCCGTGGCGGATCGCGTCGGCCGCGCGGTCCAGGCCCGGGTTCTTGCCGTACCAGAAGCCGACCACGCCGTCATGGTCGTGCTCGGGCAGCTCGCCGAGCAGCTGTGTGCCGTTGACGGCCGTGGCGGCGAGTTCCTCATTGAGGCCCGGGCGCACGACGATGTTCAGCGGGTCGAGGAGCTCGCGGGCCTGCGCCAGTGCCTTGTCGAGGCCGCCGAGCGGCGAGCCCTGGTAGCCACTGACGAAGACGCCGGTGTCGAGTCCGCGCCGCTCGTCCAGGCGGCGCTGCTCGAGCGTCAGGCGCACCAGCGCCTGGACGCCGGACATCAGTGCCCGGCCCGACGTCGCGCAATAGCGATCGTCGAGCGCGACGGGTGCGAGGTCGCGCGTGACGCGCGCGACGGGAATCTCGGCGGTGCTCATACGGGGACTGAACCGGGCGGCGTCGTGTGCGACCACGCACACGACGCGTTTCGCGCAACCGACGCACGAATCCGCCGCCCATTCGCCGATTCGACGCACGATCTTGCGCGGGAGGCGTAGGCTCGCGCACCATGATCGAGATCCAGCTCGACGGCACCGACCACGAGATCCTCGTGCTGCTGACGCAGGACGGGCGCCGGACCGTCGCCGACATCGCCGATCGCGTGAGTCTGTCTTCGGCGGCGACGAAGCGGCGGATCGACCGGATGCAGCGGCTCGGCGTGATCACCGGGTACACCGCCGTCGTCGACTACGCGCGGCTCGGCTGGCCGCTGGAGGCGTTCACGGAACTGCGCTTCGCCGGGAGGACGCAGGTCGAGGACATCGAGGCGACCGCCACCGCCCTGCAGGAGATCCAGGACGTCTACATGATCGCCGGCGACCCTGACGCGCTGGTCCACATCCGCGCCCGCGACGTCAACCACCTGAAGCTCATCATCGACCGTCTGCGCCACTCCGGCAACGTGACCGGCACGAAGACGCTGATGGTCCTCAGTTCGTCGGCGCAGCCGTCGGCGGCGCTGCCGCCGAGCGATTGATCGGCGCAGGATTCCGCCGCCGAACTCCGGGTTCGCGCGATGATCTTGCGCCGACCCAGCGGAAACGGCGACCCACCTCGCGCCGGCGCCGCCCGCGCGCTTGCCTGTCGGGATGGACGTCATCCGCTGTGAGGACCCATCGACCGGCCTGCGCGGCATCATCGTCGTCGACGACACGACGCTCGGCCCCGCGCTCGGCGGCGTCCGCTGGAAGGCCTATCCGTCCGAGGCGGCCGCCGCACGTGAGTGCCGGCGCCTCGCCGCCGGGATGACGCTGAAGAACGCTGCCGCCGACCTGCCCTACGGCGGCGGGAAGTCCGTGATCATCGACGACGGAACCCCCGTCGATCGCGATGCTGTCCTGCGCGCCTTCGGCGGCTTCGTCGCCGGGCTCGACGGCGCGTACATCCCCGGCGTCGACATGGGCACGACGATCGACGACCTCGCGGTCGTCGGCACGGTCGCACCCGATGTGGCGTGCAGCTCGTCCGACCCGTCGCCGTGGACGGCACTCGGCACCTGGGCCGCGATCCGCAGCGCCGTGCGGCACAGCGACGGCGCCGCGACCCTCGCGGGCGTGACGGTCGCCGTCCAGGGCACCGGGCACGTCGGCGCGAGCCTCGCCCGGCTGCTGGCGCGCGATGGCGCCGACGTGATCGTCGCCGACGTCGACGCGGCCCGCGCGCGGGAGATCGCCGACGAGGTCGGCGGGCGCGCCATCGGCGCCGACGAGATCCTGACGAGCGCCTGCGACGTGCTCGCCCCGTGCGCCGTCGCCCGCGTGATCGCCGCCGACAGCATCGGCACGCTGCGCTGCCGGATCGTCGCCGGTGCCGCCAACGACCTGCTCGCGGATGCCGACTGCGCTGACCAGCTCGAGCAGCGCGGCATCCTCTACGTCCCCGACTTCCTCGCCAACGCCGGCGGCGTCATCCATATCCACGCGCTGCGCGCCGGCTGGGACGAGACGCGGCTTCACGAGGCGGTGCTGCGGATCGGCGACCGCGTCGACCGGACGCTGGACGATGCCGCGTCGTCCGCGCTGACGACCCTGGCCGCAGCCGAGGGCCTCGCGCGCAAGCGCATCGAGCGCGCCCGCGAGGCCCGGCACCCGACGGCCGCGCGGCGACCGGTCAGCCGGCTGCGCCTGACGCGGCCCAGGCTCGGCGCCCGCCACTGATCGTCGCCGCCACCAGCGGCACGCCCGGCCGGTAGACGAGGTGCGCCGGCGACGGCGCGTCGAGCACGACCGCGTCGGCGCGCGCGCCCGGAGCCAGATGCCCGACGTCGGTGCGCCGCAGCGCCCGAGCGCCGCCGGTCGTCGCCGCGGCAAGCGCCTCGTCGACCGTCATCCCCATGTCGCGGACGGCGAGCGCGATGCAGAAGCTCATCGACGTCGTGTAGCTCGACCCCGGGTTGCAGTTGGTCGCCAGCGCGACCTGTGCGCCGGCGTCGATCACGCGGCGCGCGTCGGGGTAGGGCTGCCGGGTCGAGAAGTCGGTCGCCGGCAGGAACGTCGCGACCGTCTCGCTCGCGGCGAGCGCGGCGACGTCCCCGTCGGTCAGGTACGTGCAGTGATCGACCGACGCAGCGCCCAGCTCGACCGCCAGCTGCACGCCGGCGCCCGGGCCCAGCTGATTGCCGTGGACGCGCAGGCCCAGGCCGGCGGCACGTCCGGCCTCGAGCACCGCGCGTGACTGCTCAGGGTCGAACGCACCGACCTCGCAGAAGACGTCGATCCAGCGCGCGAGCGGCGCGCACGCAGCGAGCATCTCGCCGCAGACGAGCGCCACGTAGTCGTCGCCGCGCCCGGCATAGTCGGGCGGCACGACGTGCGCCCCGAGGAACGTCACGTCGTCGGTGAGCCCGGACGCGACGGCGCACAGCCGCGCCTCGGTCGCGACGTCGAGGCCGTAGCCGGACTTGATCTCCAGGTGGGTGATGCCCGCCCGCAGCGCCTCGGCCCGGCGCGCGGCGGCGAGCGCCGTCAGCTCGTGGTCGGAGGCTGCGCGCGTCGCCTGCGTCGTGACGGCGATGCCGCCGGCCGCGTACGGCGCGCCCGCCATCCGCGCCGCGAACTCCTCCGCGCGGTCGCCGGCGAACACCAGATGCGTGTGACTGTCGACGAAGCCGGGGATCACGCAGCGCCCGGCGGCGTCGAGTTGCTCGTCGGCGGCCGCGGTGCCGGCCGGCTCGATCGCCGCAACGCGATCGCCGTCGAGCACCAGCGCCGCGTCGCGGACGATGCCCAGTGGCCCCTCCCCCAGCTCCGCGACGCCGGTGACGAGCAGGCCGATGTGGTCGATGACAAGCGTGCTCATGACCCGACGCGCTCGACGAACTCGGTGATCCGGGCGATGAACGCGTCGCGGTGATGGCGCTCGAACTGTTCCCAGGTGGTGAACGTCGTCGGGTCACGGACGCGGTCCAGGAAGAGGATGCCGTCGAGGTGGTCGACCTCGTGCTGGAACGTGCCGGCCGTCAGCCCGCGGCGCAGTTCGTCGTGCGCGGCCCCGTCACGATCCTGCCGGCGGACGCGGACCGTGACATGGCGATCGAGCGTCCCGCGCAGATCCGGCACCGACAGGCATCCCTCGTTGATCGCGACGAGCTCGTCGTCGACGGGCTCGATCACGGGGTTGACGATCACGGTCAGCGGGATCGGCGGCTTGTACGGATAGCGCGGGTTGTGATCGACCTCGATCACGGCGATCCGCAGCAGCTCACCGACCTGGTTTGCCGCCAGGCCGGCGCCGCCCGCGGCGCGCATCGTGTCGACCATGTCGTCGATCAGCTGCTGAACCGCGGGCGTGGCGAGCTCCTGGGCGGTCACCTCGCGCGCCCGGGCACGCAGCACCGGATCGCCGACGGTGACGATCTGCAGGACGCTCATGCGGCGCGAGGTTAGTCGAGCGCCCGGCAACGTCCAGCACGGCCGCCGGCGGCTCACACCGCGAGCCGGCCGTTGTGGTCTGATGCGCGCATGCCTTCGCGTGACAGCGTGCAAGTCGGCGTCGGCCCGCTCAGCCTGGACGACGTCGTCGCGGTCGCTCGCGGTGGCGCCGTCGTCGAGCTGACCGCGGAGGCGCAGACGGCGATCGCCGCGAGCCGCGAGATCATCGACGCGCTGGCCGGCCAGGCGCAACCGCACTACGGCGTCTCGACGGGCTTCGGCGCGCTGGCGACGCGGCACATCCCGCCGGCTCAGCGGGCCCAGCTGCAGCGCAGCCTGATCCGCAGCCATGCCGCCGGGTCCGGCCCGGAGGTCGAACGCGAGGTCGTGCGCGCGCTGATGCTGCTGCGGCTGTCGACGCTCGCGACCGGTCGCACCGGCATCCGCCCGCGGACGGCCGCGACCTACGCGGCGATCCTCTCGGCCGGCATCACGCCCGTCGTCCACGAGTACGGCTCGCTGGGCTGCTCGGGTGACCTGGCGCCGCTGGCCCACTGCGCGCTGGCACTGACGGGCGAGGGTCCCGTCCGCGACGGCGCCGGCGAGCCGCGTGAGGCCGCCGATGCCCTGCGCGAGGCGGGCATCGAGCCGGTCGAGCTGGGCGAGAAGGAAGGCCTGGCGCTGATCAACGGCACCGACGGCATGCTCGGCATGCTGGCGCTGGCGATCGCCGACCTGCGCGAGCTGCTGACCGCCGCCGACATCGCCGCGGCGATGAGCGTCGAGGGCCTGCTCGGCACCGACCGCCCGTTCGCCGCCGACCTGCAGCGGCTGCGCCCGCATCCCGGCCAGGCCGCGTCGGCCGCCGTCATCCGCGCGGTCCTCGCCGGCAGCCCGATCGTCGCCAGCCATCGCGGACCGCAGGACACGCGCGTGCAGGACGCCTACTCGCTGCGCTGCGCGCCGCAGGTCTCCGGCGCTGCGCGCGACACGGTCGACCACGCCGCCACCGTCGCCGCGCGCGAGCTGGCGGCCGCCGTCGACAACCCGGTCGTCACCCACGACGGGCGCGTCGAGTCGAACGGCAACTTCCACGGCGCGCCGGTCGGCTATGTGCTCGACTTCCTGGCGATCGTCGCCGCCGACGTGGCGAGCATGTCCGAGCGCCGTACCGATCGCTTCCTCGACACGTCCCGCAACCAGGGCCTGCCGGCGTTCCTCGCCGACGATCCGGGCGTCGACTCCGGCCACATGATCGCCCAGTACACGCAGGCGGCGATCGTCTCCGAGCTGAAGCGCCTGGCGGTGCCCGCGAGCGTCGACTCGATCCCCAGCTCGGCGATGCAGGAGGACCACGTCTCGATGGGCTGGGCCGCCGGGCGCAAGCTGCGCACCGCGGTCGACGGCTTGACGCGCGTGGTCGCGATCGAGCTGCTGACGGCGGCGCGCGGGATCCAGCTGCGCGCCCCGCTGGAGCCCGGTGCCGCCGGCGCCGCCGTGATCGGCGCGCTGCGCGAACTCACGCCCGGCCCCGGCCACGACCGCTTCCTGGCGCCGGAGATCGAGGCCGCCGTCGCGTTCGTCCGTGGCGGCGGCGCGCGCCGTGCCGCGGAGTCCGTCACCGGTCCCCTGCCCCCGATCACCGAGTCCGAGGAGATGTGATGACCAGCGCCGCTCGTACCGTCCGCGCCGCACGCGGGACCGAGCTGTCCTGCCGCGGCTGGCAGCAGGAGGCCGCGCTGCGGATGCTGCAGAACAACCTCGACCCCGACGTCGCCGAGCACCCCGACGAGCTCGTCGTCTACGGCGGTACCGGCAAGGCGGCGCGCGACTGGGCCTCGTTCGACGCGATCGTCCGCACGCTGCGCACGCTGCGCGACGACGAGACGCTGCTGATCCAGTCGGGCAAGCCGGTCGGCGTGATGATCACGCACGAATGGGCGCCGCGGGTCCTGCTCGCCAACTCCAACCTCGTCGGCGAGTGGGCGACGTGGGACGAGTTCCGCCGGCTGGAGGCCGCCGGGCTGACGATGTACGGCCAGATGACCGCCGGTTCGTGGATCTACATCGGCAGCCAGGGGATCCTGCAGGGCACCTACGAGACGTTTGCCGCGGTCGCCGAGAAGCGCTTCGGCGGCTCGCTCGACGGGACGATCACGCTCACCGGCGGCCTCGGCGGGATGGGCGGCGCCCAGCCGCTCGCCGTGACGATGGCCGGTGGCGTCGCGATCTGCGTCGACGTCGATCCGTCGCGGATCGAGCGCCGGATCGCCCACGGCTACCTCGACGTCGCCGCCGACGACCTCGACGACGCCCTGCGGCTGGCGATCGAGGCGCGCGACGCCCGCCGGCCGCTGTCGATCGGCCTGCTGGGCAATTGCGCCGACGTCGTCCCGCGACTGCTGGCGATGGACGCGCCGATCGACATCGTCACCGACCAGACGTCCGCGCACGACCCGCTCGCCTATCTGCCGCAGGGCATCGCCGTCGCTGACTGGGCCGAGCATGCGCGCACACGGCCGGACGACTTCATCGCCCGTGCGCGCGAATCGATGGTCCGCCACGTCGAGGCGATGGTCGGGTTCCAGGACCGCGGCGCCGAGGTCTTCGACTACGGCAACTCGCTGCGGGCCGAGGCGCAGCTCGGCGGCTGCGAGCGCGCGTTTGCGTTTCCCGGCTTCGTCCCCGCGTACATCCGGACGCTGTTCTGCGAGGGTCGCGGGCCGTTCCGCTGGGCGGCGCTGTCGGGCGACCCGCAGGACATCGCCGTGACCGACCGTGCCGTGCTCGACCTGTTCCCCGAGCACGAGTCGCTGCAGCGCTGGATGCGGCTGGCCGCCGAGAAGGTGCATTTTGAGGGCCTGCCGGCGCGGATCTGCTGGCTCGGTCACGGCGAGCGCCACCGCGCCGGGCTGGCCTTCAACGAGCTCGTCGATCGCGGTGCCGTGCAGGCGCCGATCGTCATCGGCCGCGACCACCTGGACTGCGGGTCGGTCGCCTCGCCCTACCGCGAGACCGAGGCGATGCTCGACGGGTCCGACGCGATCGCCGACTGGCCGCTGCTGAACGCGATGGTCAACGTCGCCTCCGGCGCGTCGTGGGTGTCGATCCATCACGGTGGCGGCGTCGGCATCGGTCGCTCGATCCACGCCGGGCAGGTCTGCGTCGCCGACGGCACGGAGCTGGCCGCGCAGAAGCTCGAGCGGGTGCTGACGAACGACCCGGCGATGGGCGTCATCCGCCATGTCGACGCCGGCTACGACCGCGCCGATGAGGTCGCGCACGACCGCGGCGTGCGGATCCCGATGGAGGAGCTGTGACGCGCTATGTCGCCGACTACGCCTGGCTGGGCGGCGACGGCGTCAGCGCCGACGTGCTGGTCGAGGTCGACGGCGATCGGATCACGGCGGTCACGCCCGGCGCCGGCCGGCCGACGGGCGCGACACGCCTGCGCGGGCTGACGCTGCCGGGCCTGGCCAACGCGCACTCCCACGCCTTCCATCGCGCGCTGCGCGGGCGCACGCAGCGCTCCGGCGGCAGCTTCTGGACCTGGCGCGAGGACATGTACGCGCTGGCCGACCGGCTGACGCCGGACTCCTACCACGCGCTCGCGCGGGCGACCTACGCGGAGATGGCGCTCGCCGGCATCAGCTGTGTCGGCGAGTTCCACTACCTGCACCACGACACGGCCGGCGCCCGCTACTCCGAGCTGAACGCGTTCGGCGAGGCGCTGCTTGCCGCCGCCGCCGAGGCCGGGATCCGGATCACGCTGCTCGACACCTGCTACCTGGCCGGCGGGATCGGCGAGCCGCTGAGCGGGCCGCAGCTGCGGTTCGGCGATGGCGACGCCGACGCCTGGGCGCAGCGCGCCGGCGGGCTGTCGCCCGGCCCGCATGCGCGCGTCGGCGCCGCGATCCACTCGGTCCGCGCCGTGCCGGCCGACCAGCTCGCCGTCGTCGCCGGCTGGGCGCGCGAGCGCGAGGCGCCGCTGCACGTGCACCTGTCCGAGCAGGTCGCCGAGAACGAGGGCTGCCTGAGCGCGCACGGTGTCACACCCACGCAGCTGCTGGCCCAGCACGGCGCGCTGGGGCCGCAAAGCTGCGCCGTGCACGCCACGCACCTGGCGGCCGCCGACATCGCCCTGCTCGGATCCTCCGGCACGAGCATCTGCATGTGCCCGACGACCGAGCGCGACCTGGCCGACGGCATCGGCCCGGCACGCGCGCTCGCCGCCGCCGGCGCGCCGCTGGCCGTCGGCAGCGACAGCCACGCCGTGATCGACCTGTTCGAGGAGGCGCGGGCCGTCGAGCTGGACGAGCGCCTGGCGTCGGGACGGCGCGGCAGCTGGACCGCCGCCGCGCTGCTGCGCGCGGCGAGCGGCGACGGGCATGCGGCACTGGGCTGGCACGACGGCGGCCGCCTGGAGGCCGGAGCGATCGCCGACCTGGTCAGCGTCGGCCTGGACTCGGTCCGGATGGCCGGCGCGGAGCCGGCGACGCTGCTCGAATCCGCCGTGTTCGCGGCGACCGCGGCCGACGTGCGCGACGTCGTCGTCAGCGGGCGGCAGGTCGTCGCCGACGGGCGCCACATGCTGATCGACGACGTGCCGGGCGCGCTGCGCGCAGCGATCGCGCCGCTGCTGGCCTGAGCGGCTACGGCGCCAGCCGGACCGGCAGTGTGCGCAGCTGGTTGACGAAACCCGACACGACGTACTTCGGCTCGCCGTCGAGCTCCATCGCCGGATAGCGGGCGAGCGTCTCCTCGAGCAGGATCTGCAGCTCCAGCCGGGCGAGCGCGGTGCCCAGGCAGAAGTGCCGCCCGCCGGCGCCGAACGCCTGGTGCTCGGGGTTGCGGCGCACGTCGAAGTGGTCGGGGTTCTCGTAGCGCGTCTCGTCGCGGTTGGAGCTGACGTACCACATGACGACCTTGTCGCCCTCGCGGATGGGCTGGCCCAGCAGCTCGGTGTCCTTCGTCGCCGTACGGCGGAAGTGCGCGAACGCCGGGAACATCCGCAGCGCCTCCTCGACCGTCGACGGGACGAGCGACGGGTCGGCGAGCAGGATCGCGCGCTGCTCGGGGTCTTCGAGCAGCGCCTGCATCGCGCTGCAGTACGTCGCCTTCGTGCTGTCGTTGCCGGCCGCCATCAGCAGGAAGAAGCCCATGACGATCTCGTGCTCCTCGAGCCGCTCGCCGTCGACCTCGGCGTGGACGAGGACGCTGGTCAGGTCGTCGGTCGGGTTCGCGCGGCGGTCGGCGATCAGCTCGCCGCAGCGGCGGAAGACCTCGGGCACGTCGCGCTCCATCACCGTCTGAACCCCGTCCGGATTGACCTCGGGATCGTTCGCGCCGAGGATCGTGTTCATCAGCTCGGCCCAGACGACGTCGTCGCCGGGCGGCAGACCCATGAAGCTGCCGATCACGCGCGAGACGACGGGCTGGGCGACATCGGTCACCAGGTCGCAGGTCTCGCGTCCGTCGAGCTGGTCGAGCACGTCGCGCGTGATCGCGCGGATCGCGTCCTCGTGCTCGGCGATCCGCTTCGGCGTGAAGCCGCGCTGGAACAGTGCCTTGACGCGATCGTGCTTGGGCGGATCCATCCCGATGAACATCGCCCGCGTCAGCTCCAGCGGCAGCGCCGCGTTGGTCGCCGCCGTGATCCCGCCGAGCTCGGACGAGTACGTCTCCCAGTCGCGGCTGACCTCGCGGACGCCGTCGGCCGTCGTGATCGACCAGTAGCCGTCCTCGGAGGGGAACTCCGGCATCCGTGAGGACCAGTGCACCGGGCAGCCGGACCGCAGGTCGCGGAACAGATCGTGCGGCGGGCCGTCAAGCCAGCGTTCGCGTTCGAAGACGAGGCGGTCGCGCAGCCGCGGCTCGTCGCCGGCGGGCGGGATGGAGGCGTCGGTCGCGGACATGGCGCGAACCGTACCGGGTTCGGACGTCGACTGGCTGCTCAGCCAGTCAGCGGTCTCCGGGCTACTGCGGCGTCAGGTTCCAGGTCCAGGTCTGCAGCGGGACCGACGGGTCGCCGCGCCCCGCGAACGTGCCTGCCACCTCGCCGTTCGCGCCGAGCGGCTGGTTGTCCGGTGCGTGGATCAGCTCGCCGACCCCGGCGGCCACGGGCCAGGTGATCGCCTTGTTGGAGGCCGGATCCGGGCAGTCGGTCAATGCCCCCGGGACAGTCGATATCAGCGGCGGCTGGAAGCGCAGGTTGTACGTCGTCGGCGTGCCCTGCGTGAGCTGGAGCGGGTTCTGCGTCGCCGTGCTCGGATCAGCCGTCAGGTCGACCGGTCCCTCGGCGAGCAGCTGGCAGCCGTTGGGCTCGGTCCCGCTGATCTTGAACTGCAGCGACCCGCTCTCGACCTTGTAGTACGTGACCGGCTGGACCGGGAAGCCGGGGATCGCCGGAATCAGCGACGGGACCGGCGCCACGACGATCGAGCCGCTGAACGTCGCGTTCAGCGCCAGCGGCGCCGGCCCGGTCGACAGGTCAGCGGTGCCGCTGAAGGTGCCGCCGTACTTGCCGCTGCACTGGTCGGCGGCGGCGACGGCGCGGGACGCGCTGCCGACGACGCACTTCGGCTTGTGCTCGGTGACGACCAGCGTGCCCGTGTCCTGCGGCGTGTCGATCGACTGGAACCAGCCGATGCTGAGCTCGACCAGCGCGTCGATGAGGCCAAATGGCGCCTGCGCGCCGAGCATCCCGTTGATCAGCGTCCCGAGCGAGGGCGGCTGTGCGGTCAGCAGCTCGGCGGTTGCGTCGGCCTCGTCGGGCGGTGCCTGGTAGAACCGGTCGGGCGCGTACGACCAGGGCGGCTGGGTCGGGATGTCGACGAACATGCGGTGTGCCGCAAGCGTCGGATCGATCCGGGTGAGCGCACCGATGCGCCCGCCGGGCGCGAACCACTGCGTCTTCTTGAACTCGTAGTTGGCGGTACGGCTGGACGCCTTCAGCGTCCACTTCACCTTGAAGTTCGTGAGGTCCTCGGCGACGTCGTCGGCGAACGTCGGTGACGGGATGCCGACGACGCCGGCGCAGTCCTGGATCGCCTTGCGGACCTTGCGGAAGCTCTCGCCGAGCCCGTTGATCTCCTTGTCGTACGACTTCTGCGCGTCGGGGCTGAGGCCGACGTTCGCGGTGAAGGCGCCCTCCCCGTACTGGGCCTCCCCGGCGATGTAGTTCTGCTTCGCCTCGGGCTTCTCGATCGACGCCGGTGCCACGTCGACATAGATCTGCACGCCCGCGTAGAGCGCCGCGAGCTTCTGCAGCCGCAGCAGCGTGTTGATGATCGACAGAACGCCACTGACCGCGTTCTTGTTCGCGGTCAGGACGGCCTTGGCGTCGGTGACCTTCTTGCCGGTCATCAGCGTCCCGAGGCCGTGCGCGATCGCCTCGCCGGCGATCGACTGGATCGCCGACGACTCGATCTGGTCGTACCCGGGCAGCACCTTCCCGACGTACTCCTTCAGCACCTCCGTGCAGTTGCCCGGCCCGGAGTCGGCGGCGATCGACGCCTTGCGCGAGCGCTTCACGGGGTGCCGCGCGCTCGCCGGCCAGCGGTCGAACGCCGCCGAGAACAGTTCGCTCTCCAGCAGCGACAGTCGCAGCGTCGCGGGGTCGTACGTCCCGGCCGCGAGGTCGATCGACGGGACCTGCCGCCGGGCGAGCTCGGCCAGCAGCAGCGGCGTGAAGCTGTGCGGGCTCCGCGGACGCTTCTTCGCCCCTCGGACCCACGCCGTCATGAAGTCGCGCAGCGCGATGCCCGGCTTGCGGCCACGGGCCTTGTAGGCCTTGAAGCGCAGCAGCGTGGCGTCGAGCTCGGCGAGCGTCACCCGGCCGCCCCTGGCCTGGTCGCGCGCGTCGACCGCGAGGTTGACCGCCTCGTACGACGTCGCCGCCGACGAGGCGGCGGGCTTGACCGCCTTGCGCACGACGTGCGTGCCGTCGCGCGTCGCGATCCCGCCCCGCGCCAGGGCTTCCTGCGTCGCGATGACGCCGGCGTGCAGGTCGGCGCTCGTGATGCGATCGGCGAGCTTTTTGATCGGCGTCGCCGCCGGCGCAGCGGCCGCGAACGCACCCGACGCGACGACCGCGATGAGCAACGCCGCAGCAATTCGCTGCGTCCCTGACGTCATGCGCCCGCCGCTCGTGAGCACCTTCGGCTCCTCCGGTGTTGACCCGTTCGCGACCCTACCCCACGGCTGCCCGCGGGTCGACGATCGTCAGCGCATGGTCAGCGCGGCGGGCCGATGCTCTCGGTCCGCGGCGGCGGCTCGTCGTCCGGCGGACCATCGATCGGCGCCGGCGGCGGATCGAACGCCGGCTCAGGGTCCGGCGCCGGCTCAGGCGCCGGCGGGGGATCGAACGCCGGCTCAGGGTCCGGCGCCGGCTCGGGGGCGGGCGGCGGATCGAACGCCGGCTCGGGCTCCGGCGCGGGCGGTGCCGGGACGACGGGCTGAGGATCTGCGGCGCCGCCGGGCGCGCCCGGCACGTATGCCGCGGGCTCCGCAGCCTGAGCGGGCGGGTCGGGCGCCGGCGACGGCGCAACAGGCGGCGCGAACATCTGCGGGGGCGCTGCGCCGGCCGGGTTGCCGAAGGCGTCGGTCGAGGCGGATCCGACATCCGGGATGATCGCCGGCGCAGCCGGCGGCGGGCTGAACGGCGCTGCCGGCGCCACGGGCACGGTCGCCTCGCCGCGCGCGCCCGTCAGCGCGAAGTACAGCACCGCCGCCGCGAGCGCCGCGAGCGGCGCGACGGCGACGTTCAGCAGCAGCTGGACGAGGAAGCGCAGCACGAACGAGTCGGAGACCGCGCCGATCGAACCGACGATCAAGCTCAGCACGATCTCCCCGGCGAAGATCACCACGAGCACGCCGAACACGGTCCAGCCGTTGCCGCGGACGAGCTCGCGGCTGCGTCCCAGCGCCTCCGTCGCCCCCTTCGACTCGATCACGACGACCGGCGCCGCCACGGCCCAGATCGTCAGCAGGATCAGGCCCGGGATCACGAGCAGGATGAAGCCGATGAGAACGCCGACGCCGGCGAGGATGCCGAGCAGGAACAGCTGCCCGAGGACGGGCGTCACGGATTTGAACAACTCCTCCAGCGACGCGTCGACGCGGCCGTCCTGGACGTCCTGGACGGTCCGCGTGACCATGCCGGTGTACCAGAGCGACGCGACCACGGCGACGATCAGCGCCAGCAGCGCCCCGGCGCCCCCGGACAGTGCGGCCGTCAGCAGCGCGACCGGCAGGAACACGATCACCGCGCCGGGCAGCAGGACGTTTGCCGTGGCCTTGTAGGTCTCGATGATCCGGTTGATGACGACGCCGATCTCGATCTCGCCGCTCGCCTGGGTGGAGTTCATGAGCGCGATGCTCGCAGGCGCGCGGGACGACACCGGACGTTTGGAACCTGTCTCAGCCGCGGGCGCGAATGTGGACCGGCGTTCCCGGCACCAGCAGCGCCGCCAGGCGGCGAATCACGCGGCTCGGCATCCGCACGCAGCCATGTGACGCGGCGCTGCCGAGCGGATCGCCGAACAGCGTGCCCTCACGGCCGTGCAGCGCTATCCGGCCCGGTCCGCCGTCGTAGGAATGGAGCACCCGCGAATGCGCCGTCAGATGCAGCGCCCACGGCCCGACATTGGCGCCGGGCCGCTGGCGGACCCGCTCGTAGACGGCGAACAGCCCCCGGGGCGTCGGCGTCGCAGGCGCGCCGACGACGACGCGCGTCGTCAGCACCAGCCGCCCGTCGTGCAGCAGCGACAGGCTGCGCGCGTCGACGCGCACGACGACGCGCCAGTGCGTGCGGACCAGCCGCACAGCGTCACGGTCGATCCAGCCGGTCGCGCCGTTCGGGCGTCCGGGCAGCGCCACCTTCAGCCACAGATGGCCGCGCGTGCGGCGCCCGCCGAGCACGAGCAGCCCGACCGCGCCGCCGGCCCAGTCGGCGCGGGCGCGAATCCGGGCCTGCAGCGGTGCGCGGCCGGAGGCCGTCGTGTGAACCAGTGTCGGCCGCAGGATCCGCGCGATCAGCGACGAGCGCCCCGTCGGCTGCAGCGATGGCGCGGCGCGGGCGCCCGCCGGCGGCAGCAGCAGCGCGAACAGACAGACGGCAGCCGCGCGTCGCACGTGCTGATCAGCCGGTGATGCCGGGGCTGCGCTGCGGGCTGGTGGCGCCGCGGGCAGGGACGCGGATCGTCGCCTGCGCCCTGCGGGGTGTCGCATTCACCGCGGTGACGACCGCGAGATTGGTGATCGACGAGCCGCCGCGCACATCACGGTCGACGCGAACCTCGAGCTTGAACGTGCGCGCGTGACCGGCGCCGAGCCGGGCGATCGTCCAGCAGGCGTCGCCCTTGATGAAGCGCGCGCCGGGCGTGCGGACGTAGGTCAGGTGGTGCGGCAGGCGCTCGCAGACGCGGACCGTGCGGGCGGTGACCCGGCCGCGGTTGCGGACGGTGAGCGTGAACGCCACCAGCTCACCCGCCCGGGCCGTTCCCGGTCGCGCCAGCTTGCTGAGCGTCAGGCTCGCGCGCGAACCCCCGCCGCTGCCATTCCCGCCGTTGCCGTTCCCGTTGCCGCTGCCGTTGCCGCTGCCGACGCCACCGGCCGCGGTCAGCGCCGTGCCGACCGACGCGCTGTTGTTCGTGCTGTCGGGATCGGGCTGGTCGGCGCCGACGGTGACCGCGTTGACCAGCGAGGTGTTGGCGGCGCTGGCCGGCGTGCTCGCGCGCACGGCGACCTGGGTGCTGGCGCCGACCGGCAGCGTGCCGAGGTTGCAGGTGATCGGCTGGGCGGTCGTGCACGAACCCTGGTCGGGTGTGACCGACACGAGCGTCGCGCCCGGCGGCAGCGGGTCGCTGATCGTGACGTTGGTCGCGACCGACGGGCCGGCGTTCGTCGCGATCACGGTCCACGTGATCGTGCTCGCCGCCGGGGCGCTCGGCGGACCCTGCTTGACGACCTTCACGTCGGCCAGCGGCCCGACCCGTGTCGTCGCGCCGGCGGTGTTGTCGGCCGGGTTCGCGTCGCCTTCGGTCTCGGTCACGGTGGCCTGGTTGACGAGGTCGCGATCGGCGAGCGCCGCCGGAGCGTTGGCGGTGATGTGCAGCGTCACCGCGGCGCCGACCGCCAGCGTTCCGACCGGACAGGTGACGACGCCCGCCGCGTGCGTGCAGGGGCTGTCGGCGCTGCTGAACGTGACGCCCGCCGGGAGCGTGTCGGTGATCGTGACGGCGTGGGCATCGTCCGGGCCGGCGTTGGCGACGCTCAGCGTCCAGGTGACGTCGCCGCCGGCTGCGACCGTCGCCGGCGCGGTCTTCGTCAGCGTCAGCTCGGCGCGCGGGCCGACGCTGACCGGCGCGGTCGCGGTGTCGTTCGACGGATCGCGGTCGTGGGTCGTCGTGCTGACGACGGCGGAGTTGGTCCAGATGCCGTTGGTGATGCCCTTGACCGTCACGCTGCGCGTCGCGGAGACGCCGTTGTTGAGCGTGCCGATCAGGCAGGTCACGACGCCGGCGGCGTTCGTGCAGCCGGCGTCGGCGGAGACGAACTGCAGGCCGGCCGGCAGCGTGTCGACGACCTGCACCGCCTGCGCCGTCGACGGGCCGCCGTTGGTCGCGGTCAGTGTGAACGTCGAGGTGCCGTCGCGGATGATCGCCGCGGGCGCCGCGCTCTTGGTCAGTCGCACGTCGGCGTCGGCGGCGATCACCGTCGAGGCGGTCGCGCTGTCGTTCGTCGCTTCGGGATCGTGCGTCGTCGTGCTGACCGTGCTCGTGTTGACGACGGTCGTCGACGTCGCGGCGACGAGCACCTGCACCGTGATCGTGCGGGTCACCGAGGCGCCGTTGGCCAGCGAGCCGACGGCGCACGTGACCGTGCCCGTCGCCAGCGCGCACGGCGCGGCGGCGGAGACGAACTGCACCCCCGCGGGAAGCGTGTCGCTCAGCTGTACGGCCGCGGCGGTGTCGGGACCGTTGTTGGTCGCGCCGATCGTGTAGGTGATCGTGTCGCCGACGTTCGCCGTCGCGGGAGCCGTCTTCGTCGCCGCGAGGTCGGCTGTCGGGTTGACGATGACCGAGGCGCTCGCGCTGTCGTTCGTGGCGTCGGAATCGGGCGTCGTCGTCGACACCGTCGCGGTGTTGTCGATCGAGCCCGGCGCCGTCGCGCGCAGCGTGACGTGGAACGTGGCCGTCGCACCGGGCGTCAGCGTGCCGACCGCACAGCTGACGGCGCCGGCGAGCAGCGTGCAGCCGCCGTCGGCCGAGACGAAGCTGGAGCCCGCCGGGACGGGGTCGCTGATCGCGACGGCGACCGCGTCCGAGGGGCCGTTGTTCGTCGCGATCAGCGTGAACGTCGTCGTTTCACCGTTGTTGATCGTCGTCGGTGCGGCCGACTTGACGATCGACACATCGGTGCTCGGGACAAGCGTGGTCGTGGCTGTTGCGGTGTTCCCGAACACGCCCGGATCCGGGGTCGGCGAGGTGGCGGTGACGGTGTTCGTCCGCGCGCCGGTCGCGGCGGCGGGGTAGTGCAGGTCGACGGTCGCCGAGAAACTCGCGCCCGCGGCCAGGTCACCGACCGCGCAGGCCACCGTGCCGAGCGAGAACGTGCAGCCGTTCGAGGCGGCGACGAAGACGGCGCCGGCCGGCAGCGGATCGCTGAGCGTGACGCTGCGGGCGACGGACGGCCCGTGGTTGGTCACCCCGATCGTGTAGCGCAGATCTGGGCCGCCGGGGACGCCGGTGGCCGGGCCGGACTTGGTCGCTTCGAGATCGGCCGAGGTCGCCAGGACGCGCGATCCGGTGTCGCTGACCGTCGGCGGCACGTCCTGCGCGACCGCCGAGGCGCTGTTCGTCAGCACGCTGCCGGAGGCCAGCGCCGGGTCGGTCGCGACGGGCACGGTGATCGTCCGCGTGGCGCCGGGCGCGATCGTGGCGATCGTCCAGGTGACCGTCGTCTGACCCACGGCGGGGCCGGCGACGACCGACACCTCGGAGAAGCCGCCCGCCGGGGCGACCGTGGCCGTCCCGGCCGTGTACGTGGTGCCGGCCGGCAGCACGTCGGTGACGGTGATGACGTGGGCGGTGCCGGTGCCGGTGTTCGTCACCGCGACGTTCCAGCTGGTCGGTGAACCGGCCGTCGCCGCGCCGCCGTCGGGCGTCTTGGCGATCGTCAGGACCGGGGCGAGCAGCGTCGCCGTCGCCGGATCCGGGCCGGCCGCGTACGCCCCGCCCGCGTTCCCGGTGTTGCCCGCCTCGTCGGTCGCGGTCATCGCCGCGGTGTTGACGTTGGCGCCGGCTCCGGGCGCGCTCAGCAGCGCCTGCAGCGAGGGCGTCGCGGAGAAGGTCAGCACCAGGCTGGCGCCGGGGCCGAGGTTCTGCCCGGTCGTCCAGTCGAGGTCGTCGCCGGCCGCGTGCGGCGTCACGACGGGCTCCAGCGCACCGCCGGGAGTCAGCGTCGCGCTGGCGGCGTCATAGCTCCAGTTCGCGGGCAGGACGTCGTGGATCTTGACGGCCTTGGCGGTCGCGGTCGCCGACGTGTTGGTGATCACGACGCGCCACGGGAACGACTGGCCCCACTCGGTGGTGGCCGTCTCCGGGTTGCCCGGCCGGCCGGTCGTCTTGGCGATCGTCAGCGTCGGGAAGTCGAGTGTCACCGTGACGCTGTCCGAGCCGCCGTTGACGTAGTCGCGGAAGGTCCACGTCGGGTTGGCGAGGCGCGTCGCGATCGGCACGCCGAACGAGTGCGGGATCGCGGCCGTGTTGACGATCGTCTGCCCGTCGCTCAGGCCCGCCGCGGGGACGAGCGTCGCCGTGTACGTCAGCGTCACCGACGCGCCCGCGGCGATCGGACCGGGGATCGTCCAGGCCATGCCCGGGCTGACCGACGTCCAGCCGTCGGTGCTGGCCGTCGTCGAGATGCCGGCCGCGAGCGTGACGTTCGTCAGCTCCGCGTCGGGCTGATCGGTGACCTGCACGTCGTATGCCGGCGACGTGCCCGTGTTGGTCACGACGAGGCGGTAGCTGAAGCTGTCATCCGACTGCGCGGTCGCGGAGTCGGCGTAGGCGCCGGCGGACAGCGAGACCTGCTTGTTGACGTTCAGCGCCGGCTCGATCACGGTGACCGTCGCGGCGCTCGTCGCCGAGGTCTCGTCGAACGTTCCGGGGATCACGGCGGCGTTGAAGGCGAGCTGATTCGTCAGGTTGGACGAGACCCTGGCGCCGTTGACGATCGTCTGCGCGCCGACGACGTTGGCGCCGCCGTTGCGATGCGTCGCGCGGACGTGCGCGGTGTAGACGATCGTCACGACGCGCGCTGCCGGCGCCGCCGTCAGGTCGCCGAGGTCCCAGGCGACGTTGGTCAGGCCGCCGGTGACGGTCGGCGTGTAGGACTGGACGGTGATCGCCGGCGGGCAGCCGCTCGTGCAGACCGCGGACACCAGGCCGTCGTAGTCGAGGCTGTCGGGCAATGTGTCGCGCAGCGTCACGTCGTAGAGGTTGATGTTCGCGGGGATCGTGACGACCGCGGTGTACTGGACCGGATCGCCGATCGTCGCGGTCGTCCGGTCGGCCGTCTTGACGACGGTCGCGCTGCCGATCCGGATCGTGTCGGTGACCGTCGACTGGTAGCCGGTGTTGCTCGCCGATGCGGTCGTGCGCTCGCCCGCGACGCTGCCGGGAAGACTCGTCGTCTTCGCCGTCACGGAGTTCGTCAGCGACGTGCCGGCGACGGCCGGATTGTCGACCTTGACGCGGTAGGTCAGCGTCAGCGACGCCGCCGGGTTGATGTCGGCGCCGCTGCGCGTGATCGTCCGCGCGCCGGCGGACCAGATCGCCCCGCCGGTTCCGGGGACGACGGCGCCGTCGGCCAGCGGCGCGTTGCCGGGCGCCGCGCCGACCGGCGTCAGCCCCGCGGGGACCTGGTCGACGACCGTCGTGTCGTGCGCGATCGAGACGCGCGTCGCGGCCGAGTTGGTCGTCGTCAGCGTGTAGGTGATGATCTGATCGGGGACGGCGCGCCCGGGGTTGACGTCGTCGGCCTTGGTCTGCGTGATCAGCGGCTCGACGACCTGGATCGTCGTCGCCGCGGTCGTCCGCGTCTGCGCGCCGATCACCGGGTCGGTCCACGTCGCGGCGGCGGTGTTCGTGATGTTGCCCGAGACCCGCGTGTTGGCGGGGAGATCGGCGACGGTCGCGGTGAACGTCATCACGATCGTCGTGTCCGAGCCCGCTGCGGTGTAGCCCGCGGCCGGGCCGGTGACCGTCGGCGTCGCCGACGCCTCGCTCGTGCTCCACGTGCCCGGCAGCGCGCCGCCGTTGAAGGTCACGGCCAGCGATCCGACGGTGTACGTCTGGCGCGCGGCGGCGATGACGTCGGCGATCTTGAAGCCCGCCGGGACGGTCGTGTTCTGGGGAATGACCGTCGTGACGGTGTACGTGATCGTCTCGCCGACCGTCGCCTGCGTCGCCGAGTTGCCGGTCTCGACGACCGACGTCGTCCGCGCCTTGGCGATCGTCACGTCACGGGTCTTGACGTTCGAGGTGTCATCCGCCGCCGGAACGTTGGACGGCGTGAGGTTCGCCGGGTCGATGTTGCTCGCCGGCGTGTAGGTGAAGAACGTGCCGACGTTCGACAGCGTCTGGAACGAGCGCACGCCGGCGTGGTTGGTCAGCGTCCGGGCAGGGCCGATCGACGCCGGCACGACGACGCTGTAGGTCAGCTTCTTCGTCGCCGCCTGCGTCAGTGACGGGATCGTCCAGACGATCCGGTCCGTCGATGGGAAGACGTTGTTGACGCAGGTGCCGCTGTCGCTGATCGCGCTGATCTGGCCGAGGTTGGCGCAGTCGTATTCGGGCGGAAGCTGGTCCCAGACGACGACGTTCCTGGCGTCCGCGGTGCCGGTGTTGGTCGTGTCGACGCGATAGGTGACGACGTCCGATCCCTTGACGGTGACGCCGTCGACATTCGGGCCGTTGGCGGCGCCGGCGTTGACCTGCTGGACGCCCTTGGTCAGCCCGATCACGGGCAGCGCGAGGACGAAGTCGGCCTGGTCGCGGTAGGGGAACGACGCCCCCGCGGTGTTGCTGGCCGAGAACTTCATCAGGTTTCCCGGGATCTGCCCGGGGGCCAGCTGGCCGGTCGGCTGGACGATGCTCGAGATCGTGTGCTCGAACGTCTTGGCGCCCGACGGGACGAGCCCCGCGGTCAGGTTCCAGATCAGTGAGCCCTGCGCCGCGCCGGTCGCGTCGAGCGTCGAGCCGACCGTGTTGGCCGGCCGCGCGGTGTCCGAGCCGCCCTCGAACGTCACGGTCGGCGGGAGGAAGTCGTTGATCCGCTGCGAGGACGTGTCGACGAGGCCCGGGAAGACGACACGCAGCAGCCAGCAGATGCGGTCACCGGGCACGTACGAGGGGATCGCGTTCGTGTACGTCGCCGCCGTGCAGTCCGATCCGGACTGCCCGATCTGCTTGTCGAGGCTCGGAAGCGGCGCGCTCTGGCCGGCGCCGGCGGCGTCGACGACCGTCCGGTTCAGCGGCAGGTCGTGATCGATCAGCGGGCCGGCCGGGGCGCAGTCGGGCACGCCGGGTGCCGTACAGCGCGGCCGTGCGACGCCCGTCAGGCTGGCGCTGTTCGACGTGCTGTCGTGGGCGAGGATCGGGCCGGCGTCGTTGAACGCCGCCTGGTAGTGCACGCGCGTGCGGGAGGGGAAGCTGATCGTCCAGCTGTCGTTGACGCTCGCGTGCGTCAACTTGGCCAGCGCCGCCGGCGTCCAGGTGATCGTGAATGTCCCGTCGCCGTTCTCCGTGACGCTGGAATACGGCGCCGACGGCAGCGTGCCGCCGACCGGATCGCATTCGCTGTCCGAGGCGCTGTTCTGCGTCGTGTGGTTGACGGCGCCGAGCGGGCAGTAGCCGTTGGGCAGCGTGTCGCTGACGGTGACGTTCTCCGAGTAGCGGTACTCGCCGGTCGAGAACGACAGCGTCCACGTCGTGATCGCGCCCTGGTCGAGCGAGCCGGACGAGCGGCTCTTGCCCATCAGCAGGTCCTCGGCGACGGTCGTCAGCGTCGTCGCGCCGCTGACCGGGGTGACGTTGTTGTAGTTGCCGGTCGCGTCGGCGCGGCTGGTCAGCTGCTGCTCGTCGTCGGTCTCGGCGCCGCTGTTGTTGTCGAGGTTCGCGGCCTGGTTGCCCGATGCGGCCGTCGGGCGCACGCCGGTCCAGGTGTTGGTGTTGGCCCGCAGCGGGATCGCGACGCGGTAGGGACGGGCGGCGGAGGCGGAGGCGGCGAGCGTGCCGACGTTCCAGATCAGCCGCGTGTAGACGGCGCTGGGCAGCGGTCCGGCGCCGTCGGGGTCGGTGATCAGCGTGTCGATCGTCGACGGCGCGACGCAGCCCGGGACGATCGGTACGACGATCGGCCCGGACCCCGGGTACTCCTGCGTCGACCCGGGGTTCGTCGCGGCGTTCGTCGTGTGGTCGGCGCCGGCGCCACCGCAGCCGAGGTACTCGATCCCGGCCGGCAGGTAGTCGGTCAGGACGATCCCTGTCGTCTGGTTGACGTTGTTGTTGGTGACCGTCGAGGTGTAGGTGGTCTGGTGGTCGTGCAGGCCGCGCAGCAGCGAGCCGCCGCCCGTCTTGGTGACCTTGATCGCGGTCAGCGACTGGGTGCCCGTCGACGTCGCCGACCCGGTCGAGGACGCGGCGACCGGCACGCCGGTGACGGCGTTGAACTGCGTCACGTTGCGCGGATCCGTGTTGGCGTAGGCCTCGCCGGTGACGTTGAACGTGTTGCCGATCGTGAACGCGACGGTCGAATGCGTGACCTGGAAGCTGACGGCCGAGGTCGAGTTCGCCGAGATGTCGGAGACGTTGGACCAGAGGATCGTCGTCTGGCCGGCACCGGGCTGGTTGGCCAGCACCGTCGTCGGGGCGACGGACGCCGACCCCGCCACGTAGGTCGTGTTGGCGGGCAGGACGGCGCGGAACGACAGGTTGTATCCGTAGGGCTGGCCCGCCGGGCTCGACGCGGTGACGCTGACCGTCGAGGTCCCGCCGAACAGCACCGTCGCGCTCGACGTCGCGACGCTGAGGTTGGGCGAGCCGGCCGCGTGTGCTGCCGGCGCGAGCACGAGCAGCGCGATCAGGCAGGCCAGCAGCAGCGCGGCACGGCGAGGGGCGGGCGCCGCGGTGAGCGGCGCGCAGGGCGGCAACGGACGGTCCATGTCACATCCGCTGTTCGGCGTCCCCGCCGGTGTTCCTGCGCTCTGGGCGGGCGATGCGCCCGATCACGGGCCCAGGACCAGCGGGTCGTCCCAGATCCGCTGGTCCTCCTGCCCGAGCCGCCAGACGCCGAAGCCCATCCCCCGGGAGGCGGCGAGCGCGAACCGGCGCCCGACGGTCGTGGCGTCCGCAAACCAGACCGCGTGCAGGGCACCGTCCGGCGCCGTGAAGCCGAACGACATCCCGTCGCTGGTCGCGTCGAGCTGCTGCGCCGCGCCCGTCGACCCCGCCAGCGCCATCGCGTCGGCGTACTCGTAGCTCGTCGCCGGATGCGCCGAGCCGCCGCCGCCGGCCCAGTCCATCGCATAGAGCTGCGTCCCCATCACGTAGCGCCCGACGTTCGGCAGCGTCGCGATGTAGGCCGTCACCTTCGTCACCCACGGCAGGTCGTCCTGCGCGCCGGGCGCGCTCGTCGCCCAGTGGATCCCCCAGGCCATGACGAACACGTGATCGACGATCTGCGACAGCGCGACGTAGTCGAAGAACGTCGAGCGCGGATGCTTGGGCACGTCGGCGGTCTTGGCCGAGACGCAGATCGTCAGCGTGTGGCCTTCGGCGTGCAGACGGGCGGCGAGGTCGGTCACGAACGAGGTGAAGGCCGCGCGATCCGCCGCGGCGCCGGCCTCGAAGTCCAGCGAGGCGCCGTCGGCGCCGCTGGCCGAGACCTTGGTGGCGATCTGGTCGATCCACGACTGGCGCAGCACCGGGTCGTTGACGATCCGGTTCAGCACCGCGGTCCGCTGGCAGTTGAACCGTGGCAGCACCTCGACGCGGCGCGCCTGCGCCCAGCTCGTGATCAGCGGATCGTCGCCGCCGGTCAGCACCGCCTGCGGCGTGCAGTCGTAGTACGTCGGGTAGAGCGTCCCGATCCGCCGGTAGTGCGCCTGGAAGTCGCGGAAGCTCTGATCGGTGCTGGCGAGCAGGAACGCGTGGACGCGTCCGTCGCTCGGGTCCGGATCCTTCGTCCGCACGCTGACCGTCGCCGACGGGGCGGAGACGGTGCCGAGCGTGTCGACGGCCTGGACCGCGAACGCGTATCCGCGGCTGGCGAACAGGTTCGTCGCGCGCGCGTCGGCGGCGCTGACCTGGAACAGCGGCGCGCCGTCGCGCAGGACGCGGTATCCGGCGATGTGCCCGCGCGCCGGCGTCGAGGCCGACCACTGCAGTTCGACGGCGCTGTCGGTCGTCTCGACGGCGCGCAGGTCGGCCGGGGCCGGCGGCGGACTGTGCCCGGTCACGACCTGGACCGGAGCCGACGGCGCCGACAGCACGCCGCGCCGGTCGATCGCGACGACGCTGAAGCTGACCGTGCGGTTCGACGCCAGCGGGATGCCCAGCGTCGTCGCAGCCGTCTGGCGGAAGACGACGCCCGCCCGCAGCACGCGGTAGCCGACGATCGGGCTGTCGCCGCGCGCCGACGGCGCCCAGCCCAGCGTCGCGCCGGCGCCGCTCGTGTCCGACACCGACAGCAGCCGCGGGGCGGTCGGGGGGCGATACGTGCTGAGCACGGTGATCGACGCACGGCAGCGCGTCGGATGGCCCCGGCGATCGACCGCGGCGACCGTCAGCTTGTGGCGCGCCCCGAGCCGGATCATCACGCGCATCGAGCGGCGCGTCGTCTGGCCGACGACCTTGCCGCCGCGGTAGACCCGGTAGGCCCGTGAGCGATGACCGCTCGCGGCCCGAGGCGCGCGCCAGCGCAGCACGATCGCGCTGTCGCCGGTCGCCCGCGTGAACGTCAGTCCCTGCGGGCGCAGGGCGCCGCACGCACCGGGGAGGCGCGGCGGCGGTGTCGCCGCCGCGACCGTCACCCAGGCGGCGAGGATCAGACAGGCCAGCGCCGCCGAGCGGCGTCCGCACGCGGCGGTCATGAGCGCTGCGCCGGGTCGTGATCGACGAGCCAGCGGTACAGGTCATCGGTCCGCGTCGCCGTGTGCAGTTCCAGCCGCTCGGCCGGGCCCGACGGGGTCGTGTAGCCCGGGTCGTTCCCGACCCGCTGGACGAACACGACGCGGAACTGGCTCGTCAGCAGGTCGTCGAGGAACCGCCGCATCCGCGCCAGAGCGTGCTGCCCGCGGTCGCCGAACGGCACCGCGAAGGTCTGCGAGTCGAGGCCCTGCTCGCGGAAGTCGTCCTTCAGCGCGTAGACGTCGCCGGCGACGCGCTGCGTGTAGGAGGCGAAGTCCTCCAGCCCGGCGCTGCGCGTGAACTTCGCGTTGGCATAGAACGGCCCGGTCCGGCCGGCGCCGTCGACGACGACCATCCGGTGGCCGTCATGCGCGTGCGGCTGGATGTCCCAGCGGCCCGAGCGCTGCATCCGGTGCAGTTCCTCCCAGCTGAGATGGAACGGGTTGTGCTTGCGGATCGGCTCGGTGATGGCGTACATCACCGCCCGCATGTGGTGGGCGGCCAGGATCTTGTCGGCGCCGCGATAGCTGTCCAGGCGACCGTCGTCGAACGTGATCAGGATCGGCCGCGGCGGCAGCCCGCGCAGGTCGCCGTCGCGGAAGCGCAGGTACTGGGCGATCGAGATCGTCCGATAGCCGGTGCGATCGAGCAGCGCCAGCTGCCGCGCGAAGTCCTCGCGGCTGACCGAGTAGGTGTCGTTCTGCGCGTTGATGCCGTGGTAGACGAGCACCGGCACGGCACCCGTGAAGGGCGCGACCGGCCGGAAGCGGCGCAGCTCGGCGGCCGTGAACGCGACCGCCGGCGCCGCGAGCGGCGGCGAGTGGAAGCGGCGATCAAAGCGCGTGTGCGAGGCGATCAGGCCCGGGCCGAGCAGCACCATCGGGATCGCGGAGACCGGCAGCAGGAGCAGCGCGCCGCCTCGGCGCGCGCGGGCACGAAGCGCGGCGATCATGACGCCTCGATCCCGCCGGCCAGGACGGTCGCTCGCTGCGGCGACGCCCCTGAGGCCGCACGCGCGGCCGGGTTCAACGCGACGACGTTGGGCGCAGCGGGCGTCGACAGCTCGGCCGCCGGCGCAACCTCCATCCCGGCGGTCGCCGGACGCGTTCCCCAGGCAGCTGTCCGCGCCGTGAGGATCGCGTAGTACGTCTGCCACAGCAGGAACACGAGGTAGAAGAAGCAGAAGACGATTCCGTAGATCCAGATCCCCGAGTAGCGCGGCTGGCGCGCCGTGTAGTACAGGCCGTAGGCGACCGCCATCGCGTAGACGCCCGCCAGGTACACGAGCGGCGTCGCGCCGCCGGCGATCGGCGACCAGAGGACCGCGCGCACGGCGACGATCGGCGCGATCAGCGGCAGGATCATGCCGACGTACGCGGCGAGCGCCGCGATCGTGTGCTTGCGCCACATGAACGAGCCGAGGATCAGGCTCTCGCGCGTCCACGAGCGCTTCCAGCGCACCTGCTGGGTCATGAACGTGCGGAAGCTGTCGGGCACGATCGTGTGCGAGATCGCACGCGACTCGTAGCGCACCTTCCACGTGCGCAGCACGCAGTTGGTCAGCGAGCGGTCGTCGCCGAACGTCGACTCGACGCCGAGGAAGCGCTGGTCCTCCCACCAGGCCAGGTGCGGCAGGATCGCCTCGCGGCGATAGGCCGAGAAGCAGCCCGAGCAGCAGGTCACGCAGCCGAACACCGACTCGGCCGCCTTGGCGACCTTGAAGGCGACGAAGTAGCGCACCGCCTGCATCTTCGTCAGCCACGTGTCGTGCAGGTTCAGCACGTCCGCATGCCCGCAGATCGCCCCGACGCGTGGATCGTGGAAGCCCTGCACCAGGATCCGCATCGCGTCGGGCTCGAGCACGCTGTCGGAGTCGACGAAGCTGATGATGTCGGCGTCGGTCGCGCGGATGCCGGCGGCCATCGCCGCGCGCTTGCCGCGGTTGCGGCCCAGGTCGATCACCTCGACGCGCCCGCCCGCCTGCGCGGCGACCGCCTGCATCCGGCGCAGCGTGTCGTCGGTCGACCCGTCGTTGACGGCCACGATCTGCAGCTTGTCGGCCGGATAGTCGAGGCTCAGCAGCGACCGCAGCGAGTCGGCGATCGCGGCCTCCTCGTTGAACGCCGGCATCACGATCGCCACCCGCGGCTCCAGTCCGTGGTCGCGACTGGGCCGGTAGGCGATCGAGAACGCGAACCGCGAGACGATGTAGCTGCAGACGACGATCCCGTAGACGCCGAACAGCGGGTCGACGCTGATGATCCCGAAGAACGCCGCCTTGAACACGACGACGGAGCCGAGCAGCGCGCACAGGTAGAGCACCGCGAAGCCGCGGGCGAGCCTGTCGGTCAGGCGCGGCGCCCGCGACGACCCGGCGGGCATGGACGATCCGGCCGTGAGCACGAGAGCTAGATCGTGTGGCAGCCGTAGCCGGCGCCGACGCGGTAGGTCGCGTCGAGCAGCAGCGGGCAGCTGTCGAGGAAGCGGTAGTCCCAGCCGGGATGGATCGTCGCGACGACGACCAGGTCCCAGTCGGCGCCGCGGGGGTGCAGCTGGCCGTGGAGCGTCTGCGCACCGAGTCGCAGGCTCGGCACCAGCGGGTCGTAGTAGCCGATCTCGCAGCCGGCACGCTCCAGTGCCTCGAGCACCTCCAGCGCCGGCGACTCGCGCACGTCCTGGACGCCGGGCTTGTAGGTGACGCCGGCGACCAGGACGCGCTTGCCGAACGCATCGCCGAGCAGCTCGCAGGCGCGCGCCGCCACGCGCCGCGGCCGCTCGGCGATCGCCCCCATCGCCTGCTCGATCAGCGGCGTGCCGGCGCCGGCCGTGCGCAGCGGGTCCAGCAGGTAGTGCGGATCGCACGGGATGCAATGCCCGCCGACCCCGGCCCCCGGGTAGAACGGCATGAAGCCGTAGGGCTTGGTCGCCGCCGCCTCGGTGATCTCGATCGGGTCCAGGCCGTAGTGCGCGGCGGCATCGGCCATCTCGTACGCGAACGCGATGTTGACCGCGCGGAACGTGTTCTCCATGAGCTTCGTCAGCTCGGCCGCCTCCATGCTCGACACGCGATGCACGCTGCTCGTGAGCCGTCCCAGGACGGACGCCGCGCGCTCGGCGCAGAGGTCGGTCGCCCCGCCGACCACGCGCGGCGTCGCCTCCTGGGTGTGCGTCGTGTTGCCCGGGTCGATCCGCTTCGGGCTGAAGGCGACGTGCACGTCCTCGCCGACGGTCAGGCCGCGCTCGGCGAGCGGCGCCACGAGCAGGTCGGCGGTGGTGCCGACGTAGCTCGTCGACGTCAGGATCAGCGTCTGGCCGGCGCGGGCGTGCGCGACGACGGTGGCGCAGGCGGCGCGCAGCGCTCGCAGGTCCGGCTGGTGATCGGCGTGGACGGGGGTCGGCACGCAGATCAGCACGACGTCGGCGCGCGACAGGGCGCGCGTGTTCGCGGTCATCCGCAGCGCGCCGCTGCCGAGCGCCTCGGTGAGCCGGACGTGATCGCGCTCGAGCAGGTCGACCTCGCCACCGCGGATGTGCCGCAGGCGGTCCTCACTGATGTCGACCCCGAGCACGTCGAGGCCGGCGGCGGTCGCCGCCAGGCTCGTCGGCAGGCCGACGTAGCCGAGGCCGAGCACGGCCAGCGTCGGCGACGAGTGGCGCCGACGCGGTGCGGCGGACCGAGCCGGCATGGGAGCCGGGGCGGGCGGGACCTGCAGGGTCGGGGGAACCGTCGACGGCGTGAGGACGTGCGGAGTCATGAGCACCTTCGTGGGGGGAGATTCGCGATGGGCGCCACGGTGGCCGTCCTGGCTCCTGCGGCGGGGCAGCTGACCCGGGTCTTCCTCGGGGTCGCTGCGCCGTTGCCAACGTGCTGGTAATCACCCGCGCCGTGTCGACGGCGGTGCGTTTTGTTCACTCTCGGTGCAGGTTTGCGCTGCAGGCTCTGCAACCGGGGCGTCGGCCCTCCGTCTACGCCCCGCGGCGGCGGGACATCGGACGAACGTCCACTCCGTACCGGGCATCGGGTCTGGACCCCATGCCCGCGGCCGCGTCGTCCGGACGACCGGAGCTACGGCCTGAACGGCCGGGAAGGGGCGGCCCTACTTCCGCCTCTTGTGCTTCGCGGCGCAGGCGTGGTAGGTCCGGCTCGCCACGCGCTTGTCGCCGTTGACGTCGGTGAGCGAGATCGCGACGCTGTACTTGCCCTTGGCCGGCAGCTTGGTGAGCTTGATCGGCTGCTGGAGCTTGAGTCCCGACACCGTCGCCATCGTCTTGCCCGATGCCGTGAAGGTCGCCGCGGTGATCGCCGCTCCGGTCAGCTTCTTCAGCCGCAGTGACAACCGGTGCTTGCTGACGCAGGCGGTCGCGGCCGGCGCCTTGAGCAGCGTCGAGAACGCCGCCTTGCGGATCACCGGCTTGATGATGAGGTAGGGGCAGTTGACGCTGCCGAAGTTGCCGACGTTGTCCTCGGTGCTGAGCGTGACGCTGTGCGCGCCCTTCTCGGCCGAGTCGATCGGCTTCGACACCGACACCGCCTTGACGCCGGTCAGCGCGTCCGTGGCGGTCGCCGTCATGTCGCCCTTCGAGCCGACGGCGAAATGGATCGTCGACGGCTGATTGCAGGTCAGGACGGGCGGCGTGGCGTCGCGCTTGACGAACAACGTGGCCGTCGAGTCGCCGCCGGCGCTGCTGGCCGAGCAGGTGAACGTGGTGCCGGCGGTGTCCTCGGTGATCTCGGTGTCGGTGCAGCCCGTCGTGCTGCGGACGACAGACTCGTCCTTGACGGTCCAGCGGACGGTGACGAGGTCGCTGGTGTACCAGTCACCGGTCGCGTCGCCGAGGATCTGCCCGGTGATGACCGGCGGCGTCTTGTCGGGGTACTCGGCGCCCTGGTAGAAGCGGACGTCGTCGATCGCGCCGGCGAACTCGAAGTTCGGGTTGTTGTTGCAGCCGATGGTGCAGGTCGTGCTGTTCCAGCCGACGAGCCGTGCGCCGATGGTCGTCGGATCCGCCTCGTTGTCGCGGTTCTCGAGCGGGCCGCTGGCGCCGTCGCCGAGCACCCGCTCGTCGTAGACCTTCCCGTCCTGGTACAGCGACAGGCGCCCGGCCTCGCTGTCGCGGACGAACGTCAGGTGGTGCCAGGCGCCGTCGGCGACGGTCGGCGCGTTCTTGTTCTGCAACGTCTGGCCGTAGGAGTCGGTCGGCGACCCGCCGCCGTCGCCGTCGCGGATGAACGCCCAGGCGACGCCGTCCTTGACGCCGAGCTGCCAGGTCGAACGCGCGTTGGGAACCGGGATCGCGCCGGGGCTCGCGCAGTTCTGCAGGCTTGCGCCGGAGCACTCGTCCATGCTGGCGACGGTCTGCACCGGCCCGGTCGCGATCGTCGTCTGGACCCAGGCGTCGATCGTGAACGACCCGGTCGGGTAGAAGTCTTGGCCGGACCCGAGGGAGAAGTACTGGTTGGCGCCGTTCAAAGCGAACGCGCGATCGCTGTTGTGCCCGAGGCCGGAGCCGGTGAATGTGGCACCGGAGTTCGTCCCGTTGTAGGTGCCGGTGCCGTCGAGGAACGTCCCCTCCCCGTCATAGGAGTGCAGCAGCGTGCTCGCGGCCGGCGCGCTGGCGGCTGTGGCGCCGAGCAGCGCGGCGGCGAGGGCGAGGATCGGCAGCGCGCGGCGGGCGCTGCGGAGTGCGGGTGTCGTCATGCCTGGTACGCGCTCCTGCTTGGGGAAGAGCGGCGCGTCGATGGAGTCCATCGCGAGCCGGGAGATCATCCATGAACTCGAACCGTCGAGGATACGCATCGCCTCCGAGCGGCGTCGCAGTCGAGGCGCAGCTGGCACCACGCCGCTCGGATCCGGGCCGGATGGTGGGCCTGGGTGCCGAATCGAGGCGGCGCTGTTGCACGTCATGCATGCATCAGCGCCGGGTCGATCCCAGCCCAGATCGAGGCGGCGCTGTTGCACGTCATGCATGCATCAGCGCCGGGTCGATCCGCAGCTGGCCGCCCAGGTTCCCCGACGCCGGTGACCGACCCGGCTAGGAAAAGTCCTCGACCTCCATCGTCCACCGCGCGTGGTCATCCCCGCGGGTGATCGTCAGCTGGTAGACGCCGGGGGCGCTCTGGATCGTGCGCACCCGCCCATCGCCCTTGTCGAGCGACCACACGTCGACCCGCTCGCCGCCGGGCACTGTGCGCGCCTGAACGCTGGGCCCGAAGCAGACGAGCAGCAGCGTGCAGCTGCCGTCGTAGGCCATCGAGTAGCGCACGCGCCAGCGCTGCCCGCGGATCCGGAAGGCGACGGAGCTGCCGTCGTCGCGGCCCGACAACGACGTCACGATGCGCCACTGCGGCGCCGCGGCCACGCTCAGGGCGACGGTCGCGCCCGGCTGCGCCTGCGCCGGCGGCGCGGGCGCCTGCTGCACGATGGCGCCCGGAGCGCTCCCCGGGCTGGACACCTCGGTGATGCGTGCGAGCAGGCCGCGAGCCTTGAGCGTTGCGCGCGCGGTCGCCGCGTCCTGGCCGATGACTGATGGCACGACGACCGGGCGCGGCCCCGCGCTCAGCGTCGCCTGCAGGCGGGAGTCCTTGCCCGCCCGCTTCCCGGCGTCGGGGTGCTGGCTGATCACCGTGCCAGCAGGGCGCGAGGAGTAGTGCCGATCGAAGCGCACGCGCAGGTGCGCGCGCTGCGCGCGGGCCACGGCGCCGCCCTGGCGCAGGCCGAGCATCTGGGGAACGGTCGTCCGCGAGCCGTGCACGATCAGCGAGATCGCAACCAGCGCGACGAGTGCGCCGAGTGCGCCCAGGAGGACGCGACGGCGCCTGCGACGCGTCCAGCGCCTGCGCGGCTGCGGCGGTGCCGGGCGGCGGCGTGAAACGCGCGTGGCGCCGGCCTCGTCGCCCGCGTCGTGCGGTTCGACCACCCGCGTCGCATGATCGCCGGTGGCGATGACGGTCGTCCGCGCGGCATCGGGGATGACGCCGCTGGTGCGTGCCTCGTCGGGCACGACGATCCGCGTCGCGGCCTCGCTCGGCGCGTCCGGGCCGGCGACCGCGAACGTCGTGGTGTGGGCGTCGTGACGTCCGGCGAGCGCCGCTGCCTCGGGCCGCCGCGCCGGGCGCGGCAGCGATGCGGCCACCTCGCCCAGCGCGTCGGCGAGCGCACCACCGTCGGCGTAGCGGTCCTGCGGGGCCTTCTCCAGCGCCCGGCTGACGATCGCGGCCAGCGCGACCGGCGTCTGCTCGGGCAGCGGCGGCGGCGGGTCCTGGATGTGGCGGACGGCGACGTCGACCGCCGCCTCGCCGGCGAACGGCGGGCTGCCCGCGAGCATCTCGAACAGCACGACGCCGACGCCGTAGACGTCGCTGGCCGCCGTCGTCGGCTGGCCGCGCGCCTGCTCGGGCGACATGTACCGCGGCGTGCCGATCGCCGTGCCCCCGGCGCCGTGCGAACTGCCCTCGGCCAGCCGGGCGACGCCGAAGTCGCTGACCTTCACGCGACCGTCCGCGGAGAGCAGGATGTTCGCGGGCTTGACGTCACGATGGACCACGCGCTGTGCGTGGGCGTGCGCGAGCGCGCGCGCGAGACGCTCCGCGATCCGCGTCGCCTCGGCCGGCGCCAGAGCGCCGTCGCGCAGGCGCTCGGCGAGGCTCTCGCCCTCGATCAGCTCGGCGACGTAGTACAGGCCTTCGTCGGCGTGCCCGACGTCGAAGATCTGCACGATGCCGGGATCGTTGACACGCGCCAGCAGCTGCGCCTCACGCTCGAAGCGCTCGACCCACGCCGGGTCGTCCGACCACCACGGCTTGATCACCTTGATCGCCACCGGGCGCCGCAGCCGGCGGTCGCGGCCGCGGTAGACGCGCCCGAACGTCCCCTCGCCGATCAGCTCGTGGAGCTCGTAACGCTCGTCGAGGATGCTGCCGGCTAGGTCGGGGGCGCGGGGCATGACGGCGAGCACAGATGCTAGGCGGGGCGGCGCGGAGCGGCGCCGGGCGGGCCGCCCTGCGATCCTGCGAGAGCAGTGGCCGAATCGTTCACCGACACGCCGCTGCTGACCGAGCGCTTCGATCGCGCGCTGCATCTGGCGACCGCGCACCACGCGCGCCAGCTGCGCAAGGGCACGCCGGTCCCGTACAGCGCGCACCTGCTCGCCGTCGCCTCACTCGTTCTGGAGATGCACGGCGACGAGGACGAGGCGATCGGCGCGCTGCTGCACGATGTCGTCGAGGACGGCGGCGGCCGCGCGGCGCTGGCCAGGATCGAGCAGGACTTCGGACCGGCGGTTGCGGCGATCGTGCTCGCCAACAGCGACGCGGTCGACGGCGAGGACGACGGCTCCGGCGGTGGCCGCGAGTGGTACCGGCGCAAGCGCGCCCACATCGACGGCTTCCCGGACAAGTCGCCGGCGGCGCTGCGCGTCGGGCTCGCCGACAAGCTGCACAACGCGCGCTCGATCCTGCTCGACTACCGCACCCACGGTGACGCGCTGTGGCGGCGCTTCGGCCAGGGCCAGGGGCTGGCCACGCGCGTCTACTACCGCGAACTGGCGCTGGCGTTCGAGCGTGAGCAGGAGCGCCTGGGGCCGTACGCGGCGCCGCACGTCGCCGAGTTGCGCCGCGTCGTCGACGCGATCACGGCGTTGGCCGAATCGCACCAGGGCCCCGACACGCGCGAGCTGTTGTCCTGAAGTTTTGCCGCGACTTTCCGATCGCTGCGAGAGGATCGCGCCCACTCCCGGGCTGCTACTCCCTGTCCGGTCCGGGTGTGCTGGTTCAGCGGCGGGGCGCGGCTCTGGAAACGGGGGCGCGCCCTTCCGCATCACTCCGCCCGCACGACGACGGCGACCGAGCCGACGACGATGACCGCGCCCGCCAGCGCGAGGGCCGGCGCCGGCTCGTCGAACGCGATCCGGCCGAGGATCAGCGCGACGATCGGGTTGACGTAGGCGTAGGTCGTCACGCGCGAGATCGGTGCATTGGCGACGAGCCAGACGAATGCGCTGAACCCGACCGCCGAGCCGATCAGCACGAGATAGGCGAACGCCGCGACCGACCTGCCCGAGATCGCGGACACGTGCAGGTCCGCCCACTCACCGCGCACGGTGCCGGCGAGCAGCGCGACGATGCCACCGCAGCAAGTCGTCAGCGCGGTTGACAGCGCGGCGTCGTCCGGCGTCGGCAGGTGGCGGGCGGCGACCGAGCCGATCGACCACGACAGAGCCGCGACGAGCAGCAGCACGGCGCTGCCGAGCGCCACACCGGCCGGCCGCTGGCCGGGGACGAGCAGCAGTGCCACGCCGACATACCCGGCGGCGACGCCGAGGTACGCCTGACGCGCCGGCCGCTCGCCGGTCATCCGGCGCAGCAGCACGACCCACAGCGGGATCGACGCGAAGATCAGCGCCGAGTAGCTCGACGGCGACCCATGCGCCTCGGCGATCGCGACCAGCCCCGTCGCGCCCGGGACCAGGAAGCTCCCGAGCAGCGTGGCGGATGCCAGCTGACGACGTGTCGGCCTGGCACCGCGCGGCCCGCGGCGCACGAGCACGACGAGCCAGATGACGAGCCCCGCGCAGACGAAGCGCGCGCCGGTGCTGAGCAGCGGCGGCGTCGTCTCGACCAGGATCCGGATGCCCAGGTACGTCGATCCCCAGACGATGTAGACGATCCACAGGGCCGTCCAGACCTTCCACGCGGGCGCCGCGCGACCGGTCATTCGCTGGCAGCGATCGGCGCGCGCATCGCCGTCAGTATTGCCGGGCACGGCGGTCGCTCAACCGCGCGCACCACCCACGTCGTAGCCTGCGATGCACCCGACCCAAGGACCACCGTGCCGCGCTACACGACCACCATCGCCTCGCCAAAGCCCGCCGACGAGGTCTTTTCCTACCTCAGCGATTTCGCCAGCGCCGCTGAGTGGGATCCCGGCGTCGCGCGCGCCCGGCGCCTGACGGACCTGCCGATCGCGCTCGGCTCGAAGGTCGAGATCGTCGCCCGCTTCCTCGGCCGCGAGGTGCCGCTGGTCTACGTCGTCGAGAAGTTCGAGCCGCCGCGGCGCGTCCTGCTGCGCGGCGAGAACGCGACGACACTGTCACTCGACGAGATCGTCGTCGAGCCCGACGGCTCGGGCTGCCGCGTGACCTATGACGCGCGGCTGTCGCTGAAAGGCGCGCTGCGCGTCGGCGAACCGTTGCTGGGGCTGATCTTCCGCCGCATCGGCGACGCGGCGGCGGACGGCCTGCGGCGCGCGCTCGCCGCCCGCTGACCTGCAAGCGCTCACCCGCGGCGTCCACTCACGCGGGTCGATAAGGACCTCAGCGGGAGAGGTCGGTCGTGCCTCCAGCCGGCCGGCCTCCCCCGCGCGGGCCTCCCTTCATGGTCCGTCCGCCGCGGCTGCTCGGATCCCCTGCGATGGGCCCGCTGCGCGAGCGCCGTGACCTGTTCGCGATCACCCTCGCGTTGGTGTTGCTGACGGCCGCGTTCATCACGGCCGCACCCGAAGGCGACGTCGCCAAGCTGATCACGATCGTGCTGCTCGCGGCGACGCTGGTGGCGGCCATCGCCGCGTCAGGCGCAGGATCACGCGGCCTCGCAGCCGCGGGGATGCTGAGCCTGGCCGCCCTGACGGCCGCGATCGCCGGCATCGCCGGCGGCGATGCGCCGACGACGCTCCCGCGTGTGCTGTCGTTTGTCCTCGTCACGGTCGCGCCGCTGGCCCTCGCGCGCGCCGTTCTGGCCGAGGTCCGCACCTACGGCGTCACGCTGCAGACCGTCCTGGGAGCGATCGCGATCTACGTGCTCGTCGGGATGCTGTTCTCGACGTTGATCGGCGCCGTCGCGTCGGTCGACGATGCCGCCTACTTCGGCTCGCGGGGCGACGGGGACTCGTCCGAACATCTCTACTTCAGCTTCGTCACCCTGGCGACGCTCGGCTACGGCGACTTCGCCCCGGCGACCCACGTCGGCCGCTCGCTGGCGATGCTGGAAGGCGTCTTCGGCCAGCTCTACCTGGTGACGATCGTCTCGCTGCTCGTCGGCAACATGGGCCGCCGTCGCGACGGCGCTACCCCTCGCTGACGGCCGCGGCCGTCTCGGCGGCGGTCTGGCGTCGCAGCATCGCCATGCCGAAGACGGCCAGGCCCGCGAACAGCAGCATCCAGCCGACGCGGCGCGTCGCGGGGATCGGCCCCCACCAGAGCAGCAGCATCAACGCGACGGCGACGGCGCCGTACGCGACGTCCGGCCGGTCGGCCAGCACGGGTGCGATGCGCCGTCGCAGGTCGCGGGCGACCCGCGAGGGCCCGGCGAACAGTGCGGCGAGGATCAGCGGCACACCCATGAAGATCACCGCGCCGGCGATCTCTGCCAGCACCGATGTCGCGATGTCCCAGGCCGCGTTGGCCGCCGGGCGGACACCGGCGTCGGCGGCCACCGCATCGACCACCTGCCCGCCGGCGATCGAGCGCAGGATCAGCACGAACAGGCCGGTGCTGACGAGCACGAGTCCTGCCGAGAGCAGCGCCTCCCGGCGCCTGCCGGCCGACAGCCAGACCGCGAGCATCAGCAGCAGGATGCCGAGGATCGGCAGCACGACCGCCAGGTGCCGGAGCGCGTTGGCGATCTTCTGCAGCGATGTGAGCTCGTCGGCCTTCAGGATCCGGATGCGGGCGAGGTCGGCGGGCAGCGCGGCCGCGGCCGACGCCGGCAGCCCTGCGCGCTCGGCCGCGGCACCGACGAGCGGGCGCAGATCGAGGATCACGGCGCCGCCGCCGGGCAGCCTGATCGCGCGGCCGCGGTTCTCGAGCAGGTTGACCAGCTGTTTGTGCGTGATGACGTTCGCGGCCCGCCAGAGGTTCTGCACCTTCGGCCGCATGAGCGCCTTGTCGGTGCCCTTCTCGACCAGGTCGCGCAGCGCCGCCGAGGCGGGCGCAGCCAGGGGCTGCAGGCGCGTCGGCAGCCCGGACTGCAGCCTGCCGCTGATGTCGACGTTGGCGAACAGCGCGTCGGTGACGAACCCCGCGACCTGGCCGCGGATCGCATCGTTCTGCAGCAGCTTGGTGTTGGTGTCCGCCCAGGAGCTCGTGCTCAGCAACTGGCGGTTGGCCCACACGGAGAAGATCGCGACGACGCTGAGCACGGCGGCGAGGGCGAAGACGCCGCGCACCAGCCAGCGACGGCCGATGGTGGGCACAGCGGGGCCGGGCGCGGTCATGGCGCGAGACTATCCCGGTCCGTTACCCTCGCGCCGTCCGGTCCGAACCCCTTGGAGGTTGCTGTGATTCTTGCCGAGTTCACGATTGGCAATGCGCTGGTCGTCACGCTGTCGCTGTTCTTCGCGATCATGTGGATCTGGATCCTGATCGCGATCATCTCCGACCTGTTCCGCGACCACGAGCTGTCGGGCGGCATGAAGGCGCTCTGGCTGTTCGCGCTGCTGTTCATTCCGGTGCTGACGGCGCTGCTGTACCTCGTGCTGCGCGGCGACGGGATGCGTAAGCGCTCGATCGACCAGCATCTGGAAGCGAAGCAGCAGTTCGACGCCTACGTGCGCCAGACGGCCGGATCGTCGGCCGGCGGCTCGTCGGTCGACGAGCTCGCGCGCCTCGCTGAGCTGAAGGCCAACGGCACGATCTCCGACGAGGAGTTCGCGCAGCTGAAGGCCAAGATCGTCGGCGGCTGAGCCGCCGGCGACACGCTGCCCGGGCCGCCAGAGCGCCCGGGCAGGCCGCCATCATGCGCCCGCGGCTGATCACGATCCCCATCAGCCACTACTGCGAGAAGGCGCGCTGGGCGCTCGACCGCGCGGGGATCGACTACGCCGAGGAACCGCACCTCCAGGCGATCCACATCTGGCAAGCCCGCCGCGCCGGCGGCGGGCGCACGGTGCCGGTGCTCGTCACCGGCGACGGAGTGCTCTGCGATTCGACCGCGATCCTCGCGTGGGCCGACGCGCACGCCGGCCGCGGAACGCCGCTGTACCCGGCCGAGCACGCGACGGCGGCACGCCGCATCGAGGCCTGGCTGGACGCCGGACTCGGCCCTGACGGTCGGCTGTGGATGTACCACCGGACGCTGCCGACGATCAGTGACCTGAGCCCGTGGACGCTCGCGGGCGTCCCGCGCTGGGAGCGGCGGGCGTTCGCCATCGGCCACCGCGCGCTCGATCCGTTCATCCGCCGCTATCTGGGCGTCGACGCGCCGGCCGCTGACGCGGCGCTCGTGCAGGTCGACGCCGTCTTCGACGAGGTCGCGGCGCTGCTCGCCGACGGGCGGCGATTCCTGACGGGCGACGCGTTCACCGCCGCCGACCTGACGTTCGCCGCGCTCAGCGCGCCGCTGCTGATTCCGGAGCGGTACGGATCGCCGCTGCCGCCGCCGGCGCTGCTGCCGGCATCGATGCAGCCGGTCATCGAGCGGCTGCGCGAGCACCCGGCCGGCGCGTTCGCCGCGCGGATCTATCGCGACGAGCGGCGGCCGTCGGCCGCCTGACCCAGGCCGAAAGGCCTGCTCAGAGCACCATTTGTCGCGCCGTGACGACCGATCACGGGCGTAGCGTCCCCGCGGTCAGTCCCTGCCCACTCCCGAAAGGACGATGGCGTATGAGGAAGTCTGACCTGGTCGCGGACATCGCGCAGCGCACCGGCCTCACCCAGGCCGACAGCGGACGCGCACTGGAAGCGACCCTTGCATCGATCGAGCAGTCGCTCGCCGACGGTGGCGAGATCACGCTCACCGGATTCGGGAAGTTCTCCGTGTCCAACCGGTCGGCGCGTCGTGGGGTCAACCCCGCGACGGGTCAACCCCTGTTCATTCCCGCGACGACGGTGCCGAGCTTCAAGGCCGGCGCCCGGCTCAAGGAGGCCGTGCGGTAGCCGCGGCCGTCAGGCCACGACATGCGGGGCGGCAGGGATGCCGCCCGCCGCAACACGCCGGAGCTACCGTGGTGGCTCGTGCCGCGTGACATCGAACAGTGGTTCGCCGAGCAGCAGGGTCGCGATCAGCGGCGGGCCGACGCGTGCCGCCTCAAGCAATGGTTCGCCAGCGAGTCCGAGGCGCGCTCGCACGCGCTGATGCAGCGCACGCAGTACGGCGAGCAGCGCCACGCCTATCGCTGCCCGCAGTGCGATGGATGGCACCTGTCGCGCACCCCCGGGGATGCCTCGCCGACGCGGGCCTGACGGCCGCCGGCGTGCAAGGCGGCTACGCCGTGCATCGTGCACGACGCAGCCGCAATCGCACCGAGATGTGGACCCGCTCGCGGCTTGTCCTTCTTCGAGCCACCGTCATCCGGGGGGGACCATCGACGGCGGCTGGCGCGACCTATCGCAGCGGCAGTCTGCACACGCTGTCAATCGACCCCAGCCGATCTGACGGGGCTGTCACCGAAGTGTCATCGACCTGAAAGAAAGACCGTAATGCGCGGCTGACAATGCGTTTCGGCGCCCGGGGCCTGGGACGTGCGAAAACCCTGAAACGACCGCTCAGCGCGACAATTCGACCGCGCACGAGACGCTGCACGCCGTCCACCGGATTGACATGTTCGGCCTGGGGGAGTACAAGCCAGGAGGTCGCGCATCGGGGAAGGTGCTCGGCGAGTGTGTGTCGGGGGACTACGCAGTGGGGGGACACCAGTGTTGAACAGGGACGGCGGCGGAGCCATGGGCTCAGAGCCGCAGATGCAGCAGCTGAACGGCGGGGGGCCGGGAGCGGATGACGCATCCCGCAGCGCGCAGATCCTGATCGTCGACGACGAGCCGAACGTCGCGAGCTTCATGGCTCGCGCGCTGCAGGCCAAGGGGTTCAGCGTCGACATCGCCAAGGACGGCCGCGAGGGACTCGATCGGGCGATGTCGCGGGCCTACGAGCTCGTGATCCTCGATCTGCGGATGCCGAACGTGAACGGCGTGACGGTGCTGAAGGAGTTCCGCCGCGATCGCCCGCACCAGCGGGTGATGATCGTCTCGGCGGCCGCCGGGGTCGAGGTCAAGGTCCGCTGCCTGGAGCTCGGCGCGGTCGACGTCCTCGCCAAGCCGTTCGAACTCGCCGAACTGACCGCGCGCGTCGCGGCCCGCGTCGGCGCGCCGATGTCGGAGACCGATCCCGATGAGCGCTACCTGCGCGTCGGGTCGCTGACGCTCGACCTCTACCGCCACGCCGTCGACACCGGCAGCGGGGCGGGCTTCGTCCCGCTGTCGACGCGCGAGTTCGACCTGCTGCGCTTCCTGATGACGCGCGCCGGCCGGCCCTGCTCCCGCGAGCAGCTGCTCGACGCCGTCTGGGACACCTCGTTCGAGACCGGGACCAACGTCGTCGACGTGTACGTGCACCGCCTGCGCCACAAGCTCGGCGGCGGCCAGATCGAGACGCTGCGCAACGTTGGGTACCTCCTTGAGCCGGTCTGAGCGCAACTGGGA